>CAZGSX010000086.1:0-12163 GCA_964528475.1 uncultured Anaerolineales bacterium
GGCAATGTCGTTCCCGTGCCTGTCGCGTTCGTCCACGTCGATCTCCCGGTCACACCGCGGGCTTTAGCGTACCGCAACACATACTTGCCCGCTCGACGTCAGCGAAAGGTATCGTCCCTCACCACTATTATACCACAAAACCGACCGGTGTGGGGCGGAATCGTATGCGTTTATGGCGGGATGCACTCGCGTGATGCTCTGGTCGATCGGGCTCGTGGCCGATCATCGGGGACCAGCGCACGTCCCAGGGCTGTCCCAACGCGAGTAAGAAGGCAGCGTCCTTTGGCCACAGTCCACTGACCAGCGATGCCTCCGGGGCGTCCTCGGCCGGGACAAAGATGGTGGAGAGGCCCTCGTCGCGGGCCAGGGCGGCGACGGGCAGGATGCCGTCCACGTGGCGCACCGAGCCGTCGAGCGAGAGCTCGCCGATGATCAGGGCGTCCTCCACAGCGTGTGGCCACACCTGTTGAGAGGCGATGAGCACCCCCACGGCGATGGGCAGGTCGTAGGCCGGACCCTCCTTGCGGATGTCCGCCGGCGCCAGGTTGACGGTGATGCGTGAGCCGGGATAGGTCAGCTGAGAGTTCTTGATGGCTGAGCGAACCCGCTCTCGCGACTCTCTGACGGCGGCGTCCGGGAGCCCGACGACCGTCAGCCCCGGCATTCCGCGTGTGGCATCGACCTCGACCTGGACGACGACGCCGTCCAGGCCCTGCAGGGCACAACTGCTCACGGTGGCAAGCATAGACAGCTCCTGGGTTCTCGGTGTTCGTGGCAGCGGGTGATGGCGGGCTTATCACAGGGTGGGGACTGAGGCAAGTGACGGTTCTAGTGAGTGGGCCAACGCATCGTTACCAGGGACTTGGATGCCTCCCCCAGAAGCTATTCGCGTGCCGGTGGGCCACTTGTGTTAAGTAGACAAGGAGGAGGTGCCCCTGGGTCGAGACTGGCCGAGGCCAAGGGGGAAACCCCCGAGTCGCCTTCGTCCCATAGGCAGGGTTCAAAGCGCGCTCTCCACGTCACTCATTCGCGCGCTGGGTGGGTGTCGTGGTGAGCACATGGATGAGCTTCAGTCTTCACGGTCCCAGCAAGCTGGTGACGATCGCCGCTGTGCACGCATACCGCCCGCACTCCCTTCGCCGTCTTCCAGAAAGGCATGGGATGCCGGGGGATCGCTGCGAGAGATGCACCTCGGGCGAATATCACGGGCCCAGCCTGGGCGAGAGCTGACCCAAGTGCATGTTGCGATGCTGCCCCCGCACTCAAGCCCAGCGTCTCTCCCCGTCTGTCCTTGCGCTCCAACCCAAGTTAGCCCACTGCTTCGGGAGCGAACGGGTCAGGGCTTCTAGCATCGTTCTTGGTGGCGGCTCTGGTCACGACGGGCCAGGATCGGACCGCTACAGCATCTGCCGCGTTCAGGCTGAGACAGGACGCGACCGGGCATAGTGGTCCTCGCCTCTTTCCGGTGCGTGGTGCCCGAGACGGGCAATAGCGCCTGCGGTCTGGCGCGCTTGGGTCCGTCCGTCGCGCTCCAGCCTTTCCCTTTCCCGGTCCGCCAGCAGGGCCTCCAGGTCGCCGCCAAACAGGAACAGGTCACGATCAACTTGTGTCACTGGGTAGACACTCATGGCTCTCACCGCTCCTACTCTAGCACCTTCCGACCATGATTGCGCTCCTTGACCTTCCACCGTCGCTGCTAGGCTGCGCTTCCATCCAGGGACAGGTTGCGCGCTGCCTGGTCCAGGTCCTAACGTCTCGGGCTACCCAGTGCCCGTTCCTCAGCGATCTCACGAACAGCAGACCGTATGTCGTCTTCTGCTCCCACGCCACGGCGGAGCGATGTCGTTGGCCCGCCCCAGGGGTGCCCTAAAGCCGAACGCCTGGTCAAACAACATGATCTGGTGCGTCTCAGGACCCGACTTGCCCCGGTCTACGTCAGCAGAAGGTATCATCACTCTACCCTTCTAGCCTTTCCAATGGTCCGCCCAGCAAGCCGATTTCTCGCTGGAGGGCCGCGCGGAGCTTCTCCGCACATTCCTCGCTGCAGAGGAAGAAGACCAGATCCCATCCCTCTTCCCTCGCCGGTGAATCGGCGGCGGTTCTGATTCCATACGTCTTCTTGTCCGCGTGCTCCAGCGTGATCTCGAGCAGAGGTCCTTGTCCGCTGAACTCGAACCCGGCGCGGGTCCTGGCGCCTATGCCATAGCAGGCTGCCTCTTCCTGTACCTGCTTACCACACCAAGCGCAGCGGTCCATCCATTTGTCTCGAAGTTCGCTCTGTGATTTCATCAAGCGCTCCTCCCTCTGGATAACTCCGTGCTGGCGCGGGACTGGAGTACGCCAGCACGGACACAATCACCGGCCAAGCATAAGTTTGTCTTGCCGCCAGTGCCTTCGCTGTCAGCTCCGTTCTGGACCTATCCCGCGTGCCCTCGCCTGTGGCTGGCACATGAGCCCGTCTCATCCAACTCCGGGTCACATCTTCATCATATTCGGGTCTACTACAGAGCACAAGATGGAAGTCCCGGTCAAGTCATTGCCACGCACTTTGTGCTCACGGACCCCCGGCCAACGCTCCCATCGGATCCCACGGCGGCAGCACCACCGGCTCCGTCTCCAGCACGTCCAGCAATCGCGCCGACAGATAGTCCTTGCTCACCGTCAACTCGTAGACGAACTCGTCGAACCAGGCGTCCGTCATCAGCATGTACCCATCGTCGCCCAGGTCCGTCCCCCAGCTGTTCTCCACCCGCCACTTCAGCGGTCGATCGTCATCGTCCAGATCCACGCCCGTCAGCACCATCGCGTGCGTCATGCGGCTCTGCCCGTAGTCGAGCCGCCCCGCCTTGTCCAGCTCAAACACGGTGTCATACACCAGCTCGTACTCGTAGATGGCGGGGTCCATGATGCCCATGTCCCGCTCCAGCCACTTCCCCACGTCGCAGCCGAACCAGACAGCGTTCCCATCGCGGATCATCTCCACGGCTGCCTGCTTCAGGGTATCGATGTCGACGTTGAGGTAGCGCACAATGTCGCCATCGACCACGTTCCCCAGGTAGGCGACGGTGTAGAGCTTCTCGTATGGCTTGTCCTCCGTGGGAGCGTTGATCAAACAGACCGCGTCGTCCAAGTCGAACTGAACGTAGGTCTCGAAGAACTCGCGAGGCGTGATCTCACCGTGCCGGTGGAAGGCCTCGTCCTTGTCCCGCCACTCCCAGAAGAAGCTTTGCGGAGGCCTACCCAGGTGGATGCAGAGCATGCGGTAGAACGTCTCCATCATCTCCCCCTTTTTCTCCCGCATCGCCTCAACCGAAGCACCTTGCCCGTGCATCTCCCGCAGCACCCGGGCATCCTCCCGCAGCCTGGCCACGAGGAGGCCGTTCATGGGGCGGGTGTTACTGCTGCTCTCCGTCTCTGGCATGACTGACTTCGGCACCACCCCGTACTTCCGGATCAGGTTGCCGAACATGTCCCACTGTCCCCCGTCGACGATCGGGTTGGCCAGGATCCACATCACCAACCGCCCGTCCAGCGGCTCGTCGTGCGTCTCAATGATCGATTCCAGGAAGTAGTTCGCCTTCTCCAGCTTGTCCCAGAACATGAGATACGCCTGCGAGAGCTCAAACTTCTCCAACTTCATGCTCTCCATGGCCGCCAGGCGCAGGGTGTTGAGCCCGGCGAAGAGCCAGCAGCGGCCGCTCTTCTTCTGGTGGGTGGCCTCGGGCGTCTTGATCAACTCGGAGTACGTGTGGTCGATCTGATTGACGACCTCTCGGTTGAGCGCCACCGCTCCAATGCCGTTCTTCGTGACTGCGTTCAACGCCAGTCGGTTCTTGGGTTCCTCGTCGAAGGCATCGGCGAAGCGGTGGAGGCTATCGTACGTGATTGGTTCTTGCATGATGGTCCTTTCGTGCTCTGATCAACGGTTCTTTGGTCCCATATCACGGATCTGCGGGCTGTCGTCAGCTCATGTGGCAGACCCGGTCGGTGCAGATACAGTCGCGGATCAATCCCCGCAGAGAGATCCACGAACCAGCAATCTCTGCGCGCATCAAGGCGGTCGAGACCCGCTCGGGTGCCAAAGCAACCCCCAGCGCGCCGTCGCTCCGGTCAGCGAGGCCCCCTCACCATCGCCCCGCCCTTAGCCAGCCGCGCTAGGGGAAAGCGCTCGCCGCCAGGGCAATCAGCAGCTGCCCGGAATAGTAGAAGGCGAGGCTGGTGCGCTCGTATTTCCACGGTCTCCAGAAGCGATTGGCCGCTAAGATCATGTCGGATAGGTAGAAGAGGACCGCCCCACTGGCCACCATCGTGGCCTGTCCCGTGCTGAAGTGCGGGCTCGCCAGGGTAGAGAACGCACGGTTGACCATGACGGAGATGACGACCATGTAGGCAATCACGGGGAGCCGCATCGAACCCAGGTTCGCCTGAATGAGGGAGTAGAAGCCGATGCCCGCTGCCAGCAGGGCGATGGCCGTGACCGCGTCCCAGCCGGAGAAGCGCCCCAGGAGGGTGAAGACCACGATGTAGGCGATGTGGGCCAGCAGGAAGAGCACCAGGCCCAGGGCGAAGGCGCGCTGATCATCATCGAACATCAAGGCCACATCGCCCCCTAGCGACAGGACCAACCCCACCAGGACCCCCACGCTGTACGTAGGGTTATACGTGGGTTCCATGAACGACAGCAGCGCGATCACAATGACCAGCAGCGTGGCGGCCGGCTTGAGGAACAGGACCTGTCGCCGCTTCTCCAGGAGTTGGGCGCGGATGAGGAAGAAGACGGCGATGACCAAGACGGGCACCAGGTAGAGCGTTGGTTTCATGATGTGGAAGGGTCCTTTGTTAAGCGGATACGCCGGTGGAGACGCCTCGCCTTCACCCCGTTCCGCCCGGGGTGAGGACGTGGAACCGTTGCTCGTTGTTGAGCCGCCGATGCCCACAGTAAGGCTGCTGACCAAGGCAGGCACGAGGGCTCCCGGCGCACCCGACTTCGTCGTCCGCTTTCAGCCTCTCGTGCCTCTTGCCCTGGATGTCTGCTTCCCCTCTTGCTTGCTACGCCTCTTGCGCCCCCTTCGTTGCCCCTTCTTCACCCGGCTCCTGCTCGCCCTCCTTCTTCCTCCTCCTCCGCCGGACCAGTGCCCGGATGAGGAAGAATGCCCCCACGAGGGGCAGGCTGATGACCAACAGGACTGGCAGGATCAGGACCACGATGACGATCAACGCGTCAACCAGGAACTGGAAGACCCTAATCAGCGACTCGACGGCGTCGCGCAACGTTCCCTGCGGCTGCCAGCGCCCGACCTCGATCGGCTGCGCCAGCCTGCTGGGGGTGATATTGAGCGTGATGGTGGCCATGGCCGCCGATTGCTCCAGGTACTGCATCCGCCCCTTCGTCTGTTCTATCTGCGCCTGGATGTTCTGCAGGCGATCATACACCTCAAGAGCCGCCTCTGTGTCCTCCGCGTCGTCCATGAACGTCAGAAGCCGCTCCTCCGTTGCCTCCAAATGGCGCATGCGGGACTGGAGATCGACGTACTCATCGGTGACGTCCTCCCCGGACACATTCTCCCGTCGCACCTCCTCCGAGAGCTCCCGGATGCTGTCCAGGGTTTGGTCCAGCTTCTCCGCCGGAACGCGGAGCTGGAGATAAGCCTGCTTCCCCTCCTGGTACTGCGAGAGGTTGGACTCGATCACATAGCCGTCCATATCCGTGGCAAGCTGGCTGATCGTCTCCACGGCCGCCTCCGTGTCGCGCACGACGATGTCCAGATTGGCATTGCGGATGATGAGACGCTCGACGGCCGCGTAGTCCGCAGGCCGCGCGCCGGAATCGCTCGCTGCCTTCTCCTCCATAGGCGCCTCAGGGACGTACGTCGGCATGGCTGCAGGCGCCTCCGCTCTGTCCTCCTGCATAGCTGGCCATCCCACCGGCGCTGCAGCGCAGCCAATAACCACTAGCGATAGAACCACGGCTACCAGCCCACCCAGAAGTCTCTTGATCATCTTCTCCTCCCTACCTTGAACCCTACCATGGCGTCGCGAATAAGCATTCGCCACATATGCGGCCCTCTGACGGGGGCGGGCTGACCACGCCGGCAGTTCTCTGCCCTGTTTCCCTGCCGAGACACACCGGGATGTTCGCCGCCATCTCGCCCCATCGTTGGCCCCGCCGTCATCCTCTAGACGTCAGAGCGAGCTCAGAAGTTCCGAGCTACCGTCCCATTTCCAAGCGGTCGATCAACCGTCGGGGAAGGCCGCTGGCGCGCATGCGCTCCTGTGTCACCTCGATCGGGTACGGAACACGATGGAAAGTCCACGACATCTCGCCGGTGTCCAGGATGGCGTAGCTGGCCCGGGGATCGCCGTCCCGGGGCTGTCCCACGCTTCCCGGGTTGATGATGGCCCTGCCGGGCCCCAGGCTCAGCGGCTCGGGGAGGGGCGGCAGGGTCGTCTCACACCGTTGGTAGTCCTGGTCCAGTTCAAATACCACTGGTACGTGCGTGTGGCCTACGAGACAGAAGGGGGTCGAGAAGTGCTCGAAGTTCTGATACGCGGTGCTGGCATCCATGATGTATTCCCATATCGGCTCGCGCGGGCTGGCGTGGACAAGGGTGAAGTGCTCCAGTTGCAGGCTGGGGGACAGGCCGGCCAGGTACGTACGCGAGCGCGACGTCAGTTGCTTCTGCGTCCACTCGTTGGCGGTGCGGGCCACCATATTGAAGCTGCTCAGGTCCAGCTTGCCCAGGGCTGCCCAGTCATGATTGCCAACCAGGCTCGTGTGTGAGAAGTCCCGGACCCGGTCGATGCATTCGTTCGGCTTGGGCCCGTATCCCACCAGATCGCCCAGGCACCAGAGAGCGTCGAAACCGGGGGCGTCTTCCAGCACAGTCTCCAGGGCCGCCAGATTCGCATGAATGTCGGATAGGACCAAGTATCGCACAGGGTCAGCACTCCTCGTCTATCATGGGATCGTGCGGGCCACACCCGCATGGCATCGAGCCATTATAGTACCACTCATGCCTTTGCGCGAATTCAGCGACCGGGGGCATCTCGGCTTTTGACCTGGGCGCGACTGATGTATAATGGGGATGGTACCTTCGCGACGAGAGGCTGGATGGACAAGGGGAGAGCGAGCTCCAGAGGCGTGGCGGGATCGACTGAGTTCTACCGCTAGAAGGCAAACCGACTACCGGCTGTTGTTTGTGTCCGAGCCTCCCCTGTTTCCGGCCCTGTCCGGGACAACCACGCTCACTGGGATCGGAGATCCTATCAAGTATTCGGGAGGTCAACATAATGCGCAAGGTGCTTAACTATCTCGCTGGTTTCATGCTAGGTGGCTTGGTCGGTGCGGTGATGGGGTTGCTGTTCGCCCCCTACCGCGGCGCAGAGCTGCAGGACCAGATCCGCAGCCGGATCGACGGCCTTCTGGAGGAGGGAAAGAGGGCCGCTGCCGCTCGCCAGGCCGAGCTGGAGGCTCAGCTTGAGGCGTTTAAGAGCGGCGAGTCGATGACCATTGACTCGTCCTCGCAGCCCTAGACGACGGCCCTCCGACACGGGCGGGGGGTTCGAGCCGGCGACGCCTGCGCTCAGTCTCCTCCTTTTCCTGATTCGGCCGCGGGCGTGGGCTGAGATGCGTTGATGTCCAATCCATAGGCCGCAGGGTGGTGTGTTGCCGGGGCCAGCGCCGACAGGATGACCACCGCTTCGTCCACGTCCTCGCGCTGCAAGGGGACGGCCCACTCGCCGTCTCCATTCTCTGTCACCGCCAGTCTTTGCACGGTGATCTCGTCTCCTATGAAGATGAGCGAAGCCAGGTAGTCTTGTTCCACCCAGCCGTCCGTCCGAAGAAATCCCTCTGCAGTCCAACTGATCTCTAGACCGGTCCCAGGCTTCCCGTCCCTCATGGGGGTCACCGAGATATCGTCGAGGAGCAAACCGTCGCCAGTGATGGCCCCGTCGGTGAGGTAGGAGAAACGCACCAACAGCGTTTCCCCCACATCGTCTGGGAGGTCGATCTCCTCCCGTATCCAGCCCTGGCTGCGGCCCGTGTATCCCCACCCGGGGTTGTTGAGATACGGGTTGCTGGCCGTACCCGACGGGGTCTCGAGGATGCGCCAGCTCTGTCCCATGTCTCCGCTGACCTCCAGCGTGGCATAGTCGTAGTGCTCCTCGATGTCGTACCAGGTTGAATAACTGAGGACGGCTCCGTCCCTTCCGATCTCAAGGTCCGAGAGGTCGACCCGTCCCAAGAGCTGCGTCCGCGACTCGTCGGCCCGGTTTGACCACCAGACTGGGGGACGGTCTGCAAGCGCATCGGGAGACAAAGGCGTCTGCGCTTGTCCGGAAAACTCGATCTGGAGATCTTCCTCTCCCTGCAGCACGATGAAGTGGGCGCCGAACTGCTGGAGCGAGCTCTCGGTGGTGACGGGATACATGTGGTACACAGCCGCGGGCTTTGGCGGCGCAAGATCCAGCTCCGAGAAGCCGTACGTCACGTCGCTGGTCCTCGCCGCGCTCTCGAGGTAGATCGAGGCCAGCCAGTCGCCGAACAGCTGGGCGAACGTTAGGTCCTCACCCAGCTCGCCAAGAGCTGCGTCGAAGCCCCTCACTCCGTTCCTTGGCTCCCGGACCAGCGCGTGGATCCCCTCCTCCCCCATTCGTTCCCGGAAGTAAGCCATGAGAAGGAAAGCCCCTCCCCGCTGCTCAGCCGTCCCCTCCCACGACCGGAGGGGGACGTCCGTCTCCATCACGTAGGCGTCAATCAGCCCTTCACTATCGGCTCCCACCAGGGCCGCACCCAGGTCGCCCAGCCCCTCCCGCACCCAGGGTTCCTCGTTGCGGTCGTGGCGCCGGAGGATGAGATGGACCAGGCTCCGAGCCAGCACCGCCTCGTACTCAGGCGATCCGATGTCGACCGCATCCACGTTGATGGTTATCAGCTGCGCCTCGTTGGCCCACGGGTGGACGTGGTTGGGGTACGCGTCAAGGCTGGACGTGTAACCCAGCACGTCATCGTTCAGACCGGACACGTGCAGAATGGCGACGCGGGGTTCCCCATTCAGTCCCGGGCTCCATTCTGGGTCGAATGCGGCTCGCAGTTTGGGGAAAACGTCGGCCTCGAGCATCTCCGCAACGCTTTCCAGCTGCCTGATGTCGTGCCACAAACCCTCCGCAACCCACATCTGCACCTGGGTGCTCTGGATGCGGAGACGCGCCTCCACGCTCCTCCGGCCGCCATCAGCGGCTTCGGGAACCCAGAAGTCGCGTCGAGCGTTCGGCACCAGCGCGTGCGTTGCGGCGTCGGAGGATGTCTCCGGCAGCCCATGCTCAGGGGGATCAACCCACGCCTCGTCGATGACCCCAGGTTCGGTTGTGGCGATCGGGGTCTCAACGGGTGTGTGGGTGGGCGGCGGAGCCGTCGTGGCGACCGGCGTGGGCGTTCGTGTGCTGGTTGACGATGGTGGGGAGGCGGTAGGAGAGGGAGAGGATGTGGCTGTCCTCAACGCTGGCCCGAGCGTCGTAGTACACGCCGCCAGCATCAGCAGGATCGTGCTCGCCCCCGCGCAGAGGCCTCTGCGCATCAGCTCTGCGCTGCCTGAACCAGGGCCTCGAAGAGCCGCATCATAGAGCCGGGCTCGTCGATCATCACCTCAGGGTGCCATTGCACCGCGATGCAGAAGGGGTGATCGCGGGCTTCCAGTCCCTCGATAACGCCGTCGGGCGCCCGCGCCGCGACGAGCAGGTCGTCGCCGGTGGCGTCCGCTGCCTGGTGGTGGGCACTGTTCACCCCCACTGTGCCCTCTCCAATGATGCTGGACAGACGGGTAGTCGCCTCAACCGTCACGTTATGCGCGATGTCTGGCACGGGCCGTCCGGCGACGCTGCTGTGCGACAAGCCGTTGGGCACCTGCGTGGGAATGTCTTGAATGAGGGTGCCGCCGTTGGCCACGTTCAGCACCTGCAGACCCCGGCAGATGGCCAACGTGGGCAGGCCCTCGGCCAGGGCCCACTGCGCCAATGCCAGCTCGGCGCGGTCTCTTTCCTCGTCGACGCGCCACAGAAGCCCTTTGTCCTGCGCATGGTAGAAGGAGGGATGGATGTCCCCACCACCGGAGAGAATCAGTCCGCCGACACCGTCGAAGATGGCCCGGAGTAGGGTGGGGTCCAGACGCGGCGGGATCAACAGAGGAGCCCCACTGCTCCTTGTCACTGCGTGAACGTACGTCCTGCTGACCGCGAAGGTCCCGATATTGGGGGGCCGTGCGGATCGATCCGCGTAGCCCGTAATACCGATGATAGGAGCGTTCATGGGTTTCTCAATAGGCTGTTAGGGCAGCAGCGCTGCTGCGCGATCACTCAGAGCTCGGCCACTCCGGTCCTCGCTTTAACAGCCCCTCTACCCGAGGGCGGACACGGCCTGGCCCTTCCATGTTCAGCGAACTGCCGGGAGGCAGTTCAGGTCAACGTGGGGTAGCGCCATATCCTCCGCGCTCCGCCTGTGGTCCCTGGGGAGAACAAAGGCGCCTCAACGCCCCCGTCATCGTCGCGTGATCTGATCCACCCGTTGCACAAAAAGAGGCGCAGGGATCATTGAACCCCACGCCCATTGGTCACCATTGCGTCCAGCATCCGGCCGCTAAGACCGTTTCTCCCGCAATCGCGCTTTCTTGCCTTTTCGCTCCCGCAGGTAGTATAGCCGAGCGCGCCGCACGTGGGCCCTTCGCAACACCTCCACCCTCTCCACGCGGGGAGAATGGAGTAAGAAGGTCCTTTCCACGCCAATGCCGTGCGAGGCAATCCGCCGCACGGTGAACGTAGCGTTTGCTCCGCCGCCTCGAACACGGATCACCGTGCCCTGAAAGGCCTGCACGCGCTCCCGCTCGCCCTCGACGATCCGTACATACACCTTGACCTCATCCCCTGGCGTGAGCTCAGGGATCTTGGTGTTTCGCTCCAATTGACGATTCAGTGACTGTATCAGATCCATGATTAGCTTCCCATAACAATCTGCAGCAACTGGCTTAGGCAGTCTCGTGACTGTGCACACCGACGATCACAGATTATACCATTTTCCGCTGAACTAGCAATCGTGACGTACGGGCCTTGGAGCGCTGATCCTCGAGACGGGGGCGCTAGTGCACCCTACACGGCGAGAGCGAGCCCCGGGGGAGCGCAGCGACCCCGCACGGACATCAGCTCTTCGCACCCCTGCTGGCTGCGATTGACAATACGAGCGATGGGCGTTATGCTTTCAGTGTGCCATATCAGTCGAGGTGAAGGGCGGGTGACGTAGTCCCGTGCTGAAGGGGAAGGAGGCGTCCATGACGCGGCGCAATCAGGCTGCAGGATCGGAGGGCCATCCACCGGCCTCGGCCCATCCTGTGGGGTCGCCGAGGACCACTCTCCTGGGGGAGGACCCCAGGCTATCCGTGCTTTTTGAGCTGGCGGGGATCTTTGCCACCGAGCAGGACTTGGACACGATGCTGAAGCGGTCTCTGACCAGCCTGGCTGAGACGTTGGATGCGGCCCAGGCCGGGATCCTGTTGTTGTATGATCCTGAGGATGAACGGCTCGCCGTTAGGGCTGCCCATGGTTATGAGCTGTCGCGCCTGCAGGAAACGCGTCTGGCGGTCGGCGAGGCGACCTGTGGCAAGACGTTTCAGACCGGACAGCCTCAGCTCTATCCGACGCCCAGGGCTCTCGCCAGGTCAGGACGCAGCCTCTCGGCGGAGAACGCGCGCGCTTTCAGGGAGGCTATCCAGGGGGAACGCTGGCCGCAGAGTGCTGTGTGCGTGCCCCTGTTCACGGGCGAGGACAAGGTCGGTGTGCTTATGTTGGAAAACCTCGAGAGGCCGGAGAGCTTCGCAGAGGCAGATCTACCTTTCCTCCACACGGTGGTCGACCTGATTGCTCTGGCGATCCAGAACGCCCGCCTGAGGAGGAAGCTCCAGGAAACGCGTGCGCTTGAGGAGGCGAACCGACTCAAGGGGGAGTTGCTCTCCACCCTGGCGCACGAGATGCGCACGCCGCTCACGTCCATCAAGGGCTACTCGACGGCCCTTCTTCTCCGGGAGACCTCCTTCGACCCGGAGGCCCAAAGGGAGTTCTTGAAGATCATCGATGAAGAGTGCGACACGCTGGAGTCGCTGGTCCACGATCTCCTCGA
>CAZGSX010000087.1:0-12060 GCA_964528475.1 uncultured Anaerolineales bacterium
TCGATGGCGAAGTGGCTCCGCTTGACCCCCTCGTACGTCCTGCCGAAGGCCTTCTTCTCCCCCCAGGCCCCGTACGCCTCCGCCACTTGGTGATCGGGATCGGAGAGCAGCACGAAAGGAAGATCGTACTTCTCCCGGAAGGCGGTGAGCTTCTCCAGCGGATCGGGGCTGATGCCGATGACGACTGCGTTCCCGGCCTCGATGTCGGTGTAGACGTCGCGCACCGCGCAGGCCTGCTTGGTGCAGCCAGGCGTATCCGCCTTGGGGTAGAAATAGACCACGACGCGCTGGCCGCGGAAATCGGACAGAGTAACCTCCCGACCATCATCGGAGGTCAACGTGAATTCAGGTGCCCTGTCGCCCGTCTCGAGCATTCGTTCCTCCCAATCGTCTGTGACACACGCGATGAGCCGCCGCGCCTCCCCGGGCGCCCGGGGGAACCCGCAGCGGTCGGGTGCGCAGCGCGCCGAGCGAGCCCTACCCCTTGACCAGGTACGACTCCACCTCCATGCCCTCCCTCAGGATCTTGTCGATGGGGCAATGGTGGGAGACCGCATACAGGCGCTGCCGGTCCCGATCGCTGAGGTCCCCGCTCAGCGCGATCTCCTCCTCGATATGCTCCTTGTAGGTCTCGATATCCTCACAGTCCGCACAGTCCTCGGCGAAGATGCGATCGTAGCGCAGGTCGAAGGTGACCTCCTGCAGATCGATGCCGTGATGTTGAGCGTAGGTGTGGAGCACGATCCCCGTGCATGACCCCAGACTGGCCATCATCATCCCATACGGCGTCAGCTCGTGGATGTGATGCACCTCGTCAAGCTCCTCAGATTCCGGCTCGTGAGGATCCGCCGCCAGGACAGTGGTGACGAACCTGTGATCCTGTCGAACAATAACCCGCTCTCCCATGGTGACCTCCTGGTCGATGTGGTCTATGGTGCCCCGGCGCGTAATCGCTCCACAGCGCCCGGGGGGGGCGGCCCCAGGGGGGGCCGACGTCCAGCCAGCTTACTCCGCCTTCACCTCGATGTGGACGGTCTCGGGCTTCTGGCCCTCCTCCGACTGGCAGAGCTCGCACTCCGCCTCCCTGGCCTCCTGCAGCACACAGAGACAGCCAGCGTTGTCGGGGTGGCGACAGATGATGGTCCGCCGCAGCAGACCCCGCGAACTCGAGTAGTGCTGATCGCACTCGGCGTAACGGCACTCGCACGCCACCTCCACGATCCGTCTCGGACTCACTGTATTATCTCCTCTCCACTTGTCCCTCAGATGCCCGTGCGGACATCCGTCTCGGTCTTCACTTGGGGCGTGAGATGACGTGGGTGGCCACGCCCAGGAAGACCTCAGCAGCCTCGGCCTCCGTCTCCGACAGGGTCGGGTGCGGGTGGATGGTCAGCGCCAGATCCTGGGCCACGGCCCCCATCTCGACGGCCAACACGCCCTCAGCAATCAGATTCTCGGCCGCGCGCCCCACGATCCCCACCCCCAGCACCCTCTCCGTCTCGCTGTCGAACACGATCTTGGTCAGTCCCGAGGTCTCATCCATCGTCAATGCTCTTCCAGACGCGGTCCAGGGGAAACGCCCCACCTGGACATCGTACCCCTGCTCCACCGCCTCCGCCTCGGTGAGCCCGCACCAGGCGATCTGGGGATCGCTGTAGATCACGGAGGGAATGCAGCGCACGTCGAAGGCCGCGGGCTCGCCGCCGATCACGTCGGCCGCGGTCTTGCCGTCCCGCAGCGCCTTGTGAGCCAGCAGGGGACCGCCGATCACATCGCCCGCAGCGAAGATGCGCTCGTCGTCGGTGCGCCGCTCCTCATCCACCAGCACAAATCCATCCTCATCGAGCTGAATGTCAGTGTTCTCCAGCCCGATCCCCTCTGAGTTGGGCCGCCGACCAATGGCGACCAGAACCCGGTCGAAGCGCTGCTCGGCCTCCTCGACATCCCCCTCGAATTGAACGATGACGCCGTCGTCCCGCTCCTTCATAGACGCCACGGTTGTGTTCGGGTGGATCGCCTCAAACGTCCGCCTGAGACGCCGAGTCAAGGCCTTGACCAGATCGCTATCGACGCCGGGCAAGATCTCGTCCTCCCGCTCCACCACCGTGACCTGGCTGCCCAGCGCCGCGTAGGCGGACCCCAGCTCCACGCCGTTGTATCCGCCGCCGACCACGAGCAGCGTCTCTGGGATGTCGGCCAGCGCGAGCGCGCCTGCTGAGCTCATAATACGTCCACCTTCAGCGAAAGTCGTGCCCGGCAAGGCGATGGGCGCGGAGCCGGTGGCCAGGATGGCGCGGTCATAAGTCACATGGGCCACATCGGGCTCGTGGCCCTCAACCCCGCGCAGCCGCACCTGGTCCGAGGCCTCGAAGACGGCCCGGGCCCGGATGACCTGAACGTCGCGCTGGTCCGCCAGCTGACCAAGCCCGTTCACCAGCCTGTCGATGACCAGGTTCTTGCGCTCCCGTAGGGCATCGAGATCGATCTCTAGCTCCCCGTAGTCCAGCCCCCAGCTACGCGCCTTCCGCCGATCGTGAATCAGGGTCTCGACCTCGAGGAGCACCTTCATGGGGATGCAGCCCCTCAGAAGGCAGACTCCACCTAGCCGTTCCTCCTGATCGATCAACACGACTTCGAGACCTAGATCAGCGGCCCGGAACGCGGCCGCGTAGCCGCCGGGACCACCCCCGATCACCGCCACGTCCGCCTGTAACGTCTGCTCTCCCATCACCATAGACACCGACCTCCTTGAGGCGAAAACGAAACTCAGCCGAAGGGCGCCCTGATCCTCGCCAGGGCATTCATCACATCATCAACAGCATCTGCTCAGGCGTCTCCAATGCCTCCTTCAGCACGTTCATGAACCGTGCAGCATCGGCTCCGTCGGCCACCCGATGATCGAAGGCGAGCATCAACGGCAGCATATAGCGCGGCTCACTCTCGAACGCACCCTCCTCGCCAGGCTCCGTCACCGACTCCCAGCGCGCCCGTGCCATGCCGAGGATGGCCACCTCGGGGAAGTTGATGATAGGGAAGAAGGCGGTCCCGCCCAGAATGCCGATGTTGGTGATGGTGAAGGTGCCGCCCTGCAGCTCCTCCAGCGAGACCTCGTTGGCCCGAGTGCGGGCCGCGATCTCGTTGAGCTCGATACTGAGCTCGGTGATGCTCTTGCGGTCGACATCACGGATGACCGGCACCACCAGGCCGCGATCTGTATCCACGGCGATTCCGATGTTATAGTACTGCTTAAGGACGATCTCCTCGGTGCCCGGGTCCAGGCTGGCATTGAAGCGAGGATGCTGCTTAAGCGCGGCGACCACCGCTTTCATGGCGAAAACAGTCGGCGTGAGCTTGCCACCGCGCTCCTCAATCCGCTCCTTATGCCGTCGGCGGAACATCTCCAGCTCCGTGATGTCCGCCTTGTCCTGATGGTTGACGTGAGGAATCTGCGACCAAGAGAGAGCCATCTGCTTGGCGGTGGCACGGCGCACCGAACGGAGGGGCATGCGCTCCACGTCGCCCCAGCGTTCGAAGTCGGGCAGCTCCGGCATGCGACCGTGCGGCACGACCTCCGGTAGCTCGAGAGCCACTCGCTCAGGCACCTCCTCCGGCGGGGCGGGGGCCTCTTCCTCCTCCAGGCCCTCCGCATAGGCCCGCACGTCCTCTGACGTCACGCGGCCGCCGGGCCCACTGGGCGGGACATCGCGCAGATCGACGTCCAACTCGCGCGCCAGACGCCGGGTCGAGGGCGCCGCGGGCACCGGCCCGCGCCGCTCCTCCCGTTCCTGGGGTTCAGGTGCCCTCTCCTCACGGGCCTGTGCCTCCTCCACCTTTCCGCGCTCGGGCTCCTCCGCTTCCTCCTCTTCCCCTGGTTCCTCCTCGCCGTTGCTGAATCTCATGATGGTGTCCCCGACGTGAACCAGATCGCCGGGTTCGACTTCGATCCCCGTGATCTCGCCACTGTAGGGCGAGGGGATCTCAACGGAGGCCTTATCGGTCTCCACCACCAAGATGTCGTCACCCTCCTCGACCTCATCACCCACGGAGACCAGCACGTCAATGATCTCACCCTCGTGGATACCCTCTCCCAGGTCCGGAAGCTCAAATGTACGCGCCATAGCTCCACCGCCTCCTTGGTATTCTCGTTCGCTGCAGCACGTCCCGGGCCGTCGACCACCCGCGGTGCGAGCCGAATGGACACCCGCCGACCAGCGGGCGGGCCCTCTAGGCCTGGACCGCCAACGTCTCCCGCGCTGCCCTCAGAATTCGATCCGCGCCAGGGAGATACGCCTTCTCATACGCAAACAGCGGAATCACTACATCGTATCCCGTCACGCGGCGAATGGGGGCCTCCAGATACCAGAACGCCTTCTCCACCAGACGCGCCACGATCTCAGCGCCCGACCCGAAGCTCCGGGGCGCCTCGTGGATGACGACGACCCGCCCGGTCTTCTTCGCCGACTGCACAAACGTCTCATGGTCCAGCGGCGAGATCGACAGCACGTCGATCACCTCTGCCTCCACCCCGTCCTTCTCCTCCAGCTCAGCCGCTGCCTCCAAGGTGGGCCGCATCATGGCGCCATAGGAGATCAGGGTGATGTCATCCCCCTCGCGCGCCACCTGGGCCTTGCCCAGTGGCCAGGTCTCCTCGTCCTCGGGCACCTCCTCCCGGAAGGCCCGATAGACCGCCTTCGGCTCGTAGAAGACCACCGGGTCGGGATCGCGAATGGCACTCACCAGGAGGGCACGGGCGTTCCGGGGACTGGAAGGTATCACCATCTTGAGGCCGGGCGTGTGGGCCCAGTAGGCCTCCCGGCTCTCGGAGTGGTGCTCGAGGGCGCGCACTCCCCCGCTATAGGGCGTGCGCAGGACCATGGGCACCGTGTAGGCACCCCGCGAGCGCCATCGCATCCGCGCGGCGTGGGACTCCAGCTGCTGGAAGGCCAGATAGCTGAATCCGGAGAATTGGATCTCGGACACGGGTCGGAGCCCAGAGATGGCCATGCCGATGGACATACCCACGATGCCGGCCTCCGCAAGGGGTGTGTCCAGCACCCGCTCCTCGCCAAAGGCATCCAGCAGACCGGCGGTGACCCGAAAGACGCCGCCGTCCACGCCGACATCCTCCCCCAGAACGACCATGCTGTCGTCCCTCTCCATCTCCTGATGGAGCGCCGTGTTGAGCGCATCAACCATGGTCATCTTAGCCATCGTTACCCCCTCCGCTGGCCTGATTGGCCCGTCCCTGTAGCTCCTCCGCCAAGGCCTCGCGCTGCTCCCGCAGGTAGGGTGGCATCTCGGCGACCATATGGTCAAACATGGTCAGCTCCTCGCCCTCAAGCTCCTTCATCCGCTCCTCGGCGCGATCCACAGCCTGCTGAATCTCAGCTTTGACCTCCCCCTCCAGCTCCTCAATCTCGTCGTCGGACAGAAGGCCGTTGTTCTTAAGGTAGGTCTGGAATCGATGGATGGGCTCCCGTCTCCTCCAGGTCTCCACTTCCTCCTCCTCGCGGTAGCGGGTCGGATCGTCAGCCGTGGTATGCATCGACAGGCGATAGGTGATGCACTCAATCATCGTCGGCCCGTCACCGGCGCGAGCGCGGTCGACGGCCTCCGTCGCCGCGGCGTAGACCGCCAGGATGTCATTGCCGTCGACCTGGAGCCCCGGCAGGCCATAGGCAAGTGCCTTCTGGGCCAACGTCTCCGATCGCGTCTGACGGGAGCGGGGCACGGAGATGGCCCACTGGTTGTTCTGACAGACGAAGACGGTGGGCGTCTGGAAGACGCCGGCGAAGTTCATCGCCTCGTGAACCTCCCCCTCGGACGTAGCGCCGTCACCGAAGAAGGTGACCACGACGTCGTCCTCTCCCCGGAATTTGATCCCATACCCCAGCCCCACCGCGTGGAGAGGCTGAGTCCCCACCGGCACGGCCACCGGAAGGTTCCTCGTTCCCTCGGGAATCTCGTTCCCCTGGTAGAACCCGCCGTAGACGAGCAGGAAGCTCTCCATGGACTGGCCGCGCCATAGGGACGCCGCCTGTTCCCGGAACGAAGGCACCATCCAGTCGGTGTCCCGGAGCACGGCGACGATGCCCAGCTGCGCGGCCTCCTGTCCCCGGATGGGAGCAAACGTACCGATGCGCCCCTGACGCTGAAGCTGAAGCATGCGCTCGTCGAAGCGCCGCGCCAGAACCATCGTTCGATGAAGGCGAAGCAGCCGCTCCTCCGAGATATCGGGCTCGAGATCCTCGTCCAAAAGGTGTCCATCCTCATCCAGAATGGAGAGATACTCCACCTGGTGCGGAAGTTCCACAACCTCTCTCGGCATCAGCCTCCTCCTTCGACTGTCCCTGTCGGGTACGGAACCGGCCTCCTGGGCGGTTGTGCGATCTTCCTGCCCCGTCGGGCAACAGCCCCGACCTACAGCATCTGTTCGGTCTCTACCATTACGCCGCCGCAGTTGCAGCCCGGACTCACGAGATCTCGGCGCGCAGCGCCTCGACCTGATCGGACGTGAGGGTGCCCAGGGGTTGCTTCACCAGCGGACCGGCCTGCAGCGCGGGGACCTGCTCCTCATAGGTCGGAACCGACGGATCACGATAGAGGATCCCCAGGGGAATGCGCTCGCCCCACTCCTGGGCCTTCTCCCAGGCGGCGTCGCGATCCCCGGCGTCGTAACCGCCCTCGTCCTCCAGCTTGTAGACCCGCTCGTTGTAGAAGCTAAAGGCGTAGGAGCGGTTCCAGGTCACGCACGGCTGCATGACGTCCACGAGCGCATATCCCGGATGGTCCACGGCCTCCCCGATGAGCCACGCCAGGTGTTGAAGCTCTCCCGAATAGCCCCGGGAGACGAACGTCGCGCCCAGCGTTAAGGCCAGGGCCGGGGGATTCACCGGACGCTCGATGGAACCGTCGGGGGAGGTGGGGGTGCGCTTTCCTTTCTCGCTGGTGGGCGAATACTGCCCCTTGGTCAAACCGTAAATGCGATTATCCTGCACCAGATCGACCAGATTCACGTTGCGTCGCACTGTCTGGACAAAGTGATTCATCCCCTCGTTGAAGCTGTCCCCGTCGCCGTGGACCGCGATCACCGGAAGGTCGTGATTCGCGAGCCGGGCCCCGGTGGCGACCGCCAGCGTCCGGCCGTGGAGCGTGTGAAAGCCCGTGCTCCGCATATAGTGCGGGAGCTTGCTACCACAGCCGATACCCGTGACAAACAGAATCTCGTGCGGGGCTATGTCGCGCTCGGCGAGGGCCATCTTAATGGCACTGAGGATGGCGTAGTTGCCGCACCCCTTGCACCAGGTCGGCAGTGTGTCCGTGTTGAAGTCCTTGAGCGATACCATCTCACACCTCCTCGGCCAGATGGGTCACGATATAGCGCGGGGTGAAGGCCCGACCATCATACTTCCGGATCGATCCATCCATCGAGAGACCGGTACGCGCGCGGATGAGCGTTTCGAGCTGCCCAGTCGCGTTTCCCTCCAGGGCGATCGTCCGCTGAGCACGCCGAAGCGCCTTTTCCGCCCCGGGCGGGAAGGGATGGAGGGCGGTGAAGTGGAGCAGGTTCGCCCGAGAGCCCTCATCGACGTTGAGGCGGTCCACCGCCTCGCGGGCCGGCCCGTAGGTCGAGCCCCAGCAGACGAGGGTCAGCTCCGCGTCCTGGGGCCCATACAGGGTGGGGGCCTCCACCTCCTCCCGCATGCCGTCCATCTTGCGCATGCGCTTGTCCACCTGAGTCGTCCGATTCTCGGCGTCCTCACTGATCGCCCCGAACTCGTCGTGCTCGTTGGCGGTGGACACCCAGACGGCATTGGGATGGCCCGGCGTGGCCCGCGGCGACACGCCCGACTCCGTCACCAGGTAACGCCGGTAGGGCTCCTCCAGTTCGTTCAGCGCATCCTCGGTGAGCAGCGCCCCACGATCGATCTCTACCTCATCGAAGCCGAGCGCGTCGGCCTCCACCGTGCGGTAAGCGGCCGCCAGGTAGTGATCGCTCAGCACCAGAGCGGGGGTCTGGTAGCGGTCTGCCAAGTTGAACGCCTGCCAGCCAATGCGGAAGGACCCCTCCAGCGTCCCAGGCGCCAGCACAAAGCGGGGGAACTCCCCCTGCGAGGCATGTATCATGAAGAGCATGTCCGCCTGCTCCGTGCGGGTGGGAAGCCCCGTGGCCGGGCCTGGCCGCTGCGCGTTATAGACTACGACCGGCACCTCGGTGATGCCGGCCAGGCCGAGGGCCTCCACCATCAGAGAGAAGCCGCCGCCCGACGTAGGACACATGGCCCGCGCTCCCTGATAGGCAGCGCCGATGGCCATGTTGATGGCGCTGATCTCACTCTCCGTGTGCTTGATCACCGCGCCGTAGGCGTCGGCGTGGGCCGCGAACCAGTGGAGGACGGGAGAGCCGGGGGTCATGGGATAGGTGGCCACGAAGCGGCAGCCCCCGGCCAGGGCTCCCAGCGCGAAGGCCTCGTTGCCGTTGAGGATCACGCGGGGCGGAGCATCGGGGACCGCCGACATCTGGAAGGCAAACTGGTCCTCAAACTCCCGTGCAGCCTCGACGCCGGCCTCGGCGACGCGCAGGTTGGCGTCGATCACCTTCTGGCCCTTTGGGGCAAAGTTGTCCCGGATGACGCTGTTGAGATAGGCGAGATCAAAGCCTATCAGGCCCGCGGCCGCGCCAAAGGCCACTGTGTTGCGCATGATGGCTCGGCCGCCCTTCTCCTCCGCCAGGCGGGTCAGCGGCACGGGGAAGAACCCCACGTCCGACCTCCGCAGCTCCTGTGGCACGTCCTCGCCCTCGTCGTAGACGATGGCCCCCCCCGGCACGACATCATCCACGTGACGCCGGATGGTCTCCAGGTCGAGCGCCAATACCAAATGGACCGCCTCAGCGTGCGACGTGAGAGGCTTCGGGGAGACCCGGATGGAGAAGAAGTTGTGCCCACCCCTGATCCTAGAGTAGTAGTCGGGCAGGCTGAAGACGTACAGGCCGCCCCGCGTCAGAGCCTTCGCGAATCCCGCTCCGCTCGACTCCAATCCCATCCCGGCCTCGCCGCCGATACGGATGGTCAGCTCTTGGGTTGACATATTGGCTCCTTATGACAGTGCACGTTGCGGTGTTCCCCAGTGTGATGGCCCGGGAAATAAGAGACCCTTATGATCCGGCTCAGTCCTATCCGCTGCCGCCTGGCAGATGGTCATTCGTTGGACCCAAGCTGCAGTCTGATACCGGCGGATGCACGACCTCAACACCTTGATTATAGCATAGAAACTGGCGGCGTCCCGCTGCCCTTCGTTTGAGGTCGGTTTGACCCAGGTTGGAATGGGTTGAGATTGGGTCAGTCGGAGCGCCTCGGGGCTCTCACAGCGTCAGGATCTGATAGCCATGCTCTGCATAGGGCAGCAAGCTGACGTGTCCGGAGGCGTCATGAACGAGACGCAATCCCTCCTCCGCCGCCGTCTCCACGGCGCGGGCCTGGACGGCACACGCCTTGCACACGGCGTCGATCAATCCCATGCCCTTGACCTTCTCGTAGAGCCGGTGTCGACCGTGCTCAGGATCGGTGAGCTCGAGCAGCCAGCGGGGCGCCTCGCCCTCCAGGACAATCTTGGCCTCCCCACCGCGCTCCACGATATCCAGCGCCCAGAGGAAGGTGTGCACCATGCGGCAGGGCAGCTCTGGGCCGGCCAGGAGGACGAGGACGATCTTATGATTCATGCAGGACTCCTCAGATTGGGTTTGGTCCGCGCCGACTAGCTAGTGGTAGTGGTCACCCGGGGCTGCCTCGGGCCTACAGGAAATGTCAGCTGTGTGAAGGTGCAGGCGGCTCGGGTTGCCCGCACACAAACGCGCTTCCCGCAATCAACTACGCCGCCCCCCCCCCGCCCTGTCTGGGTTGGCCTATCGCTCGAGAGGTTGACCGACGACGGTCATGTAGATGGTGCTCTCCTCGTGGCCATCGACCCCAAGCAGCTCGTTCGCCTCTTCATCGTAGAGGGCCGCTATCTGACAGCTTCCCAGGTCCAACGCGACCGCGGCCAGCGCCACGTTCTGCGCGATGTGCCCGGCGTCCAGGTAGATGTACCGGTACGCCCGCTGCCTGTACTTCCACTTCGATCGCGGGAAGATGGCGGTCCAGACAAAGACCACATTCGCCCGCGCGGCCATACCCTGATCCAGCGCCGCGCGAGCTATCTCACGGCGGAAATCGCCCCGGCGGACCTGCTCCAGCTGGTGATGCTGCACGTCATAGTGGTAGACGCCGGAATCGATTCCCTCTACGTCATGGATCACGAGGTAGGTCTCCACCGGATAGAGCGCGCCGGCCGACGGCGCCGTACGCAGCCTCACGCTGCCACCTCGACCAGTGATGCCCTGCGCCGCCCAGAGCAGCTGTGACAGCTCCGCCTTCTCCAGGGGCGCAGATCGGAAACGCCTCCTGCTCCGCCGCTGTCGCAGAACGCCCCAGAGGGGAGCACCCCCCTCCCGCGTCGGGTCACCCAGATCGACCTTCGGAGCCTCGGGATAGCGCTTGTACGTGGGTGGCTTGTTCGCCCAGTCAAGGCGCCCTCCACCTAGCTGGCCGCGCTGATACTTGGTCTCCTGCTGGAACTCGTCCCCAGTACGCACGTCGGTCATGGCTCTGGTGCTCACCTCCCCAGACCTATCGGTCCCCTTGATTGACCCGGAGCGCGCTAGTCCTGACTCTTTGTCGACAGCCCCTCGCGGTGCGCTCAGAACGGCGAAAAGCCCATGTCCAGCTTGAAACGGTCGGCGAGGAAGCGATACTCGTCCTCCAAGACACGCTGATGCTCGCGTTCCCAGTCAGCCAGATCACGATACATAGCCGCGCCGACGGGATCACCGGTCTCCTGCGCCGCCTTGGTGTAGAATGCCACGGCGTTCTTCTCGATCAGATACGCCATGCGAAGCGCGGAGAGCTCCGAGGTATAGTCGCGTATCCCTTCCTTCAAGCGCTCGGGCGAGAAGATGGGACTCGAAACGGCGGATAGTCCGTCGTCGGGCCACTCATCCTCGCCCACAGGCACCCACGTTCCATCCTCCTGGAGCGCCTTGAGGCGATTCCTCAAGATGCGCTCATGAGCCACCTCATCCTCGGCGAGACGCTCGAAGAGGGCCTTGGCCTGGGGATCCTGCGTTTCGTCAGCGGCCCGTCGGTAGAATCGGTACCCGTTCTGTTCAATCCTTATGGCCATGGTGAGGGCACCGATTGCCTTCCTATCGTCGGCCTTCATAGTCAGCCTCCGTTTGAGATTAGAACGCTTTCCCAGATGCTCGACCGCGCCTGATGGAGAGCGAAAGAGCAGGGGTCACGATGGCTACGCGAAGCGCTCTCACCGAGTCTCGCTGCCGTTGGTCACCCCTGAACCCTCGACCAGCTTCGTTACCAGAGGCCACCCTATAGCCTCAGGCTGCCAGCGCCGCCAATGGACCACCAACCGGAGTCGCACCTAGGAGCATCCTGTGGGGCGCTGGGCGCACCACGCCTTGACAAGCACGACGGGAGTGATGGCCGCACGTCAAGTGTGTGCTCAGCCAGACCTTCGGGTCTATCCGATGAAGAACGGGCGCTCCGTGCTGTCCCACCAAGTGTCGTTGTTGGTCAGATAGTCGCGCGTATTCTGCAACAGTTCGTAGTGGTTTTCCTCCTGCTTCACGAGGAACTCGTAGGCCTCGCGGGCGCGGTCATCGTCCGTCTGCTCCGCCCCCTCAGCGTAGAGCTCCCGAGCGATGACCTCCGTCTCCAGGCCACAGTCCAGGGCCTCAATGTCCCCCTCCAGCGAGCACTCCCGCTGGGGGCTGAAGACGGGCATGTCCTCCATCGGTGGCTCCTCGGCAGGCAGATCCGGGTCCTCGGGGTCGAAGGTCAGCTCCTGCTCCATCGCCTCCTGGTAGGGGATCCATCCCCCGTCAGCCTCCAGGGATGCATACTCCACCAACAACAGGTGAAGGTGATCCTCCTCCTGATGCGCCAGATCGCGGAACATCTCCTCGCCCTGCTCATCGGAGGCCCGGTCCGCCGCCCTCATATAGAA
>CAZGSX010000088.1:0-11864 GCA_964528475.1 uncultured Anaerolineales bacterium
TGACGGACGACGGGGCCGGCGTGCCAAGAGAGGAGGTCGAACTCGCCTTTCATCGTCATGCCACCAGCAAGTTGATGACGGCTGATGACCTCGATTCCATCACCACCCTCGGCTTTCGCGGTGAGGCTCTGGCATCCATCGCGGCCGTCAGCCGCATGACCTTCGCCACGCGCGCGGATGTCGAGGCCGTCGGGACCCTCCTGCGCTTGGAGGGCGGCGAGATGGTGACGCGGCAGGAGATCGGACGACCTCCCGGAACGGCCGTGACCGTCGAACACCTCTTCTTCAACGTGCCCGCTCGCCGCAAGTTCCTCCGCACCGATCGCACCGAACGACGGCATATCGATCGCTGGGTGACCCGCTACGCCATGGCTTACCCTCAGCTCCGCTTCTCGCTCGACCATGGCGATCGCAACGCGTTTCAGTCGCCGGGAACCGGTGATCTGCGCGATGTCCTGGTGGGGGTGTACGGCGTTGAGGTTGGGGAGGCGGCACTGGAGATCATGTCCGATGGCGGGTCCGAGGGCGATATTCAAGTCGCAGGATTGATTGGCCCTCCCTCCATGCACCGTTCCAACCGGACTCACATCACAGTCTTCGTCAACGGGCGTTGGGTGAAGGACGCCAGTCTGACCCACGCTGTCAGCCAGGCCTATCAGCGGCTGCTGCCCTCTGGGCGCCATCCCTTGGCCGTGGTGATGATCGACCTGCCTCCTGCTGATGTCGACGTCAACGTTCATCCCACCAAGGCCGAGGTCCGTTTTCGCGATGGGGGCGCAGTCTTCCGGGCGGTGCAGCGGGCGGTGCGAGGCACACTGCTCGAGCGGTCGCCCGTTCCCCAAGTGGGCCGGGCGGGAACCGGGTGGGAGTCTCCCGGTGGGTGGCCTGGCTCTGGGCGTGGAGAGCACGGCGGGGAGTTCCGTCGCCAGCGATTGGCCCGCCTCGGGCAGCGCCCAGAGGATGGGGAACGCCAGCTGGCCCTGGCGGGAGAGCGTTCTGGTGACTCCGATGAGGAGGCGATATCTCCGCTCCGTGTCATTGGGCAGCTGGGAATGACGTACATCGTGGCTGAGGGCCCTGGCGGTATGGTCCTCCTGGATCAGCATGCTGCCCACGAGCGGGTCCTGTTTGAGAAGTTGCTCGCCCAGCGGGAGGATGCCGAAGTCAGCTCACAGGCGCTGCTGGAGCCGGCGCTTGTCGAGCTGGGACCGGAGGCTGCGGACATCCTGGGAGAGCATGCCGAAGTCCTGCGGCAACTCGGGTTTGAGGTGGAGCCGTTTGGTGGGACGGCGATGCTGGTGCGAGCGTTGCCCACCATCGTGTCCCAAGAGGAGCCCGTCCACGTCCTGGACGATGTCGCTGCTGCCCTTCTCGCCGGGGACGAACCGTTGGCAGTTCCCATCGAGGAGGCCATCGCTCGCCGTGTGTGCAAGCGCGCGGCAGTTAAGGCCGGTCAGGTCCTCGATCACGCGGAGATGGATGAGTTGATCCGGGCGCTGGAGCGATGTGAGAGCCCTCGCACCTGCCCTCACGGCCGGCCAACTATGGTCTATCTCACGGTACAACAACTCGCTCGTGAGTTTGGTCGCTCCTGAACGGGCGTTCGGCATGGTCGGGAGTGCGACCAGGTTCAGCTGTCTGTATCGCCTGCCTCCCTTTGCAGGTTGTCACTGGGCGGCTGGGCCTTGGCAGTGGTCCACGGTCTCGTCTTGGCCCGGGACGGCCATCGCCCCCGTCGGACGTGACTAACCTGCTCTGTGTGAGGAACGCCGCCGCGTCTGGTGGGCGGTCTGTCGGTCGAGTCTTTCTCCCAGGTTGCCGACGTGGGTCTTCATCACCTGCATTCAGGTGCTCCTCAAGTAGCTGATGGTGCCCCACAGCGCATCGCCTCCGCCCCCGGGACGTCGGCAGGAGCGGAGGGCAGGGCAGGGTCAACTAGATATCGGGAGGTCGAACGATGACCACGTACGTGTTGCTTTCCAAGGTGCCCTCGCGAACGTCCGGCGAGGTGAAATCGCTCGCTGAGCGCTTACGGGGGTTTGAGAAGAGATTGGCTGACGAGTATCCGGAGGTCGAGGGTTTGGTGAGCTACGCTCTCTTAGGTCCCTATGACTTCCTGCACATCTTCGACGCTCCGGATGCGCGCGTCGCGGCCAAGGTAGCCCTTCTGGCCCAGGCCTTTGGTGCTGGGACGACTGAGACCCTGACCGCGATTCCCTTCGACGAGTTCAGCGCCATTGTCGACGGAGTCTAACGGCTGGTCCCCACCAGCGGCGCCAGCTCAGCCATCAGCAAGGCAGTCGGTGCCTGTCAGGTTGCCGTGTCCTGATCGTCCATGAAGGTGCCGCCCGATGCCTCCCGCGAGATGAGCTGCTTCTGATCGTCGAACGTCAGACGCACGTGAATCGTCTGAAAGCAGCGATTCTCACCGCTCCCAGCAACGCCCTTCCGCACGTAGTAGCTGCCCTCGTCCGGGCCATACGTGCGCGTCAGCTCCCGGTCCAGGTCGACGCGTACCGGTATCTCCTCACCGCATCGCAGGCAGCGCACAGTGGTTCTGTACACGTTCTCACTCTCCCCTCCGTCCCCGAAGAGCAGCGAGGCAGCTTTTCTCAAGAGCTCCACGATGTGTCCCTTTCCCTTAGGCGTAGCGATGGGAATGACGCGCCCTGCTGACCCCCATTGCCGAAAGCCCTCCTGCTAGTCGTCGTCGACGCCTGCAGCCCGCCGATGCAGATGTGCCCCTGATTTTCATTCAGCCAGGCTTAAAGCGCTGCGCATAGCCTTGAACGCTGTCACCATATCGGGCGCTCGGTAGCTCAGCTGTCGCCCTTGACGTTCCATGTTGGGGATAAGGGCCGCGCCATCGGCCATGCTGGAATTCGGGAACTCGATGGTCAGCGTGACGGGGAGCGCGACGTAAGAGGGGTCCGGTGCTTCGCCATGGCTCAGCCGAGTCACCGCGCGGTGTGCTCCCTCATAGACCCGCTCCTGTGCCACCTCAGGCGGCAGGCAGCTCGCTGCCGAGCGTCCCGTGGCTTCCTTCACGGCCACCGTCTCGATCTCTCCCAGAAGGCTCTGGGCTTCCTCGCAGACCGCGCGATCCCCACACACCAAGAGCACCGGAACCTGGAAGTGCCCGCACAGGGCCGCGTTCAGGCCCGTCTCGCCCACCAGCTCGCCGTTGAGCCACAGGTTGGATACCCGCTTACTCGACCAGGTATGGTCCAGAATGGCCCGCTCCGTCCCGGCTCGCGCGTGGTAGCCGACGAAAAGGGCCCCATCCACGCCATTCTCCACCCCGGTGATCATGCCTAAGGGCGATGGATAGCCAGAGTGGAGTTGGGCCCGAGGGTCTAGATCCTCGATGAGTATGTTTCGTCCGTTCGCGTGTCCGTCAGCCACGAGCACTTTGTCGGCTCCCGCATCGCAGGCGCCCCGCACAGCCGCGTTCACTTCATCTGTCATCAGTTCTCGAAAGCGCGGGTACTCCCCGTGCTCCGGGTTGACCTGGTCCCAGGCAACCACGCCGCAGATGCCCTCCATATCGGCTGCTATCAGAATCTTCATCGACGATCTCCTCCCGTTGATGTCGTGTCTCACCACACGTAGGGTCTTCTCCGACGGATTGTATCATCGGCTCCCCATCCGTCAACAAGCGCAGGGTCGACCGCTGCAGTTACTGATCTGGGCTCGGCTCCCTCATCGCCAGGGCCGTCATCGGCGCAGGCCTGCCTGAGCGGCGCAGCGTTCCCAGTCACGTCTGCACTTGGCAAACGGATTGATCGGGTGTAGACTGCGGCATCGGTTGCGAGCCACGGGACCAGAGACCCTCATACCTACTTGGGGACTCCGGGCTTGGCTTCGCCAAGAGGGTGTCGCCAGCCTCCCATCATAGCAAGCTCCTTCAGGAGCCGCTCGATGAGCCACTGCCCCAGCTGTGGCCGCTACGTTGGCCCCTATGAAGGCTGTCCATACTGCGGCGCCCGGACCACCGGTCGTATCTCGATCCGCGCCGTAAAGGGTGCTGCTGTTCTTCTGAGCACCGCCGGCCTAGCCCTGCTCTGGCTTGTTGCCACCCGAGCTCGGGTGCCTACCGTGCCCATCGGCCAGATCGAGGCAGGGATGAACCTGGCCTACGTGCGCGTCGCAGGCCGTTGTACCCGCGTCCCCTCTTTCGATCCCCATACGAGCTACCTCAGTTTCTGGATCTCCGACTCGACGGGTGAGCTCCGCGTGGTGTCCTACCGGGCTGAGACCGAGGCCCTGATCGCCCAGGGACTGGCACCCGCCCTGGGGGACTGGATCAGCGTCGCCGGTACGCTGCGCATTCGCGATGACTTTCCCTCTCTGACCGTGAATGCGGCAGATGAGATGGAGGTTGTCCGCATCGAAGCGGAGCCCTGCGCCATCTCCGCCATTGCCCCCGAACGGGCCTACGAGCGCGTCCAGATCCAGGGTCAGATTCGGCAGCTGGCCCAGCCTTATCCGGGGCTCACGCTCATCACCCTGCGCGACGGGACGGGGGCCGTCGACATCGCCCTGAGTCAGGACGTGGTGGCGCTCAGCAGCGTGACGCCTACCTTGCAAGTGGGGCAGGTCGTTCAGGTCGCAGCCGTGGTCTCCGACTACAGAGGTCGGGTTCAGCTTGTACCCGCGTCTGCCTCGGACATCGTCTTCCTGGACTCTGACCTGCCGCCGTTGGCTGAACCCCAGCTGGTCGGCGAGTTGAGTAGCGCGGACGTGGGACGTTGGATCGCCGTGCGAGGTGTCATCCGCGCTGCCGAGCCGTTTTCCAGAGGTGTCAAGCTGTGGCTGGATGACGGGACCGGGGACATCGCAGTCCTGATCTGGGAGGATGTGCACACGTCGCTGGCGGACGAGTTGCATGGTGGATCGCGGTTGGAGGCGGGGATGGAGATCGAGGTCCTGGGTGCCCTCGCTGAGTACCGTGGGGAGCTCGAGGTCGTACCGGAATTGGCGACCGACGTGCGCGTCCTCGGCCGCTCGATGGGGGTGTCTGAGAGGTCAACGTCCTTTCAGAGCACAGCGGCCCCAAGTCCAACACGGACACCGCTGCCCAACCCTGGTACATCCTCCACGGTGACCGCGACCAGTGCAGCTGTGTCCCCACCGACGCTGACACCCATGCCGAAGGCCACACCGACCGCAGTGGCGGTGGTGCCGTCGATGGACACGATCACGAGCGACCACATAGGCAGGCAGCTCACTGTGGAGGGGACCGTCATCGACGCCGCCAGCTTCTCCCGTGGATTCTCGTTCGTTCTGGACGACGGACACGGGCGGATGACACTGCTCGTCTGGCACGAGGTCTACGATGACTGCTGGGACAGGGCAGCGATCAACCTCGGGGCGACCGTCCGCGCCCGCGGACAGCTCGGTGAGTACGAGGGACAGCTGCAGATTGAGCCCCGTTTCGGCCGTGACGTGAAAGTCATCGACCCCGGGGTGGTTCAGGCGCCCCGGAGGGATATCAGCTCTCTGAGTGCGGACGATCAGGATCGGCGGGTGATGATCGAGGGAGAGGTCGTGCGCACGGAGGGGCTGGATAGCGCGGTGAAGGTCTTTCTCAGGGATAGGCCGTCTGCAGACCAGCGGGAGATCCCAGTGTTCATCTGGCGCAACGTCCTTGACCGTATCACTGACAACGCTGGACTGGGCACGTACGGCAGCCTGGTGCGCGTCGTCGGTCAGGTCCAGGTGTACCGCAGCAATCTGGAGATCGTGCCGTTGCTTCCCAGCGATGTCACCGTGCTCCAGATCCCTTGACGATCCGTCGCGCGCGTGCCTTGGCCCGCCATTTTCCCAGGCCTGCCCCTCAGGTTCGCGACCGTTGGTTGAGAAGGTGATGTTCCGGAGGGTATTTCCGAGGCGCAGGGGGCTGTGACCTATGATCACTTCGTTGCTGATTGCCGCCCTTGGCGTCTTCATCGCCGCCCTATTCGCCCTGGTGCCCGCTCTCCATATCTACAATGTGGCCGGCTTGCTCCTCCCGTTGCCAACGATGCTGGGTCCCTTTCTCTCGGGCGAGCAGATCGGAATGCTATTCGTGGGGATGGTCACGGGGTACGCCATGTTCAACACCCTGCCCGCTGTATTCTTCTCCGCGCCCGATGAATCCACAGCTTTCATCGTGGCGCCCGCGCAGGGATATCTGCTCCAGCGGCGAGGCTATGAGGCGGTAGCACTGAGCGGGATTGGCGGACTGGGAGGGGTTGCGGTTCTGGCACTGCTGACGCCGGTGGCGCCTGCCCTTCTCTCTGCGCTGCGGGGAATCCTCCAACCGCACTTGCACTGGATCCTGTGGGCCATCATAGCCTACCTGCTCCTCTCCGAGTGGCCCAAGGGCTTCGGACGCGCGCCGGCCGGTTGGCGCCGCTGGTGGGACGGCTGGAGGAGCCTGACGGCCGGTCTGGTCACCTTTCTCCTTTCCGGTCTCCTTGGGCTTGTCCTCTTCTACCGCAACCTGGTCCCTCTGAGCGTGGCCCATCAGAACCTCCTTCCAGCCTTCGTGGGCCTCTTCGCCGTGCCCTGGATCCTGCACAACCTACTGTCTCACGTCAGCCTGCCCAGCCAGCATGTCCCGGGCAGTGTGGATGCCACACCTGGCCTCATCGTCCACGGCATCCTGGCTGGCGCCCTGGGCGGTCTGTTCGCTGCCTTCTTCCCCGTCGTGACCGGCGGCATCGGCGCCCTTCTCGCTGGTCAGGCCACTGCTCAGCGGGACGACCGTCTCTTCCTCATCTCGCAGGGCGCCTCAAAGGTGCTCTATTACAGCGGAGGACTGCTCCTTTTCTTCGTGCCCCAGCTTCACCTCACGCGCGGGGGCATGGCATGGATGCTGAGCACCCAGTGGAGCGCCCACGCCCCGCGGTCGTATCATGTCGCCGTGGCTGCCGTGGTCGTCAGCGGGGTCCTCTCCTTTCTCTTGCTTCTGTGGATGGGGCGGCTGGCTGGATGGCTGATAGGCAAGGTGAAGTACCAATGGATCAGTGCCGGCGCGCTGGCTGTACTCATGACGGTCGTCCTAGTGACCACCAGCTGGGACGGTCTCCTGGTCTGCATCGTTGCCACCGGCATTGGCCTCATCCCTGTTCTATGGGGTTCTCGCCGCCTGAATGGCATGGGCGTCCTCCTTCTCCCTCTTGCGCTCAACATGATGGGGTGGGGCGCCCCCCTTGCTGCGTGGTTAGGACTGATCTGACGTGAAGGGCATCGCGCACTTCGTCACCGGCATCGCCATTGCCACCTGCTTTCCCGAGGTGGTGCAGGCGGCGGCGCATGGATCTCTGCTCCCGCTGCTCGGGGGGATCGCTGCCGTGGTGCCTGACACCCTGGACTTTCGGCTGGTCCAGTTCCTGGAGAGATACGACGTCGAGATCGATCCTGGCCCTCAGCCAGATGCAGCTGCGATCTCCCAACGGCTAGCGGAGGTGATGCGCGAGGCCTACCATGCCAATGCACCGCGGAGCGTCAAACTCCATACCGTCCGCCTGGGAGCCGACCGCTGGCAGCAGTACAGCGTCCGCTTCGACACCGTGGAGCAGGAGGTAGCCGTGCGGATCGGCCCCGTTGTGGATACGGGCCAGAATGCCGTTCCCACTCCAGCTCCCGCGGTCTCCACCCCTCTCCCATTCCCGGAGGACCAGTGGGAGGGGCGGGCCGCGGTCGGCCTGCCGATGGCCTCTCCGTCCCCGGATGAAACCGATATCGATATCTTCAGCGGGCCCTCCTTCACCTTCTCGCGTCAAGGGGATGCCCTGCACATCGCATTCCTGGATTGGCATCGCCGCTGGTCCCACAGTCTGACCCTCGCGGTGGCCCTGGGGCTGGGTGCAGCGGGTCTGGCGGCCGCAACCCAGGGTCTCATCGGTGGTGTCAGCCATCTGCCCCATTGGGTCGGCGTCATCGTGGTGTTGGGCGTCGTCGGACACATACTGCAGGATCAGCTGGGCCACATGGGCAGCAACCTCCTCTTTCCCTTGACGCGTGCCCGCACCCCGGGCCTCGGCTTGATACACTCCGCTGATGCCCTCCCCAACTTCCTCACCGTGTGGACCGCCTTGACGCTCATCCTGTTCAACTTGGATCGCTTCTCGGCTGAGCCACGGTTGCAGCCCTGGTCGTTCCTGGGCGTGGCGGTTGTAGCGCCCTGGATGGTGTTTGCGTGCCTCCACACGTTGCGGGGGTGGCGGCAAGATCCGCCACAAACCTCCCCACAGCGGGAAGCCCTGTCGGAGTATGAGGGAGACTCCTTCCGCTAAACAAGCGCCTATCATCGAGGAGAGAGACATGCATCGTTCGGCGTGGTCCGTGATAGCTTGTACTGTGGTCGCAATCGGGGCGACAGCCCTTGCGATTAGCGGAATTCGGACACAGGCTGGGGTGGTCGAGGCCGCGAGCTCGCCAGGCGACGTGGTCATCAACGAGGTGGCTTGGATGGGGACGCAGGCGAGTACCTATGACGAGTGGATAGAGCTGCACAACAACGCCGAATCCGACCTGGACCTGACGGGCTGGTCCCTCGTCGCCCTCGATGGCACGCCTCACATCACGCTGTCGGGCACAATTCCGGCGCACGGGTACTTCCTCCTGGAGCGGACCGACGACCAGTCCGTCAGCGACATCCCTGCTGATCAGACCTACACGGGGGCACTGAGGAACAGCCCGGAGGCCGAGACGCTCACCCTCTACGACGCGGAGGGTCGGGTCGTCGATACCGCCAACCTCGAGGGTGGCCCCTGGCCTGCGGGCGATAATCAGAGCAAGAGCACGATGGAGCGCGTCGATCCGACGGCGCCCGACGCCGCGAGTAACTGGTGCACGAACGATGGGGCCACACGTAACGGCCTCGACGCAGACGGCAACCCCATCAACGGTACGCCCAAAGCTGCCAACTCCTGCTACCAACCCTCCTCTCCGAGGACGGCCAACTTGCATGTTGCGAAGAGTGGGACCGCCATCGTTCGCCCCGGGGACCCCATCACTTTCTGGATCACCCTCGGCAACACCGGCGTTCTCACCGCCTGGAACACCGTCTTGACCGATTCGCTCCCCTCTGTCGTGATTTCGCCCACGCAGACCAGCCCCTTCACCGCCTCTCTGCAGGACGGGGTGGTGGTCTGGCAGATCGGGGATCTGCCGGCGGCCGCAACCTATCGGATCACGATGACGGCCCACGTCCGTGCCATGGGCCCGTTGCCTGAGACCCTGGTCAATCTGGTCACCGCTAGTACCACCGCTCCCGAGTCCACACCAGACGACAATGTCGCCGTTTTCACCAGCACAGTCCGGTCCGGGCACGTCGCCTTCTTGCCGTTGCTGTTCCAGAACTATACGCCACCACCCTATGGCCTCATCATCGAGGCTCTGCTCTACGATGGGCTCCAGATCGACGATAAGGACGAGGCGGTGTTGCTTACTAACGGCTACCAGGAGCCGATCGACCTGGGCGGTTGGGAGCTCTGCAAACGTGTGGGCATGACCTGGACATGCGCCGATCTGCCCGCGGTGTCCATCGGACCGCAGGATAGGCTGTGGCTGGCCCGCGACGGTTTCTACTTCGCCAGGTCCTTCGGCTTTGCTGTGGATCCTGCTCAGGTGCTCTCGACATGGCCCCGCATGAACAATGGAGGGGGCGAGGTGGCGCTCCGCGACCCAGACGGCGTCCTTCGGGACGTCCTGGTCTACAAAGGGGGCCTGACTGACACGGAGGGCTGGGACGGGCCGGCTGTGCAGCCATATCGGGAGGCTGGTTTCGCCGAGGAAGGGCAAATCCTCTACCGTTGGCTCGCGGAGGAGAGCGGGCTGCCCGGCCAGGACACCGACACTGCCGCCGATTGGGCCCAGTGGGCGGGGGACGCCTGGCGCGGACGGCGGGTTCGCTACCCTGGGTGGGACTTGGAGCGATTCTTCCAACCGGCTGTCGATGGGGGCGGCACCGTGATGGTTGGGGTTGCTCCCGACAATGCCTTCGATCTAGTGGTCGATACGGTCCGCTCAGCCAGGGAGCGAATCGATATCGAGGCCTACACCTTAGAGCATCACGGACTGGTCGCTGAGCTGGTGGAGCGTGCGCGAGCCGGAGTCACTGTCACCGTTCTTCTGGAGCACGGCCCCGTCGGTGGTATCGCCGACCAGGAGCTGTGGGCCTGCGGACGGCTCCACGCCACTGGGCGTGGTACGTGCCACTTCATGGTTCAGAGGGATCAGCCCAAGACGGTCGCCCGGTATCGGTATCTCCACGCGAAGATGATCATCGTGGACCGGGCCCGCCTCTTGCTTGGCTCGCAGAACTTGGTTCATACCAGCCTCCCCGGTGACGACAAGGCCAACGGCACAGGGGGCTCGCGCGGCGTTGTCGTGGTCACCGATGCCCCGCACGTCGTGGCCCGGGCTGTGGAGATCTTCCAGGCGGACTGCGACCCCGACCATCACGTGGATATCGAGGTATGGACCCCTGAAACCGGATCGCCGCCTCCCGACTTCGTGCTGGACCGCGGTGCCGATTGGGTAACCTACACCGTCCGGTTTCCGCATTCGCTCACCGCGACGGGCGCCGATTTCGAGCTGATCACGGCGCCGGAATCCGCGCTTCGCACCAGTGATGCTCTGCTCGGGCTGGTTGCCAGAGCAGGCGCGGGAGATGAGATCTGCGCAGAACAGCTCTACGAGCGGCGGGATTGGGGCGACCCTGTCCGGGCGCCCAATCTGCGGCTCCAGGCCTACCTCGATGCCGCCCGCCGCGGCGCTCGCGTTCGGATTCTACTCAACGGCGGCAGCTTTGACCTTGCCTACCTTCCCTTGACCGAGAACACGGAGGCCGCTGCTTGGGTAAACGAAGTGGCTCGGGCGGAGGGGCTTAATCTGAGCGCCCACCTGGGGGATCCCACTCAATATGGGATTCACAACAAGATGGTCTTGGTCGATCTCAGGGGCGAGGGCCAGTATGTCCACGTGGGCAGCATCAACGGCAGCGAGACCTCCAGCAAGATCAATCGTGAGGTGGCCCTCCAGGTGCGTTCCCGAGACCTCTTCAACTATCTCTATGATGTCTTTGAGTATGATTGGGACCATCAGCCACCGCGGGGTCATGTGCTTATCAGTGAGGTGATGTACGATCCCGCTGGCGTGGACGCTGGGCGCGAGTGGGTTGAGATCTACAATCCGACCACCGCCAACGTCGATATCTCCGGGTGGTACCTGGGCGATGTGGGGCCCCAGGGGGAGTATGGTAGCGGGCTGTATCGCTTCCCAGCCGGGGCGACGTTGGTTGCCGAGGGCGTCGTCGTGGTGGCCCATCAGGCGCAGGATGTCGCTTTCCCCCCGGACTACGAGTTCCTCATCGATCGTCATCGCGACGACCCGGCGGTGCCGAACATGGTTCCGGCCGGTTCGTGGGATGGATTCGGGCTAGCGCTGGGAAACGGCGGCGATGAGGTCCTGCTGCTCGATGCGAATCAGGTGCCCGTAGACGTGGTGACGTACGGTGACGGCCGGTATGGTGGCATCGTGCCCCATCCCGGAGTCAGCGCCCCCGGTCACTCCCTGGAGCGCCGCCCACCGCGCCAGGACACCGACGACTGCAGCGTGGACTTCTTCGATCGCTACCCGCCCACGCCGGGGACGCTGCCGGAGTGACCTGAGGCGGGTCGCTTATGCGCCGCGCCGCCAGAACACCCTAAGCGTTCCTGCTGGTCCTATGCATGTGGTGAGTGAGCACGAATCCTCTGTCGATGACCGTTGCATCTTGATTTCCGCAAACCCTCAGGGTCTGGAGCGCACTTCGTAGTCCAGGTTTGACAGGACGCACCCGGGAGGCTAGTATGCCTCCGATCCGGATA
>CAZGSX010000089.1:0-11499 GCA_964528475.1 uncultured Anaerolineales bacterium
ACCGCTGGAATTGCTCCTGCGAGTCCATCATCGTCTTGTTCAAGTACCCGAACTGGAACAGGATCGGCCCCAGCGTGCTCCCCAGCGGATCAAGCAGCGAGAGGAATGCGCGTAGGAGAGATGGCGAAAGGAAGTGCGGGTTCTCTATTTGGGGATCGCCCCTAGGCTTCTTGTAGAAGTGGGTCAGGGTGATGCTGTTAGGTGCCTTGACCGTGAACACGAAGTCCTCCGGTACCGAGTCACGGTACCGTGCCACGTCCTCTGGTTTCGGCAGCCCGACGCTCTTCTCGCTGAACAACGACCAGAACCACTGATCGATCTCGACCGTGTCGTACTGCTGGGCGTACTCCTGGAGGTAGTTGATGCCCCTCTGCGCGGAGTAGACCAATCCCTGCCATGACGGATACTTCCAGCTGCACGTGCCGATTCTCAGTTCTGCCATCCCAGTGCTCCTTTCCTCCCCCCCGACTGGCCTCCTGCCATCCACCGCGGCCTCACTCCGATGTGTCCCTATAGTAGCATCGCACTGGCATGTCCCTGGCCACAGCGGCCAGGCACCGATTGCACGAAATGCAGGAGGACCCATCCGTTCGCCCCTCGCGGATCTGTCGCACCAGTGAGGGCTCTCGGATGAAGGGCCGGCTCATGCTGACCAAGTCGACCGTCCCGCCCTGCAGCACCGGCTCGATCTGCGACACCCGGCGCAAACCTCCAGTGAGAATCAGCGGTATCGATCCCAGCTCAGGTTTGATCAACCTGGCGGCTTCCAGGTTGTAGGCATCCTCCAAGTCGTACCTGCCGGCCCAGCTCCGCAGCAACCACCAGGCCACCCGGCCTCTGCCACCAGGGAACGGTCTGGATGAAGTCGCTGATCGGCACGTCGCCCCGCGACATGTTAAAAGGCGCGTAGAGGGTTGACCCGCAGCTCACCTCCAACCCGTCGATCTCCAGCTCCGCCAGCCACCGAGCATAGACGGCCGCCAGTGTGGGCGTGATTCCCTGCTGAGGAGTGTGGTCTCTGGTGTTGAGCTTCACGAGGATCGGCATCCCCTTCGGCAGCCGTCTCCTCATCTCAAGGATCACTCGGCGCAGAAAGCCGAAGCGATTCTCCGCTGAGCCGCCCCAGTCGTCGCTTCGCACGTTGAAGAAGGGGGAGAGAAACTGATTGACCAGGTAGCCGTGGGCAGCGTGGAGCTCCACGCCGTCAGCGCCGGCTGCCGCTGCTCTCCGGGCCGCCTCTCCAAACGCTTGAATCGCTTCACGGATCTCCCCGTCGTCCATCCTTTTCGGCTTGACGAAGTTGACTGGGTCGCGGCCGCGGCTGGAGGGGGCCAACGGTGTCTGTCCAATCAGGGCCCGCGTCGTCTGCCTCCCGGCGTGGGCCAGCTCTAGAGCGATCTTCCCTCCTTCCTCGTGTACAGCTTCTGTCAAGCGCCGTAGGCCGGGGATCATGTCGTCCCTGTGAAGGCCCAGCTGGCGTCGGGCGCCTCGGCCCAGAGGATGGACGAACACGTGCCCGGTGATGATCAACCCCACCTCCCCCCGGGCCAGCCTCCGATAATGATCCACAACGCGCTCAGTGACCTCGCCGCTCTCCTTCGCCATCGCCTCGTAGGTTGCGGCGCGGACGAAGCGGTTTCTGATCTCTCGGTCCCCCAGGGTGATGGGCTCAAACAGCTTCGACATGGCTCATCCTTCGGGGACGCCGTACATCTGGTCCGGTGCCAGGATCTCCGGAAACCGCTGTCGGAGGGCGATTCGCGCCTCGTAGCACAGGTGACACGCGTCTGCGTACGTCGCTTCAGGCGTCAGTCCGTAACGCCGCGCGAGTTCCGCGGGGCCGCCGCGCACCAGAGGGCCCACGATGGGATGGCTCGCGGGTTTGTAAGTGGTGCAGATCTCGGCCAACGGCGTCCGGAACAGGTTGCCCAGCGAGACCCCCTGACAGACGTGTACATGGCCGAGGGGATCCACGTGCACGCGCCCCGGATCGCCCAGATTCTCGTAGGGACATTCGCCGAACGTCTCCCAGCGGCGCTGGGGGACGCTGGCGGCAAGTCTCTCCGCTGCGCGCCCCCGGAACATCAAAGTCTCTAGTGATGCGTCCTCTTCGTGCGGTTGCGCCACGCTGATCGTACCGACCGGGATGCCCAATTGCTCAGCAGCTCTGCCGGCGTTGTTCGCCTGCCGGCTGATTACCTCATCCCAGTGATAGAGGTCCGTGCTCACCGAGAGATTGCCGATCAGCTCTTTGAGCGGCTTCAGCCACACCAACGCGTCCTCGACTGCAGTGGCCCAGTAGCCGTTGGTGACGACTCCGACCCGGAGACCCCGAGCCGCGGCTTCCTCGATGCCCTGTACCATGATCGGGTAGTAGAGGAATGGCTCGCCACCCTCGAAGTAGATCGAGTCGACGCAGCCTGCCACCTCTGCCTGTCGCAGGATCTCCCGAATCTGCGTCAACGTCATCGTGCCTCTCTGCCGCGGGCTTCCCCAGACAAAACAGTGGTCGCACTCGAAGTTGCATTGGTACGTCAGGAGTAGGTGGAGCGCGGAAAGCTCCATGTCTCAGGTCCCCTCCAAAGCCAAAGCCGCTCGGCCCAGAAGTCAGGAGTCGATCACTTAGGAGCCAGGGCGGCAAGGCCGACTAACCCAGCGCCAGTATGGACCGAAAGCCCGGCCGTCAGTCCCGCAGTGAGGATCGTCTCCGGGCAGGGAAGCTCCGCGCGCAGGCGCTCCTCAAATTGACGCACCTCCTCTAGGGCGTCCACATGGACGACGGCCATGCGCTCGGGGGCGGAGCCAGCCAGCTCATCGATCGTCAGCTCGATAACCCGTGAAAGCGCCCTCTTCCGTGTGCGGACGCGCTCCAGCATCTGCAGTTCCCCGTCCCGCAGGGTCAAGATCGGCTTGATACTCAGTAACCCCGCCATCCCCGCCGTCAGATGTCCCACCCGTCCGCTCATCGCCAGGTACTTCAGCGTGGCCAGAGCCGCGTACAGACAGACGCGGGAGCCCGCTTCCATAGCCTGCTCGATGATCGTCTCCTTAGAGGCACCGGCTCGGGCGGCCTCCGCCGCCTCCATCGCCATGAAGCCCTGCCCCATAGAGATGCTCTGGGTGTCCACGACCGTGATGTCACGCTCGCGCAACAGATCACGAGCCGTCCGGGCCGCCTCGTACGTGCCGCTCACCTTGCTGCTGACGCAGAGGCAGATCACCTGCTCCGCTCCCTCGTCAAACGCATCCTGGAACGCGGTCAGGAAGTCCCCCGGTGCCGGGGCTGATGTCGTCGGTAGGACACCCTCCCGGTCCACCCGCTCGAAGAGCGCCTTTTCGTCAATGTCCACGCCCGTGAGCAGCGTTTCGTCACCGAAATGCACGGCGATGGGCACTTGCCTGATTCCGTACTGGGCAGCAACCTCATCGGGCAGGCTGGCGTCGGTATCCGTGATGATGGCAGTTACGGGCACAACGGCCTCCTTAGATCATATGCTGATGATGGCACGGGCCCCGCTGCGGACCGTGTACGTGGGGCCCGAATCAGATTGCCCTCGTGGGATGGGTCTGGCTTCTTATTCCGGATTCGCCTATCGGTCTATTCCTTCCCGAGCGGCTTATCGACCACCACGCAGGTCGCGTAGCCCCCTAGGCACGCAATGCGCGCCTCCAGGCCGTGGGCGGCGACCAGGGCGCTTATCCTCTCGCCGGAGAGGAAATGGCTCTGCATCATCGCCACCTTCTCCAGAAGCGCGATCACCTTCACCGGGAATCGCTTGATGTCGGGCTCCTCGATCACCAGGCGACCCCCTGGCTCGAGAATCCGCACCAGCTCACCCACGGCGGCCCGATGGTCGTCGAAGTGGTGCAGGGCGTCCACGGCGAAGACTCTACTGAAGCTGGCCTCAGGGAATGGAAGCCGTTCCACATAGGACTGCACGGGGTTCAGCAGACCCTTCTCCTGTGCCTCTCGAAGCATGGGCGCCGAGAGATCATTGATCACCAGCGTGCCTACCCAGGGAGCCAGGAGCGACGACACCCGGCCGGTCCCGGCGCCCGCCTCCAGCATGCGGCCTTGGATTGGCAGACGGAGCAACTCCCGCAGCCGCGCCGGATCAGGCGGACGGATCACCAGATCGTAGATGGGAGCCAGCAGGTCAAAGTGATCCATTAGGGCAGCTTCCTCCTGCACGTGCGTGCCGGTCGGGGCACTCGCCGAGGGTAACCTGCAGCGATCACACCTCGATCCCAAAGAACTGGCGAATGACGAAACCGATTAAGAAGCTGAACAGGGACACGCCGAAGCTCAACCCCGCCATCTCTAGGAAGCGCTCCTTAAACGGCTCATCCTTGGCCACCGACATGTAGTAGTTGAACAATGCAATGATGGTCAGAGCGGCGATCAAGGAGCAGGCAAGACAGACCAAGTAGTTGTCCAGCAAGAGATAGGGTAGGATGAGGAGAACCACTGTGATGAAGTACGCCGCTCCTGTGTACAGGGACGCTCTCAGCGGGTGCTTAGTCGTCTCCTCCGATCGGGTCGATAGGTACTCCGAGGCTGCCATCGACAGCGCTGCCGCGATGCCCGTGATGGAACCCGTGAGCGCGATGAGGTCTGTGTTCTGAAGCGCAAGCGTAAGACCAGCCAGCGCCCCAGTCAGCTCCACCAGGGCGTCGTTCAGACCGAGCACGATCGATCCAGTGTAGCGGAGCCGCTCTTCGTCCAGCATCTCTATCAGTGCGTCCTCGTGATCGTTTTCATCCTCTGCAATGGACGCGGCTTCGTCAATCGTGTCTTGGACCGCAGCGTAGTTCTCCTGCGCGCCCTTCTCCCCTCGCTCCATGAGCTTGATGCCGAAGGTGAAGCCGAACAGGCGGCTGATCAGGTAGTACCACCACACGCGCCACCGATCCGGAGCCACATCCCGTTGCGTGTACTTGCGCCAGTCATGGTAGTGACCCAGTTCATCCTCAGCGATCTGATTCAGGACACGGCTGTTCTCTGGTGAGTCGACCGCCTGTGCCAGCTTCTTGTAGATATGATGTTCCGTGATTTCGTTCTCTTGATAGGTCAGGAGTTTCTCCATCGTGTCCTGACTCAAAGCTGGCAGGTCCGTCCCTTCCATTGCGGTGAATCCCTCCGATCCGTGACTCATCACGGGTCCATCTCTTCCTGAACGTAAGGCACAGCCTTATTTGGGAGAGGTTGCTCGTGCCCATCAGGGATGAAGAACGGTGGCTAAAGGGGCGCTCCTGGCGCGAAGTAGACAGGTGCTGCCTCTCAGGGCTCCCGATGCCAGGGCCAGATCTTGTTCCCGCGCCCAGCGCCTTTCGACGAAGAACTGGTCCTTACGCAGCCTCTTGGTCTTCCACACGGAACGCCAGGGCGACTGAGTTGATGCAGTATCGTTTGTGGGTGGGGAGAGGACCGTCGTCAAACACATGCCCCAGGTGAGCACCGCACGCCGCGCACCGCACCTCCGTCCGCGGCATGCCCAACTTCCGATCCTCGTGGTACGTCACGTGTTCTTCATTGATCGGCGCCCAGAAGCTGGGCCACCCGCTCCCCGAGTGGAACTTCGTCTCGGAGCTGAAGAGTTCGTTGCCACAGCAGACACACCTGTAGATGCCTTCCTGGTCGAAGTCATAATACTCGCCGGTGAAGGGCCGCTCCGTGCCCCCTTTGCGGGTCACCCGGTATTGCTCTGGCGTCAGCTCTTCTTTCCATTCGGCATCTGTTTTCGTGACCTTCTCCATACAGCTCCTCCATGATAGATCGTGCAGATCGAATGAGCCGATTATAGCGCAACTAGGTGCAGTTGTACAATGGAAAACTCGCTGTAGGGCGCACAAGCTTCAACCGGGGCCAGCGGCAAGGCCCCCAACTGGGCTCTCTAGCAGCTGTGAGCCTTGGAGAATGCCTCACGCTGTACGCCATCCACAGACCTACTCCGCGCCTTGATGATCCTCGCGGATGCTCAAGGGGCCCTCTTGGGACGGGCACGATCTCGTCGCGGAACTGTTGACAACCATGCGGACTCCACTACAATCGGGCTCGCTGGGCCGCGGTGGAGCGACCGCTGCTGCCGCGACCCGGCCTACCTCGGCGTGGGCGAGCACGAGGCGTCCGCCGGAGGATGGTCATTCCGGTTGGGGAGTGCCACGGGTTGGAGGAATGGAGCATGGGAATGAAGGAACACGAAATCACCGAACCGTCGCCGCTGTTGCACCAGGACGGCAACCTCGCCCAGGTCGGCTGGGCGCGCCATCCCCTGTTGGACTGTAACCTGGAGGATGCCCACTTCTATCGGCTTCGAGCCCTGCAGCGCTTCCGGATCAAGCGCTGGGACTACTATGGCGTGACAACCCCGGGGTACTATGTCTCTTTCACGCTCGCCGACCTTGGATATGCCGGGCAGGTTTTTGCCTACGTCGTTGACTTCGAACAGGCCACGTATCATGAGGAAACCCTGACAATCCCTCTGGGCAGGGGCATCCAGTTGCCGCGAAACAGCACCGCCGGGAGAAGCGAGTATCAGGATGATGGGGTCCACCTTCAGTTTGAGGTTCAAGAAGGCGCACGGCAGATCGCGGTAGCCTGGCCGGCTTTCAGTGCAGACGGCCTCTCGGCTGAGATCCGTCTGCTGGTGCCCCCCGACCACGAGTCCCTGGTCATCGTGATTCCCATCGGTGAAAGGCGCTTCTACTACAATCGGAAGGTCAACTGCATGCCGGCGGAGGGATGGTTCAGGCTGGGGGAGGAACAGATCGACCTCGACCCTGGTCGTAGCCTGGGCAACCTCGATTGGGGACGGGGGGTGTGGCCCTACAGTTCATTCTGGGTATGGGCCAGCGCATCCGGGTTCCTGGCCGACGGGCGTCGTGTCGGGCTGAACATGGGTTTTGGCTTTGGCGATACGTCGGCCGCGACCGAGAATGCGCTAATCGTGGACGGACGTATACACAAGGTGGGTCGGGTCGCCTTCACGTACGATTCGAGCGACTTCATGCAGCCCTGGCGCATGGTCTCGTCCGAGGGCGGGGTGGACCTGACGTTCGTGCCGTTCCTTGACCGTACAGCAGCCACCAACCTTCTGGTGATCACCTCCGAGGTGCACCAGATGTTCGGCCGCTACCACGGCACAGTGCAAACCGATGAGGGGGAACGAATTCACCTCGATGGCCTAATCGGCTTCGCTGAGGAACATCACGCGCGCTGGTAGGCGTGTCGAACGGGGAGCACAGGCTGGACACTCGCTCGAGGGGCAGCGAATCGGGGTTAGCCTGTCGCGCGGCCCCCCTTGGCGCTGAGGACTGGTTCTCACTGTGATTGGACTGACCGGTTCCCGTCAGGTGTAGTTGCTGCCTTGCTCGTTAGCCGTCATTCTTCCTGCGTTGGCCTGACGAACCAGTAGTGCTCCCCCAGCACCTTCGCCTGGGTCCGCACGGCAGGTGCCAGCAGTTCTGCTCTGTCGACGGAAACTGCCGCACTGGTATGGTGACGTGCCTCACTGGCGATCGCCGAGCGGGCGGCAGCGACGGCCCAACGTTGCTCGGTTGCCGAAGCGTCCTCCAAACCCTCCATCCATAACCCCCGGTAGGTCAGCGTCTCCACCGGCAGCAGCAGGACTTGGCTCGGGCATGCCGGTTGTGGCGCAACACGCTTCGGTGACCAGACCAGAAGCTGTTGAACGCGCCAGTCTGTCGTGAAGCCCGCGCTCTGGAACGCTTTCTGGCTTGCCTGGTTCTCCACGCTGATGAGGGCCCGCGCCAGGGGAATCCCCCTCTCCTCCGCTTCGCGACACATTCGGATGACCAGCCTCCGCCCCAGGCCCTGCCCCTGGTGCGACGGTCTCACGGCGACCAGATCCACCTCCCAGCGCCCAACCCCCGCTCCGTCCGTGGTCATGAATCCGGAGGCAAACCCCACTACGTCGCTCGCCTCCTTAGTCACCCAGAGCGCAGCGTCGTTATCTCGGATCTGGGCTCTGCATACGTCGGGTAACATCTCTTGCTGCCACACATCGCGGATCACCGCCGCGATACCCTCCATGTCGGCCGCGGTGGCATGAGTCACGTGAATCATCCTATCGTCCTGTGAGATGACGTCGCATACGCTGCGCCTGTGCGTTCACTCCTACCCGCGTCCGCTGGCTCAAAACGTCGCCTGCTTGGCGGCGTCCGTCCCTTCCCCTGAACGCCACTGCTCAGTGCCAGCGGGCCATCTCCCTGCATTGGATGTGATTGACCTTCACCCCCTGGATCCGAAGTCTCCAGGCGGTTCGAACGAAGTTCAAGCCTCGAACTGCGTCCAGCCGCTCCGTCCGCAACGCTACAGATCTACGCCCAAGCCAGGAGGTGTAATCGCGGAAGTGGACCCAGCCCCCAGCCGATCAACTCCGTAGGACAAGGGGAAGGAAGATCCGGCATGACGGCAGGGCGCCATACCATACCTCTTCTACGGGGCCCTCCACCCAGGCTGCGTGGACGCTCCCATCGTCCGCGCCGAAGAGCGCCACCTGGTCTAGGCGCAGGCTTCCGCCCTGGATAGGCTCGGACCCGTGCCAGGACGGGCCGTCTCGGCTATACGTATGGAGCACGCTGTACGACGGGAAGGCTCCATCGCCCCAAGCGACGTGAACGGTCCCGAAGACATCTCGGGCGAGGGCCGGCAGCGTGACGCCCGCGGTGCTCGCGGAGAGGGTGATCACCGGTGTCCACGGCAGTCCCCGGGTGTACTGCACCTGGGGCACGCTGCCGATGGTCTCCTGCCAGACCACGTGGACCACCTCGTCATCCAGGGCCAGGCGGGGAGCCGTGGAGAACCGCTCCGTGTCGCTCACGGCCTCCGGCAGATCCCATGAGCCGTCGGTCCCCCGCACGAGGAAGATGTCGGACACGGCGGAATGGCGGTAGACGATCTGGACCGTGACGGCGGGCGCGTTACTGACGGCGATGGATGGGCCGTGACCCGCGGCGTTGGGAATGGGCCCGTAGCTGCCATCGCCGATGGAGGCGTAGTAGAGCTCTTCCGTTGAGGCCTGCGCAACGATGTGTATGCCTCCGTCAGCGTCCACGGCGACGTCGGGCGAGTGGGACGACAGGGTCTGATGCTGAGAGACGTTCCTGGGAAGACCCCACTGCAGTTCCGATCCATTCCACGAGGCACGATAGACGTTGTAGACCATGTAGGGATCCCCGAGCTTGGCGTAGACCAGGTGCACGTCGCCGCCCGGGCCTGCGGCCAGCGCCGGCTGCTCACCGCCTCCCACACCGGGGATGGGGGTGGGGGTGATCCAACCGTCGCCCGTCCGATAGGCGTGATAGAGCGTATCGTCCTGCTCCCAGACCAGATGCGCTACGCCGCCCTGGGTCACCGCCAGGGCCGGCGCCTCCGAGACCGCGTCCGGTGCCTCCGAGACCTGCTCGGCGGCGACCCAGGTCGGGCCCTCCGAAGCCGTTCCTGTTTGGGGGGCCGTGGTCGCCCCCGCCCCGCCCATCACATGGAGCGCCAACAACAGAGAGAGCACGAGCGTGCGCCACAGGCGTCTCCTTGACATTCCGACCATCGGCATCCTCCTTCCCATCGTGTTGACAGCGCGCGCCTGCGTGGAAAACGATCGGGCACGGGTCGAGGGTTCGATCCGTGCCCGATCTTAGCATTGCAACCGACGTCCTAGGGCACTTCTCCGCCTGCCGGTCTCAAAATCCCCGTGCCCCGGGACCGGAAGGGAGGTCGCCGGGCCGCTGGGGGTCAGACCGCAGGCCCTGGCGGGATGGCTCTAAGGCCTTCCGGGGGTCTCAACCTTGATCCACAGGGCCCAGCGCGTGCCGTCGGCCAGCTCTCTCGCCATGACCTTAACCTCGGCGTCCAAAACCAAGGAACTCCGCCGGGGGATGATCTGGGTGGCGTCGTTGACGGTGATGGTGATCGTCGTACCTTCACCCGTCTCGATCCCCCATTCCCCCGGGACGGTGTCCGTGCTGACGACCGTGCCCTCGAACTCTATCCACACGGGTGGGCCGCCGTCGTCGTCCTCCAGCTTGATGCAGAGGGCGCGCAACGTGTCGCCGTCCTCCTTCAGCGCCTTGACCTCCACCATCGAACCTACGGTGATGGAGAGGAGGTCCGGCATGAAGACGGTCTTCGTGGTGACGGTTATGGTGACAATCTCCGTCTCAGTCTCGATCGTCCACTCGCCTGGGACCGTGTCGGTGCTGACGACCGTGCCTTCAAACTCGACCTCCTCGCGCTCCGGCTGCTCGATCTTGACCCATACCGCCAGAGGCACGTCGTCCGACCGCGGCACGGCCCTGACCCTGACATAGGCGCCGACCTCCAGCGAGGCCACAGGGGGAACCACCCGGGTCTGCTCGGTCACCTCAACGGTGATCTGCTCCGTGGCGGTGACCGTCTCGATCACCCATTCAGCCGGGTTCGTCGTCGTGCTGACGACGGTGCCCTCGAACTCCATCCATGGGGGGCCCTGGTCGCGCTCGTCCTTCACCCGGATCCTCAGCGCCACTCGGCTGCCGTCCGGCTGCTCCAGCGCTTTGACCTCCACCGAGCAGCCCTCCGCAAGATCTCCACGCCGTGTGTCCACGTAGGTGCTGACCATCACGGTGAACGAGATCTCCTCCGTCTCGGTGGTGGGATCGACGTCGATGATCCACACGCTGGGGCGGGTCTCCGTGAAGACGACGAGCGTCCCCTCCAGCTCCACCAACTCGCGCTCGGCACCCTTGACGACGATCTCTTTCGCCAGGATCGTCCCGTCCTCCAGCGCCTGTCCCTCGACCCTGGCGGTCAGGCTGACGGCTGGCGTCGCTCCTTTGAGCTCTGTCATGTTCGTTACCGTGACCGTGAAGCCATCCACCATCCAGGTGCCGAGGTACGATGGACCGTCGGGAAGTTCCTTAATCACACCCTCGATCTCGACCTGGTCGTCGTCCCTCGGCCCCGGGTGCAGGGCGATGTTCTTCGCCCACAGGGTGCCGCCGGACCGCTCGAAGGCGATGACGTTGGCGCTCATGCCGACCGTGGGCGTCTCCTGCGGTGGATGGATCCTGGTTTCTTCGTCGACCGTCACCGTGTAACCTCCGACCACCCACTCGCCGCAGTAGTCACACTCGTCCGTGGATGCTTCCGGTAGCTTCTCGATCTCCCCGTGGAACTCCACCGGTCGGGTCCGCTCCTGGGTTCGCTGTGTCACCACCACGTGCCTCGCAGTCAGAGCCTGGTCACCCTCCTGGGTCCCAATCACCTGCACCCCGTCGCCCTCTTGTGGAATAACGCTCGGTGGAACGACTTTCGTCTCCTCCGTGACCGTTACCGCCCACGTTGAGCCCGCCTGATCCGTGATCGTCCACGTACCTGTTATCGTTGTCGTTGGCGGGCCGGCGATGACGCCTCGGATACTAACCATGCGGGTCCGACGGGGCAGCGGGTCCGGCCTTTCCTCAGGTGGGGATACAACTCCTCTGATCTGTCCGCCGACC
>CAZGSX010000090.1:0-11475 GCA_964528475.1 uncultured Anaerolineales bacterium
CATGGCCTCACCCTTACCAAGGGTGTGCTCTACCGGCTGAGCTACGTGGGCCAGCCTGACTCCGAACGCTCATCACCCAACGTGATGGGTATTCTACACGATTTCTTGGGAGTGTCAAATGGAGATGTCCCACCCCACTTCCTTATCTCATGGACGAGGTGTGAAACCCTGAGTTGCACGTTGTCCTTGTGTGAAGTACAATCGATTCGTTTCCATAGTAGACTCGAGGGGGTTACAGCATCGAACCGTACGTCGATCGTGCAGCCCACAACCTGCCACGCCTTCAGCGGGCTGTCGAAGGAACTGAGACACTTCTCATTCTCCCGCATAATGACCCCGATCCCGATGCTATTGCCAGCTCCGTTGCGCTGCAATGGTTGCTGAGGCAGACTATGGGTCTTGAGGGGCACATTGCCTATCGCGGTATCATCGGACGTGCCGAGAACAAAGCCTTGGTGCGCTACCTCGGGAATCCTCTCCGGGTGCTGGCTGACGAGCAACTGTCAGAACCAGTCTCCATTGCCCTGATCGACACACAGCCGGGAGCTGGCAACACCACGGTGCCTCCGTTGGCCGATGTCCTCCTCGTATTCGACCATCATCCCAGACGAAAGGAGACGGGCGCTGCGCGGTTTGCTGACGTGCGTCCGCGGGTCGGTGCCACATCGACGATCCTGAGCGAGTATTGCCGAGCCGTTAATGTGCATCTCCCCTCATCCATTGCCACGGCGCTCTTCTACGGCATCAAGAGCGATACGATGGGCCTGGGGCGGGGTGCCAGCCCCGCGGATGTGGCGGCATACTTCTATCTTCAGCAGCAGGTCGACGTGCGGGCCCTGGTCAACATCGAACGAGCGCAGGTCCCGCCCGAGTACTACAAGGGACTGCATGCCGCGCTACGCTCTGCCCGGGTTTATGACGGAGTCTTGATCATCAGCACTGTGGAGGAGATGCAGCGGCCCGATCTCCCCGCAGAGATGGCCGATCTCCTATTGCGGCTCCAAGGCGTAAACTGGGTGGTCTGCATGGGTGTCTATGACGAGCAGCTGGTGGTCTCAGTGCGGACAACGGGCCGCTGGGGCGCAGGCCGGCTTGTTCAGGACACTGTGGGGGACTTGGGATCCGCCGGTGGGCATGGCACGATGGCGGCTGGACAGATTCCGCTCAAAGGCCGACCCCCGGAGGTCCTCTTTCACCGGCTGGTGCGACGGACACTGGAGCACCTGGGCATCGATCCAGAGACATCCGGCCAGGCGCTGATCTAGGCCCTACTTCATCTATCCTTCAGCAGACCAGCTCCCACTGCCAGCTCTGCCATCTCCTGCGTGATCTCATGCCTTCGAGCGGTCTGGATGCTCAGTGTCAACTCCTCAATCAGCCGATCGGCGTTCTGTGTGGCTGACTCCATAAGCTGGAATCGCGTGGAGTGCTCGGCGGCCGATGAGTCCAGCAGAATGCTGTAGAGGTGAACAGCCGTTGATTGCTCAATGACCGTCCCATACAAACTCAATGGATCGGTGTCTATAATGGGCGGGGGCCACGGCGGTCGGAGAGGGCCGGTGGATCTCGATCTCGAGCCCCCCGTCCTGCCCGCATTCTCCCTCTCAGCAACCCTTGTCCCTTCTTTGACCAACTGGGGAGGAATCAGCCGGGTCACCGTTGGTCTGTACGTTCCGGTGCCACGATAATGATTGTGGATCAAATCGACGGCGTCCAGCTCGTGATCCTCATAGGACGCCAGCCAGCGCCGCGCCAGGTCGAAGGCCAGAGATGCCGCGGGTAGGCTCGTCATGGAGAGCGTCCCCGCCTGGATCGGCTCGTGTCCACGGCGGCGCAGAGTCCGTTCAGCTCGGCTACCGAGTACCATGAGTTGGGTGGTAACGCCCGCCGCAGCGCAGTCCTCCAGGTACCGCTCCACTTCATCCGCGATCGCGGCGTTGAACCGACCACACAGGCCGCGCTCGCTCCCGAGGGCCAGAGCCACATAGTGCTTCGGCCGACGTTCCGGTCGTGAGCCGCCCGCCCGGAGAGCTGAGAGGGTCTGCGGCAGAGAGAGGTGGCGCCGCGCCCGGGTCACCACGGTCTCTCGACGTTCGAGCTCGGGCAAGAGCGCGGGCAACACAGCCCGAATACGCTCGGCGTAGTCCCGTACGTTGCTCCGTCGCTTCAGGGCAGCTTGCCAACTGCCCAGGGAGATTGTTCGCAGGCCACCGAGGATGGGTTTGACGCTCTGGATGTTTTCCAGGCGTTCACTGGCGCGTTCTACGTCTTCCATCTTCCCGTTTGACTCTCTCTAGATGCTGAAGGTCAGTACGTTTCGCTCCGCTCGACGTCCCAGACGAAGATGACAGCACCGCCCAGCCTAGGTCTTACTGGCATCGGCCTGCCCTCCTCCTCACTCTGGTGGATCTCGCTTTCGGAGCGGCAGCTCTCCTCGACGATGCTTAACACTGCTTCCAAATCCTCATCCTGTACCGCAATGAACAGCGTCATCTGTGCCTGGCGCAGCATGCCGCCGCGGGTCTCCACGAAGGTTGCGGTGTGATCTGCTGCCACCAAAGCCTGCAGCACCCGTTCTACTTCGTCGCGCCGCGTGACGGCCATGATCATTTTCACCGCTCGAGACCTCCTTCTGCCCACTCCGCTGCATAGCTGGAGATAACCGTCATCAGAGCCTCCCGGGTGTCTTGCGTGAGTTCTCCCGTGCGCTTGATCTGCTGAAGAAGCTCGGGCTCACGACTCTGGACGCGGTCGAGCAGCCCAGCCTCAAACGCTGGCACCTTGTTCGCCGGAATCTGATCCAGGATGCCCTCCGTCGCTGCGAGCAGCGTCACAATCTGTGAGGGCAGCGACAGAGGTTGGTGGACGGGTTGCTTAAGCGCGGCCCGCAGCCTGCTTCCGTGCTCAATCTGTCGTCGTGTTGCTGGATCGACGTCAGCGCCGAAACGCGCGAAACGGCGGACTTCCTCGTATTGCGAGAGCTCAAGGCGGAGCTGCCCTGCGACGTCTTGCATCGCGTCCGACTGCGCCTCGCCGCCGACACGGGACACACTCTGGCCCACGTCTACCGCGGGCTTGATGCCCCGGTTAAACAGGTCCGTATCGAGCACAATCTGACCATCACAAATTGAGATCAGGTTCGTTGGGATGTAGGCTGCCACATTGCCCCTCTGGGTCACGACAATCGGCAGTGCCGTTATCGATCCACCACCGTGCTCTTCGTTCAGCTTGCACGCTCGCTCCAGAAGCCGAGCATGGAGATAGAAGATATCCCCGGGATACGCCTCTCGCCCTGGTGGTCGACGTAGAAGCAGACTCAGCTCGCGATAGGCATCTGCGTGCTTGTTCAGGTCGTCGTAGATGATCAGGGCGTCACGCCCCTCGTCCATGAAGAACTCAGCGATGGTGCACCCGGTGTACGGCGCCAGATACCGCAGGGCTGGGGGATCCTCAGGGCTGGCTACGACCACGGCCGTGTGGGACAGAGCGTCGTTCTGGCGCAAGGTCTCCACGATGCTCAGGGCAGAGCTCTTCTTCTGACCAATGGAGACATAGACGCAGGAGACGTTCCTGTTGCGCTGACTGAGGATCGCGTCCACCGCTAGTGACGTCTTCCCCACCTGTCGATCGCCGAGGATCAGCTCGCGCTGACCTCGTCCGATGGGGAGCAGTGCGTCGACGACCTTGGTGCCTGTATAGAGTGGCTGATTGACCGGTGCGCGCTCAATGATATCGGGGGCCTCACGTTCCACGAAGCGCCTTTCAGTGGCTTGCACCGGCCCCTTGCCGTCGAGGGGTCGCCCCAGCGGGTCTAACGTGCGACCCAGCAACTGGTGACCGACGGGTACCCGTACCCGCATCCCGGTGGCCGTTACCAGATCGCCACCTTGGATTCCCTCATCGGGCCCCAGCAGGATCACGTCAAGGCGCGCGTGATCCAGGTTGAGAATCATCCCTCTGACGCCCGTTGGGAACTCAACCAGCTCATCAGTCTGCGCCATAGGCAAACCCGAGAGCGTAGCAACACCGTCACCGATGTGCTGCACGGTGCCAACGTCACGGAAGGTGACCCGGCTCTCGACTTGCTTGGCTTGTTCTTGCAGCGTCTCCAGCAGCGAAGGGATGTCCGATTCTGGCCCGGGAAGCGAACCGATCTCAGAGACTTGATGCTTGAAGCGCTCAGGCCGGTAGAGCTTATGTACCGTTGCCTCGCCTTCCTGTTCCCGAACCCGCTTCTGAACTTCGTCCACAAGCGCTGCGACCTGAGCCTGAGCTTCTTCGCTCTGTGTCTGATCAGCCATGGGCCAATCGCTCTTCAAGGGCCTGGGCCGCTTGGTCCTCGAGTTCCTCCAGGCGACCAGCAATGGAGTTCTCCACGACGATGTCACCCAGGCGGACCCGCAGCCCTGCCGCGAGCGAGGGATCAGTTCCTATCTCCATGTCGATGCTTCGATCAGCCAGGGCCGTGAGCGTACGTGCGATCTCACCCTGTTGCTCCGAGGAAAGGGGTTTGGCAGTGGTCACGTGGGCGGTAGGAGTCCGCTCCCCCAATGAACGCCGAAATGCGCGCACGCGTTCCATCTCTTCTCGTCCCATCTCCCAAATGCGATCGCTGAGCTCCGACACGAGCTTGTCGTGCATCTCTGGAGGAGCGGTCTGCCTGATCATCTCCGCCGATATGTCGAAGACAGCGTCAATCAACTCGGCGTGGAACTCGTCCACGGCCCGTTGTCGCATCTGCTCGACGTCCTCGCGTGCGTCCGCTAACATCTCCTCGACGTTTGCCTCCACGTCTGCGAGCATCTGCTGGCGCTCGGCCTCCGCTCGCTTCTGGGCCTCGGCTACGATCTCGTCGGCCTCCTCCTCGGCTTCGGACAACCGTTCCTCTAGGCTTCGGCGCAGTTCCTCGGCCTCGCGGCGATCCTCTCTGAGCTGTCTCCTCAGCTCTTGTTTCTCGGCCCGACTCTCCTTCACACGCTTCATCATGGGCCGGAACGCGAAGCGGTGGAGCAGTGCGGCCAACACCAGGAAGTTGATGATCTGGAAGACGACTGTTGCCCAGTCAATGTTCAGCATGCATTATCCTCCAGGGAAGAAGCGATCGATCACCGGATTGGCGAAGATCAGGACCAAGATGACCAGGAGGACGTAGATGGCCGTCGACTCGAGCAAGGCCATGGAGATGAGGAGTGTCGTTCGTAGGTCCCCTGCGGACTCGGGCTGTCGTGTCATCCCCTCGAGGGCTTTAAGCACCGCTCGCCCCTCGACAATTGCCGGCGTCAGAGCGCCCAAGACAATTCCGACGGTCGAGCCGATGATGGTGACCAGTGTGATCAGTGTTCCGGGATCCATCTCTACCATGTCTGTCTCCTTTTCTCGTGTTTTTCCGAAGCCTCTAGCTTGATCATCTACTGCAAACATGTTCCTGAGGAGCTGGTCTATGGTCTCCAGGCACCTCTGCGTCGCGTCAAGGGAGTGGTCATATCGTCGGCGACTGGTTGTCCGCCAGTGTTGGTTCCTCGATCTTCTCATTCTCCACGAGTCCGGTGCTGATGTAGACGGCTGCGAGAGCGGTGAAGATATAAGCCTGAAGCAACCCGGTGAATATGTTTAGGCCGGTGGCGACCAGAGGTACGACCAACGGGATCAGCATGAAGACTACGGCGACAATCATCTCTGTGCTGAGGACGTTGCCAAAGAGTCGGATGGCCAAGGAGACCGTGCGGCTGATCTGCCCTATGATCTCCAGAGGGAGGATGAAAACAGGCGAGGCCACGTTCTTGAGATAGCCCAGGATCCCCTGTTGCTGCATCCCGAAGTAGTGGACCGAGAAGAAGACGACCACTGCGAGCGCTATGGGAGTGTTAAGGTCTCGCGTCGGCGCGACTATGGGGAGCATTCTTCCGCCTGGCAGCGGTAGCGTGGGGAGCAAGCTGAAGATGTTGGCAAAGGCGACGAAGACCGCTAACGATGCCAGAAAGGGGAGGTACCGTTCGAGGCGATAGCCGCCCAACAAGTCTGAGATCAGGACCTCCACGAAGTCGAGCAACATCTCCAGCAGCATCGGTCGCGACCGACGTATGACCACAACCAGGGCCATGATAAGCACCATCATCAGCCAAGTCGAAACGACGGTGTCGCGCACCCCGATGCCGAAGATCGTGAAGACCACCTGAGGAAAGAATCTATCCATAGCGTTTCACTCCAGACATCTTACTCCGACCAAGGAACTGCTCGTGCTGTTCTGAAGGCGCGGGCGCCAATGAAACCCTGATCGCTGGCTTACACACACTTCCCTGCGCGGAGTCGAGCCACCGTGTGTCTCCGTATTCCAAGCTATCAAGAGGCACCTCTATCCGCCGATCCCGCCCTGTCGAAGCCCTCACGGTCCGCGAAGGTGGAGGGCCATGACCAGTCATGGGCATGAGCCCAGATCACAATTGCGGACCGCACTACCAAGAGGCCGAGGAATGCAAGTAGGCCCGCAACAACGTCCTGCCTGAAGGCAGCTACCAGCAGACCTGTGACCAGGCCAAGTCGGATCGCCATCCCTCCCACCGTCAGCAACACCGCATGCCCCCGTCTTCCGGCGGAAAGCCGCGCGACGGCCAACCAACGGGTCACGCCATTGACAGCGCCCACCAACCCTCCCAGAAGCATCCACAGGGCGATCATTGGTCTGTCTCGTCCTTATTCTGGTCAAGTTGCCCGTCGTCCTCAGTGGGTTTCTCTCTTGAGCGCTCCTCCACTTGCTGGATTGACCGGATCACGTTGTAGAATCCCACGGCGATACCTGACAGCAGGAGTCCAAGGGTGAAGACATACCGCGTGGACAGGGCTTGGTCAAGGAAGTACCCTAACAGCACCCCGCCGAAGATTGGGACCGCCAGATCCCACCCAAGCGAAGTAGCCCGTAGCGCCAGTCGCCACAACTCCCAGTCATTCCTGCTGTCCATCTCCGTTCAAGAGCCGAATTGGCTCCTCCTCCAGCTTATCCTGCAGCTCTCGGGCCAACCGCTCGAAGCCTCTCTCTTCCGCGACGACTGTGGGCGTAGCGGTCTCGCCGGCCTCTGGGCTACCGCTTGTGAAGACCGTCACCAGGTTGTCATCTACCTGAAGGATTCCGGCCTCGGGGTGAAGCGTGTGCTCGCCAGCACCGTCAACGTATCGCAGCGGAGCAGTCACCGTTTCCGCCAGAAGGGGCGCGTGGCCCGGGTAGATGCTGATCCCTGTGCCATTCGCCAGTCTAAGATGAACCCACTTCACCTCTTCCGCATGAAAAAGCGTTTTGGCTGGTGTCAGCACCTGCAACTCCAGTGATCTAGCCACGGCCTTCCCTCAACTCGAGATCACGCGCTTTCTTCGTAACCTCATCAATCGAGCCCACCATGTAGAAGGCCTGTTCTGGTAGCTCGTCGTGCTTACCGTCGAGAATCTCGCGGAAGCCGCGCAGGGTCTCATCTAGCTCCACATAGGCCCCGGGGGTTCCCGTAAATGGCTCGGCCACGAAGAAAGGCTGGGTCAAGAACCGCTGAATTCGTCGCGCGCGCTCCACCGAGATGCGGTCCTCCTCGTTCAGTTCCTCCATCCCGAGAATCGCAATCACGTCTCGTAGCTCTTCATAACGGGCCAGGGTTTCTCGGACTGCGTTGGCGGTCTCGAAATGTTCCTGTCCCACACCCTCCGCTGTCAGGAGCGAACTGCTGGAGTCCAGCGGGTCGATCGCCGGGTAGAACCCTCGGCTTGCCTGGCGCCGCGTAAGGATGGTCGTCGCGTCCAGGTGCGCGAAGGTCGCCACCACAGCTGGATCCGTCATATCGTCCGCGGGGACGTACACGGCCTGCACCGAGGTAATGCTGGCGCTAACGGTGGTAGTGATTCGTTCCTGGAGCTCGCCCATCTCCGTATCCATGGTCGGTTGATAACCCACCGCGCTGGGCAGACGCCCCAGCAGCGCTGATACCTCAGAGCCCGCCTGCACATAGCGGAAGATGTTGTCTATGAAGATCAAGGCCTCACGCGCTTCCTCATCTCGGAAGTACTCGGCCATCGTGAGCGCCGTAAACGGGACCCGCAGACGGGCGCCCGGGGGCTCCTTCATCTGACCGAACACGAGAATCGTGCTCTCCAGGACGCCGCTGCGCTGCAACTCCAGCCAAAGGTCGTTTCCCTCGCGACTCCGTTCCCCGACTCCTGTGAATAGAGCCACGCCCTCATGCTCCTCGATAGTGTGGCGCATCAGCTCGATCATCAGGACCGTCTTACCGACGCCCGCACCGCCGAATAGGCCGATCTTCCCCCCGCGAGGGTAGGGCGTAAGGAGATCGATGGCCTTGATACCAGTGACGAACGGCTCCTCGATTACCTGCTGATCCTGCATCCGGGGGGCGTCGACGTGTATGGAGCGCCGTTCGACATCCTGCAATTGGGGCTGGCCGTCGATGGCGTGACCGAGCACGTTGAACATCCGGCCGAGCGTATCGGGTCCCACCGGGACGTGGATAGGCTGACCGGTGTCCTCCGCTGTCAACCCTCGCCTCAGGCCCGACGTGCTACCCATAGCGATGGCACGGACGACGTGAGGGCTGATGTGTTCCTGAACCTCTACAACAAGGTCGGCTTCCTGCTCCCGCTCGATGATCAGCGCGTTATGAATGCTGGGCAGATCGCCGGACGGGAATTCCGCGTCGACCACTACACCAGCTATGCGAACGATGGTTCCTGTTGGCCTCACGGCGAATGGCTCCTCATGGTTCCTCTTCGTTAGCCTAACGCCACATTCTACCATATACGAGTTTTTTCGACTAGGACGACCTAAGAGGGTCGGTTATTCCGAGCTCGCGTGCCATGACATCTGCAGGCGGTCAGGCAGATACGGCCCACAGCGGCCTAGGTGCGAATCGGTGCCCTGGCGCGGTGGGCGAATCGCTTCGGACGGGAGAAGTGGCAGGTGGACTCGACCGTTGCAGCCGCGGGCTGAGGCCCGTCCGGCTGGCGAGTTGCCTCAGGCGATGTAGCGCGCGCGATGCGACGCGCCCTCGGGCTGCAACTAATCGGCCGGCGAGTCGGCGATGAGATCGCAGCGTTGTCTGACCTCTTCTTCCCCTTCGTTGGCACCCAGGCAGAGTGCGATCACGCGGCCACAGGGGTGGAAGAGAGGCGGCGCCATCCACTCAGTGATGGCGTCCGATATGTCGTGACGGATGCTGTCTGCGCCGACTCGCGCTCGGTTGTCGTCTGGGAACACGTGCAGGTGGAGCCAGCTTTCTTCGCCGAGCTGGTAGACCATGCCTGTCTCTGGATGAGGGAACGCCGCGCGGGTCTCCTCGGGGCCCTGAGGTCACCTAACAGAGGCGCGAGGTCTTCATGGCCGGGGAGCTCTTCCAGGTTGACGCTCTCAGTCTCGCTGGGCGCAAGCCAGTAGGGGCCGGAGCAGCGCTTGAGGATCTCAATGGGGGTGACATCCTCCGCTTCGGGAACCTCTGCACCGCCGAGATGAGCGATATCTGCCCTTCGGGCGACGACCGCACCCTCCCCACTGCGGATCTCAATGGTCCCGTTGTCGCGTGCGTTACGATGAGCACGGGGCAGTCGCTTGGCTGCCAGTCGGGAGGTAGCGGGGCGCGACATCATCGTCCGGACTCGCTCCTATACGGCGTTGTCTCCGTGGCATCGGATGACGATCCGGGCGGGGGTGTGGGTGGCGCGGTAGGAACGGGGCCGGGGAACTCGGAGGACTGGGGCATCGGGGTGGCGGTGGGGCCGCTCTCTCCGGCGGTGGTGAAGCGAAGGGTGTAGGGTCGCTCGCCGGTGCGGTCGACGGTGATGGCCACGGGCGCATTGGGCCGCAGGAGTCCTTCGGGGTTGAAGCGGATGCCCGCTGCCTGTCACCTGTCAAATCTCACAGGTCTCTGGGAACCTTCTCAGGACGGCCTTGCCTAGAGGCCACGCGCGCCGGCGCACTCATTCGACACTCAGCTCCACGATGTAGCGCCGCCCGCCCCGGCTGCCCCAGAACGCGTAGCGTCCCTCCCCGATGCGGACCGAGTACATGGCCGGCTCGCAGCAGTAGGCCACGATGATCTCGTCAAACTCGGGTCCCATCCGTTTCCCGTCCACCATGACGAACCGGGAGCCGTCCTTCTCTCCGACGAACACCGCCTTGCCATCGATCCCGTAGGGCCGATACGCCGCATCGAGGTCGTACAGTGCGCGCACGTCCTTCCCCCCATAGATGATCGTCTTCTGGTAGTCGCCCGCGAACTCCCAGGCGACCTCGTCAGCGACCTGCCGCATGGAGATGTTGGGTGAGTGCACCAGGGCGCCGCCGAAGAGCGTCCGTACGGGCCACCCGTTCCGGGTCAACGTGGACCAGCGCAGGACGTTCAGGTCGTGATCCTGCACCTCGTAGACGTCGTCACCCACTGCAAGCTGCAGACCGTGTTCGGTGCGCCTGGCGAGCTGCCGGCTGTCCTCCTCGCTCCAGGATGGGGCCGCACGCCCGAAGCAAGCCTCGGCCTGCCGCCAATCGGTGTAGCCCTCTTCGGACACCTGGCACTCTCGCCAAATCAAGCCCATCTCAATGAACGACGTCTCAGAGACGATGAAGATACCTGTCGGGGGGCGCGTGGGTTCACCCGGGGCGGTGTACGCGACAGGCGGCACGGTTGGCTCAATCGCCCGATGCGTGGGCAGGGGGCCTGGCATACGACAGGCGGAGATCAGCAAGCATCCCAGGAACGCAATGAACATGCACATCATTCTCATCTTCACCTCGTTTGATCCCCCCACACAGTCAGCAAGGCCGACTGCGGGAAGCTTTTCGTTGGGCGAGCAGCCACTTGACGCCGACGGCGGTGCCTGCGGCGGTGACCACTGCGACCATCGTCACGTACTTGTAGGTCTGGAGCACGCCACCGGCCTGGCCTCTTCCCCGTCCCAGGGCAATCAGGTCGACGGCGGCCAGGGTCAGGGGCCTGGTGCGGCTGCACAGGCTGACCTGCAGGTCATTCTCCTCGCCGTACGCGTAGACGAGGTACTCCCTCCCGGCCTCGAACTCGTACCCGCAGCTGATGCTCGAACGGGCGGTGGTGACGGTCAGCATGTCATGCTGAGGCCCCTTCCAGACGGTGTAGCCTCGAAACGTGACTCGGACGGGATCGGCAGAGCTGGTGACCAGCCCGGATCGTGCCTCCAGTGCTGCCACCTTGCCGGCAAAGACTGCTGTTGATCGTTCAAGCTCGTCGGTCGGGGACTCCGGTGGGGCGCACGTGCAGGCGAAGGCCCGCTGGCCCAAGCCCGTCAGAGCGAGCAGCCCAACTAGGAACCGAAGGAGCATCTTGATCCTGCTATCCATGGTTCACTTCCAGAACGACCGGCGTCCGCCCGCAGCACGTCGGGGCGGCGGGCGAGCGTCGTCATTCGCTGTCGCTCTCCTCCTCGGCTAGATGCTGCCGCAGCAGCCGGTTCGTCTCC
>CAZGSX010000091.1:0-11366 GCA_964528475.1 uncultured Anaerolineales bacterium
GGGGCGTGGGTCGTCAGTCAATGGCGCCCTATTCTATCCGCGCGCACGCTGATGTGGACGTCCCTTCCCCTGTACGTGGCGATGGCCAGCGGCGTGTCCTGGTTCTGGACGCGCATCCGTCCTGCAAGGGTCCGACGGAAGGTGACGGGGGCTGTGATCGCAGCTCTGATAGCCGTCAACGCTAAGGCGTTGGGCCGCTACTACGCTACATTCCAGAAGGAGGGATGGGACCAAGCAGCGGTGCTGGTCGCGGAGCGCGCTCAATGGCATGATCTGGTGCTGTTCAACGACTCCTGGGGGCAGATACCCTTTGACTATTACTTTGCCCGGCAGTACAATCACCACCCAGTACCAGCCGTGGTCGAGCACGGCCTGCCCGTCGACCTCTTCGCGCGGGGCGAGCTGGAACCGGAGATGACACACCAGAATCTGCCGAGGCTGAGGAGCTTGGTGGCTGACCGTCCTCGCGTGTGGCTGATCTACAGCCATTCGTGGTACACGGATCCCGAAGGACTGGTGCCCCAGACGCTGGCCTCCTCCCTCGATCCAGTGGAGTGGTGGTCCTTTGAGGGCGTCGAGGTGCGCTTGTATGAAGGAGGATGAGGCTGGAACCCCGATGAAGGCCGTGGTGGGATCGAGAAACCCGGTGAAGATCGCCGCTGCGCGGGAGGTTCTACGCCGCGTCTGTGACGAGCACGTGGAAGTCATTGGCGCACCGGTGGAGAGCGGTGTGCCAGATCAGCCCTGGGGCGACGAGGAGACGCTCCGTGGTGCGGTTGGGCGGGCAAAGGCGGCTCTGCGTGAGGACGACGCATCCCTTGGCGTGGGCCTGGAAGGGGGCCTGGTGGACGTCGATGGCCGCGTCTTCACCTGTGCCTGGTGCGCTGTCGCTCAAGCCGACGGTGCTATAGGCGTGGCCGGCGGCGCCAACCTGCTCCTACCTCCGTCGGTAGCCCGGGCCGTCCGTCGGGGTGCTGAGCTGGGACCCACGATGGATGCCCTCACAGGCTTGGAGGACACCAAGCGCGGCAAGGGAGCCATCGGAATCCTGACTCAGGGATACCTGGATCGCCAGACGGCCTATGAGCATGTCCTGACGCTAGCGCTGGCGCGGCTTCTCTCCCCTGATGTCTACGGGGATACGGTGGTGGAATAGGGGCGTGATCCCGCGACGGATCCAGCAGGCTTTGCGGCCCCAGGTCTCCAGCCGGTGGGCAGCGGTTAGTGTCGTGGTGTGGCTCGTCCTGCTCGTCGGTGTGGGGGTGGGGATGGGGGCGCTTGTCTCGGCCCACCTCGCGCGCGGGCGGGGGAGTGCTGAGGATTTCCCTGCTCCTATCAGAGACGCCAATGTCCCCATCCTGGGTGTGAATGTGCACCTGGAGCGCTACAGCGATCCGGAGCTGACCTGGGCGCTCTCTCATGTCGCCGAGGGGGGATTCGTCTGGGTGCGCCAGTCGTTTGCATGGTGCGATGCCAGATCCGACGGTCCGTCGGACGAGCTGGATTGGTCGTCGGCTGACCGTCTCATGGAGGCGCTGAGCCAGTATCCTGAGCTGCGCCCTGTAGCGGTCCTGATTGATGATCCCCCTGAACCCCCTTCCGATCCTGAGCAGTTCGCTGCCTACGCTGGAGCCTTCGCTGCGCGCTACGGTCATCAGGTTGACGTCTATCAGATCTGGGACGAGCCGAATCTGGCGGCGAACTGGGGAAGTGGGCCGGTCAGTCCCTCCGCCTACGCCGACCTGCTGGCGCGGGCGGCTCGGGCCATCCGGGCGGCGGATCCAGGCGCCAAGATCATGCTGGCCGGTCTGGCGCCCACGGTTGAGACCGGACCGCAGAATCTGAGTGAGCTGCAATACCTGGAGCAGCTCTATGAGCTCGGTGCCGCTTCGTCCTTCGACATTGTGGCTGCGAAGCCGTATGGCTGCCGCACCGGCCCCGACGATCGGCGGGTGGATGAATCGCACCTCAATGTCTCCCGCGTGCTGTTGTTGCGGGAGGTGATGGTGGCGAATGGAGATGCGGAGACGGCGATTTGGGCCAGCCACTGGGGCTGGAACGCGCTGCCAGAGGGCTGGGACGGGGATCCGTCGCTCTGGGGCCAGGTGGACGAGACGACGCAGGCCGACCACAGTGTGGCCATGCTGGAGCGGGCGCGCAACGAGTGGCCCTGGATGGGTGCGATGATTATCGAGAACCTCCAGCCAGAGGCGGCCCCGTGTTTCTTCTGCGAAGCCGACCTGGAGAACCCGCGCTGGGGGTTCGCGCTGTTGGATCCCGACGGGGAGGCGCGCCCGGTGTATGAGGCCATGGGCGCCTGGGCGCGGGCCCAGCCGGACGCGGCGCCGGCCGGCGGCTATCCGGTGCAGAATCGCTGGGCGACGTATGACAAAGGGTGGCTGACCGGACCACTGGGAGCTGATGTGGGACCCGACGAAGGGTTCACTCCGAGCGGGACGGCCTCCTTCCGTTTCGACGGGACGCGGGTGGCGGTAACGGTGCGCCGAGGGCCCTATCCAGGCTTCCTGTATGTATCTGTGGACGGGAAGCCAGCCAATGCCCTGCCACGGGATGAAGGGGGTCGGGCGTACGTGGTGCTGTACGATGAGCGCTCGGGCGTGGCGACGGTCCCGCTGGCGAAGGGTCTTGAGCCGGGCGTCCACGTGGTGGAACTGACGGTCGAGGGCGCTGAGGGGGAGTGGCCCCTAGTCGACTGGCGTGTGGGGTCGCCACCGGTGCGTGACGGGATAGGCTGGCAGCTGGGGGGGTTGGCCGCCGGTGCTCTGTTGGTGCTGGCCGCTCTGTGGCGGGACATAGGGAGCATCCGCTGGGCGTCGCTCGCGCAGGGGTTCCTCACGCTGCCACAGCTGGGCCAAGCGGGGTTGACCGTGGGACTGACGGGCGGCGTCTGGGCAGCCGCTGCCCTGAGCTGGGGACGGGCCGCCTCGTGGGGCGCGGATTCCACCCTGGGCCTTGTGTTCAGCCTGTCCGCGCTTCCCCTTCTGGCCTTTCTGTTTGCCCTGCGGCTGGATCTGGGTCTGGCGTTGGTTGCGTTCTCAGCACCATTCTATCGGGTTCCCCCCAGGATGTTCTATCGGTCGCTGAGCATGCCCGAGTTGCTGGTGGCCTTGTGCTGCGTGGCATTTGTGGGACGGTGGGTGTGCCGCTCGGGGATAGCCCGGACGGGGGCGAGGGGTGCCGGCCCGCACAGCGGGACCGAGGAGCGATTCCCCGACCGATTCGGCCCCATAGACGGTGGCGTGGCCCTCTTGGCGTCAGCGGCCCTGGTGGCCACCGTGGCTGCGACGGATCGTCTGGCTGCGCTCTTCGAGGTGAGGTCGGTGTTCCTGTTTCCCATATTGTACTATGCTCTCCTGCGGCTGACCGGGCTGAGTGAGGCCGAACGGCGACGGGTCCTGGCAGGGTTTCTGATGGGAGGCCTGGGCGTGGCGCTGATTGGACTGGGGCAGGTGGTCCTGGGCCGAAAACTGGTCGTCGCGGAGGGTGGCCTGCTGCGCATCCAGAGCGTGTATGGGTCTCCGAACAACGTGGGGCTCTATCTGGGGCGGGTCTGGCCTTTCCTCGCGGCCGGCGCCGTGCTGGGCCCACCCGGACGGCGGCGCCGGTGGAGCGCGCTGAGCCTGCTGCTAGTCACGGTGGCCCTGGTGCTGAGCTTCTCCCGCGGGGCGCTGTTGCTGGCCCTGCCGGTTTCCCTTGTAGTGATGGGCTGGTGGGCCGGGGGACGGTATCGCTGGGTGGCCGTGGCGGCGGTTGGGGCAGGTGCGCTGGTGCTGATACCGTTCTTACAGATGCCGCGCTTCACCGCGCTCTTCGACCTGGGGCGCGGGACCACGTTCTTCCGCCTGAAACTGTGGCGCAGCAGCCTATGGATGGTGCGAGAGCATCCTTTGTTCGGGGTGGGGCCAGGCAACTTCCTGGAGGCATATCGCACGCGCTACGTGCTGCCGGCCGCTTGGGAGGAGTTCAATCTGGAGCACGCCCACAACCTCCTCCTGGATCACTGGACCCGGCTCGGGCTGCTGGGTGTCGTGGCCGGGGTGACCCTACAGGCTAGCTTCTGGCGCACGCTGGGAGAGCGGGGACGGTCGGCGCTGGCGGTGGGCCTGGCGGGCAGCATGGGGGCGCTCCTCGCCCACGGCCTAGTGGACAACGCGCTGTTCTTTCCGGATCTGGCGGTGGCCTTCTTCCTGACGCTGGCGCTGGCTCAGGGGGGCGGAGATCCGCTGGGCGATGAACCACGGACTGCGGAGGGGTGAGGGACGACGTCTGCGAGCAGCGCCGAGCGAGCGCTCGCGGAGGGATCAAAGATAGGGCTGCAGCAAGCCGAGGATTCTCTGCAGCGGCTCGATGTCGTCGGCATCGAACTGCCCGACTTTGTGGGCATCGATATCGAGGACCGCAACGACCGGCGATTCCTGTCGGCTCGAGCGGTCTATGACAGGCAATGCGATCTCACTCTTGGACCGGGGATCGCAGGCGATGTGGCCAGGGAACTGCTCGACGTCCGGGACGACGATGGGCTTCGCCGTGCGCGCGCAATGGAGGCAGACGCCGCGGCCCTCCAGGATCTGGCAAGCCACCGGTCCCTGATAGGGGCCGACGTGCAGCCGATCGGGCGACGCCACGAGATAGAACCCCGTCCAGAAGTGATGCGGCATCTTGTGATGCAGCACGGCGCAGATGGTGGCCATGGCAGCGGTGAGACTGGGCGAGCGACCGACGATCAGATCCCTGAGCTGATCATAGATCCGGTCGTACCGGCCGGGCCTTGTGGGGTCGATCATCGGAGTGTCCCCGCTAGCGTGCATGGGCGCGCGACAGCCGATTGCGACGGAGCACAACCGGCCGTCGCGCAGCCAGGGCGGTGGTCGATGAGCTTGTGCAGGTTTCGGAGCGTCGTAGTGTGTCGTCTTCCCTCACGAGCTTCGTGATGGTGCTAAAGGACGCGAGGACGGTGCACTAGCTGCAGCCCGGGACCTCGCAGAACCGCGAGTCCTCCAGTGTCAGGCCCAAGGCCTGAAGAGCTGCGATAAGCGCTTTCTCGTCAGAATCCTGGTCAACTCTGACGGTGACCAGGTACTGGCTGGGGTCCTCCCCGCGTATGGTGCTGAGGGCGGTGATGTTGAACCCCATCTCGGAGATCCGACCGGCGATCTTGGCCAGCATGCCCTCCTCGTCCGGGACGAACAGGCTGATGCGGTAGCCCTCCTCCCGGCCGCCCAGCATCTCCAAGAAGGTCTTGAAGATATCGGTCTCCGTGATGATGCCGACCAACTTGTGGTCCCGCATCACCGGCAGTCCGCCGATCTTGTGGTCCGCCATCACCCGTGCAGCCTCCTCCAGCGGGGTGTCCTCCTCGACTGTGACCACATCCTTGGTCATGATGTCCTTCATCTTCACCTTCGCCAGCAGATAGGGGATCTCGTAGACGCTCAACGAGGTGGCCGGAGATGGCGAGACCTTTAGGAGATCCAACTCGGAGACGATGCCCACCATCTCTCCCCGTTTGCTCAACACGGGGAGCCGACGGACATTCTCGCTGTGCATCAGGCGGAGCGCATCCTCAACACCGACATTGTCGCGTATTGTGACGGGGGGCTTGCTCATCCGATCCTTCACTAGCATGGTCAACCTCCTTCTTTTCAGTGTATTGAGCTCGACGCCGTCATCAAAGAAACCGTCGGTCGCATTATACTCGAAGCGGGGCGAGCTTACCAGCTTTGCGCACGGATCCTGAGGCGTGTCGATCCCAGAACCCGGTCATATCGTTGGTCGCCGGTGGGTTCTCGATTCCTTCGGCACCTCACGTCCGCCGCGCTAAAGCCGTCTCCAGACATCGGCAGCGAGCTCCCGCGACCGAGCGGTGATGGCCTCCTCATCGAGCGTCAAGAGCTCTCTGTCGCGCATGAGCACCCGTCCGGCACAGACCGTCGCCGTGATCATGGAGGCCTCGACGCCGAAGAGGATGTGCCAGGGCAGGTTGTCCGCGGACAGAGGTGTTGTCGGCTGGTAATCGATGAAGACCAGATCAGCGGTGGCGCCTTCGACGAGCTCACCCAGATGCTGCTCGGGCCAGAAGACGCGGGCGAGCCGAGCGTTGTTCCCGTAGGCCAGGTCCATCACCAGATCCCCAGGCATGGCCTGGGGATCACGTTGATCGACCTTGTGCAGGAAGTAGGCCGCCTTCATCTCGGCGAACATCTGATTGGAGAAGCCGTCATTCCCCAGTCCTACGTCTACACCTCGGCGGACCATGGTCTCGACAGGTGCGACGCCCACGGCATTGTTCATGTTGGAGCGGGGCTGGTGGGTGACCCAAGTACCCGTCTCCGCCAGTCGCTCTATCTCGCTGGCGTCGACGTGGACACAGTGGACGGCGATGGACTGCGGCCCCAGGATCCCGGCGTCGCCCAGACGGTGGATGACGCGCTTGCCGCTCTTCCGCAGTGCGTCCTCCTGATCGGAGAGACCCTCTGCGGCGTGGATGTGGAAGCCGAGCCCAGCCTCCTCGGCGGCGGCTACACAGTGGGCCAGGGTCTCATCGGACAGGGTTAGCGACGCGTGAAGGCCGAAGGAGGCAGCGAGCTGCGGATCCGCAGCCGCCTCCTGAGCAAAGCGCACGTTCTCCGCGATACCCGCTTGGGCCCGCTGAGGCCCGTCGCGGTCCGTGACCTCGTAGCACAGGCTCGCTCGGAGCCCGGCCTCCTGGACTGCGGCAGCAATCGTGTCCAGGCTGCCCTCGATGGCGTTGGGGCTGGCGTGATGGTCGATGAGGGTGGTGGTGCCGTGTCGGACGGCGTCGACGAGGCAGACCAAGGCAGAATACCGGACGTCCTCCAGGGTGAGCGCCTTATCCAGGCGCCACCAGAGCCGCTCGAGGATCTGCGGGAAGTCCTCGGGCGGCTGACCTGGGATCGCCATGCCGCGGGAGAAGGCCCCGTAGAAGTGCGTATGAGCGCAGAGCGAGGCGGGCAGTACCAGCTGCCCGGCGGCATCCCAGCGGTCGGCCTCCGGGAACTGCTGCTGGAGCTCTGCTGTGCGGCCGATGGCCGAGATGTGATCTCCCTCGATGAGCAGGGCGGCGTCATCGATGATCTGTGGAGCGTCCCCGAGGGTTGCCACGCGAGCATGTGTGATGAGCATCGGATACCTCCTATTTCGATCGGATCGAGCGGCGAAACGGAGCGCTAGAAGGGCATCGGCAACAGTCCAAGATAGGCCAAGATCAGCACTGTGGCACAAGCAGCGATGAAGAGCAGAGCGAGGAAGGCGGCCGCAATCCAGATCCAAGTCAAGTCGGACTTGGGCTGCTGTCCCGCCTGCGCCTTGGATGGGGAGACGCGATGAGGCAGTGGCGATGCTGCTCCCGGCCGTTCGCCGGTCCTAACGCCTCCCACGTTTGTGACGCGCTCCGGTGGCTGGCTACCAGGGGGCTCCACGTGATCCGCGGGTGGTGGGGGGACCGTGTCGACGTCGGATGGTCGTCGCTCCTGGTAGGTGAGCGTCACGGCGTCGCCCAACGCGATGATATCGCCTCCGACCAAGGGACGGGGGTGCAGCAGGGTCTCCCCATTCACAAATGTCCCGTTGGTGCTGCCAAGATCCTGGATGATCCACTCATCGTCGTGGCGCATCATTCGAGCATGCCACCGGGACACTTGGGGGTGATCGAGGCACAGCGTATTTCGCGGATCGCGGCCGATGGTGACCGGGGGCTCATCCACGGTGAACGTGTTGCCCGCCTGAGGGCCTTTGTTCACGACCAACGCGGCGCTCGTCGCCATCATCCTTCACCTCTCATTTGAGATGCGATCCATGCCGCTCCGGGCCTTGACGGACATGAGAACCGGAGGAATCCAGGAGGGCCTTTCGTCCGTTCGGGACACCGTCCGCCCGGATGACGTACCAACCCGGGGCCGGAAGGAGGTCCGGGGGGCTGGGGACAGCACGCCGGGTCCTGGGCGCGCCAAGGCTGTCATCCAAGGGCCCCACAGGATCCCGCGTTCGCAACGTCCTGTGGGCTCAGCTCCCCGGGTTGGTCCCTCATCGGCGGCTTCCAGTATACGCCCGCGTCAGCGGTTGTCAAATGGACTGCATATGGTACACTTCCGGCGACGGGCAACTGAGCTGGGGGCGTCGGTCAACCCGTTCAAGGGGTGTGGCCTGGGATGTCCAAACGCTCTTGATGAGCTGAGCCCCCATCTGACGCGACAGCCTGGCTTGTGGAAGGAAGCTTACATGACCCTCATCGTTGACGCTCACGAGGACGTTGCCTATAACATGGTGGCCCTGGGGCGGGACGTGCGTCGCAGCGCCCTGGAGACCCGCCGTCTCGAGCAGGGAAGCGATGTCCCTGAGCGGAACGGCACGTGCATGGTCGGCCTTCCTGAATGGTTGAAGGGGGAGGTAGCGGTCGTGTTTGGCACGATCTACGCTGCGCCGGCACGCCGGGGGAGCCCCCCGGGGCCGCAGAGCTACGCGGATCCCGCCGGGGCCCACGCCCTGGGCAGCCAGCAGCTGGATGTCTACCGACGACTCGCGGACGAGGAGGAACACGTGGCCCTCGTTGGTCGCCGGGACGATCTGAATCAGGTCCTGGAGTCCTGGGATGGTGGGTCGCAGATCGTGGGCATCGTGCCCCTGATGGAGGGTGCGGATCCCATCCGGGAGCCGGCCGAGGCGGAATGGTGGTTCGAGCGCGGCCTGCGACTGGTGGGCCTCTCGTGGAAGGCGGGTACGCGGTATGCAGGCGGGGATGCCGCCCCCGGGCCCCTCACGGACCTGGGACGAGAACTCCTGGCGGTGATGGCAGATCTGGGGATGGCCCTGGATGTGAGCCACTTGGCAGAGGCGTCCTTCTTTGAGGCCGTGGATCGCTATGAGGGCGTGGTGGTCGCCACCCACGCCAACCCGCGAGCCTTGGTGCCGGGAGCGCGCCAACTGTCCGATGAGATGATCCGCAGGTTGGCGGAGCGGGATGGGGTGGTGGGGATCGTGCCCGCCAATTCCTTCCTCCGTCCCGACTGGAAGACAACAGCCCCCACGCTGGACGACGTGGTGGCGGCCATCGACCACGTCTGCCAGGTGGTGGGGGACGCCAAGCACGTTGGGCTGGGGTCGGACTTCGACGGTGGCTTCGGCGCGGAGGACACGCCGGCGACGTTTGACACGGTGGCCGACCTGCAGCGGGTTGCTCCAGCGCTGGGTGAGACGGGCTACGAGGAAGAGCACGTGGAGGCGATCATGGCCGGCAACTGGCTGCGTGTGCTGCGCGATGTGTTACCCGAGTGATGACTCTTTCTTGCCCTCCTGAGATGAACCAAGGAGAGCCGAGCTCGTCCTCCGGGGCGATCTGCTTTGACGTGTTCACCCTCTTCCCAGAGATGTTCCGCGGTCCTCTGGATGAGAGCATCCTGGGGCGAGCGCGGGAGGAGGGTGCGCTCTCGGTGCGGCTGCACGACATCCGGGCGTACGCTACGGACAAGCATCACGTGACCGACGAACCCCCCTACGGTGGGGGCGGCGGGATGGTGATGAAGGTGGAGCCCATCTTCCGTGCGGTCGAGGGCGTCCTCGAGGGGGTGGAGCAGGAGACATCGGCGCGCGAGTCGGAGCTGCCAGTGGTCCTGCTGACGCCTCAGGGGCGGCTGTTCAATCAGAAGATTGCGCATCAGCTGTCTGAATGCCCTCGCATTGCCCTGATCTGCGGCCGTTACGAGGGGGTGGACGAGCGCGTACGCCAGCATCTGGTCACCGACGAGCTGTCCATCGGCGATTACGTGCTGACCGGGGGTGAGCTGGCGGCGATGGTGATCATCGATGCTGTGACGCGCCTGCTCCCGGGGGTGCTGGGCGACCCGGCGGCAACGGGGCGCGACTCCCACGCTCGGGGCCTGCTGGAGGGCCCGCACTATACGCGCCCGCGCGTGTTCCGGGGCTGGGAGGTGCCGGAGGTGCTGCTCTCGGGCGATCACGGTGCCGTGGCCGCCTGGCGTCGCGAGGAGGCAGTGCGACGCACGTTCGAGCGGCGCCCGGATCTCCTGTCGAGGGCGGACCTGACGGAGGAGGATCGGAGGGTGCTCAGGGAGCTGCTGTGGGAACAGGGTTGACGAGTGGGTGACCGCGGCGGTGCAGTGGTGGAGATGTCTTTGAGTCTGCGAGGCATGATGCGCATTCAGAAAGGGGCTGGAAGCAAGTGCGGGGAGTGCGTAGGGGTTTTCTGAAGATCCGCGCGGGGTGGATTGTATTGCGCAGAGCGACAATTGGCTCTGCACGGCTGGCGCGCCCGACGAGGTGAGCTTACGGCGGTTCACGTGACGGCTTCTTCCGCAGGCATTTGCCCTATCTCTGGGAATGCGGTATAATTCGAACGCTCCTTAATATCCTAGACCTGGGTAAGAAGTACCCGAGATTCGGGTGGAAACAGCCCTGTACCACCTTTCGCTGTGGCCCAAAGAGGCGGGCGGTGGTTGGCTTCCGACTATGAAAGGAGGTGGCGCTACAGCACAAGCCTCTAGTGATCCGTGAGAAGATCGTGGATACAACGTCTTAGGATTAACACTCCAAGGAGGAGAACCCATGTATAGCAAGAAGTGGTTTGCCCTGCTCAGTCTGGTTGTGGTGTCAGCTTTCCTGATTACCGCCTGCCAGCCTGAAGAGGTCGTTCGCACGGTTGAGGTGACTACCCCGCCCGAGCAGATCGAGGTGACTACCCCGCCCGAGCAGATCGAGGTGACCACCCCGCCGGAGGAGGTTGAGGTTGTCGTCACCGCTACGCCGGCGCCGGTGGACCGGAAGGGCGCCTGGGTGGACACGGTGGTCATGTCCGAGGAGCCCTCGTCTGATTCCGCCGTCACGCGACTCGAAACGGGCGATCTGGACGTCTATGCTTACAGCATTGCCGAAGCCCCGCTGGCCGAGAGAATCTTTGACTCCGATGCCCTGGACTACGCGACGGCCTACGGTAGCTACAACGAGATGACCTTCAACACCGCCGGCCCCGAGTACGAGGATGGCCGACTCAACCCGTTCTACGTGCCGAGAATCCGCGAGGCGATGAACTACTTGATCGATCGCACCTACATCGCGGAGGAGATCATGGGCGGCCTGGCGAACCCGCGGTACACGGCCATTGGGTTTGCCTCACAGGACACGGCGGTCCTAGCGGACGCCATCGCGGCGATCGAGCTGCAGTACGCCTATGACAAGGAGAGGGCCGAGGAGATCGTCACCGAGGAGATGGAGGGCCTGGGCGCCGAGATGGTGGACGGCGCTTGGCAGTACAACGGGGAGCCTGTGGAGCTGATCGGGCTGATCCGCGTGGAGGATGAGCGGACGGAGATCGG
>CAZGSX010000092.1:0-10772 GCA_964528475.1 uncultured Anaerolineales bacterium
GCTAGTTCCATTTGTCCTCAGCATAGCACAGAACCGAGGGTTGTCAAGCTGACGTCCGGGACCGGGTAGGCATTGACAAGCGAGAACTAGCGCCGCACCTGCAAATGAGCAGGCCGGCCGTCGGGCGCAGTGACTGTGAGGCCAGTAGCTGGCAGTCCTAAGTATGTCTGTGGACGCAGTCAGCTTCTTCGGTACGAGGAGCACCGACGAGGAGGCATCCAACGCGGACCACTTGCTGGCGCGCAAATACCATGATAGCATTCTCTCGTCAGGGGATCTGCAGCTGGACGCCGGTTGGGCTGCGGACCGGCGCTTCCTTCACTGCACTGGCCTGGACGTCGAGTCAAGACTGGAGGGTGTATGCCACACAAGCCGGAATCGAGCCCGTTTCAGCAGGGGAGCCTCGTGTTGTACAAGCGCGATCCCGCGCGCGTTGTCTCGGTGGGTCGCAAGAAACTCACCATTCTCTTGCCCGACGGAGAGGCGCAGCGGGTCCGCCCGAAGGATATTGACCTCCTCCACCCTGGGCCTCTGGGCAGCTTGGATGAGCTTGTCCCCCAGGATGGTGAGATGGAAACTGCTTGGGAGCTGCTGAGTGGTCGCACCACCACCCTGCGGGAGTTGGCTGAACTGGCCTATGGTGCTGATGCGCCGGCGACCGCCTGGGCGGCCTGGCAGTGGGTGGCCGATGGGCTCTACTTCGAGGGTTCACCGGAAGAGGTTGTCGCCCGCAAGCGCGACGAGGTGGCGCAGGAGAGGGCAGATCGAGAGGCTCGCGCTGCTGAGGAGCGCGCGTGGAAAGCTTTCTTGGAGCGGGCGCGGGAGGGAACGTTCTCCCCCGAGGATGATGAAAGGTATCTGACGGGTCTCGAGATGCTCGCGCGGGGTCAGACTGATCAGAATCCGGTGCTGCGTGAGCTCGGTCGCGCTGAGACACCTGAGAACGCCCACGCCCTGCTGCTGGAGCTGGGGTATTGGGGTCCTGCTGTCGTGCCTCACCCAGACCGGCTCGATCTGGAGACTGGCGAGCCAGATGTGGCGCTGCCCGAGCTTCCGCACGAGACGCGGGCAGATCTCACGCATTTACCGGCATTTGCCATTGACGACGAGGGGAGTACCGATCCTGACGACGCCATCAGCCTGGAGCGGACCTCCAGCGGATGGAGGTTGTGGGTTCACGTGGCTGACGTGGCGGCCCTGGTCCCACCGGATAGCCCGGCGGACCTGGAGGCGCGTGGTCGTGGTGCCACGCTCTATCTCCCGGACGGGAAGGTGCCGATGCTGCCGTCGGAGGCGGCCAAGCGATTGGGCATGGGGTTGTCGGAGATCGCGCCAGCGCTGTCCTTTGGAATTGACGTGGGTGAGGATGGCGGAATCCAGGGCACGGATCTGGTGCGGAGCGAGGTGCGGGTCACCAGATTGACCTACGAGCAGGCGGAGGGACGGCTGGAGGAGGAGCCGTTACGGGGTCTCCACGAGCTGGCGCGGAGGTTCGAGGCCCGCCGTCACCAGAGCGGTGCGGTGCGCATCGATCTACCCGAGGTTCGGGTCCGGGTGATAGACGGCGCTGTCCGCGTCGATCCCCTTCCTCCGCTGAGGAGTCGGGCAGTGGTTCGCGAGGCCATGTTGATGGCCGGCGAGGCAACGGCTGGTTTCGCCTCCGAGGAGGCGGTTCCCCTGCCGTACGCTACCCAGCCTCCGCCAGACACCGACGAGCGGCCCGATGATCTGGCCGGAATGTTTGAGTTGCGCCGTCACATGACGCGCTCCGAGTACAGCAGGACGCCAGGCCGTCACGCAGGGCTGGGTCTAGAGCGCTACGTCCAAGCCACCAGCCCCCTCCGACGATACCTGGATCTGGTTGTCCATCAACAGCTACGTGCGCACCTCCGTGGCGAGGCGGTGCTGGATTCTCAGGCGCTGATGGCGCGTATCGGCGCGGCGGAGGCCGTGGCGGGGAGCGTCAGTTATGCGGAGCGCTTGGCGCGGGAACACTGGACCTTGGTCTACCTGTTACAGAATCCTGGTTGGCGGGGGGATGCCGTGGTGGTTGAGAGCTGGGATCGGCGGGGGAAGGTCCTCATTCCAGACTTGGGTCTGGAATCGGCTGTTCACCTTCCCGGCGACAGATCCGTTAATCGCGTCGTGACCGTGGAGGTGGTCGACGTCGACCTCCCGACGCTGCGGGCGACGTTTCGGGTCGTGTGACGCCGTTTGTCGCGGACGTTCGAACGCCGCGCGGGGGCTTGCCTCCGTCCCCGACGCCAGCCTCTAGTTCTGGAGACTATCACGGCTGAGCCCAGGACATGGAAGATACGGTTCTGGGCCGGTTGCTCTCAACTGCCCCTCACAGGAGCGGCAGAATGGCGGACTCGAGGCCAGTGTCAAATCGGCAAGCGCCTACGGAGTGGCGCTGCTCTGCGGGCTGATCGTGGGCAGCGGGGTTGGGGTGGGCGGACCGGGTTCGATGGGAAAGGCCGTTGACTGGCTTGCCGGGGGGCGCCGTCGCGGTCTCGCTGCCGCCAGGATCGCGCCCAACATGACGTGCGGTCATCCCGAACCGTAGTTGGGGGCAGGTATCTGGGTTTGGCTGGCTTCGATCATCTATCGGTCATTGGTCACGAAGAGCGTCGCACCCGCTTGGAGGCATCTGATGGTATCTAGCAAGGCTTCTAGTCGATCGGCCCTGTACAGATCGCTGCTGTTTGTCCTTATGCTTGGGCTATGCCTGAGCGGTCGCCATGCACTGGGACAGGCCTCGGATATGCCTCGGTTGGGAGCACCACTGGGCTGGCCGCTCCACGCCAGTGCGGCGAGCCTGCCTGGCGACGGCGATCATACGCTCTATCTTCCGCTCGTGCAGAGGTGGCCTAAGCCAAGCCAGTGGGTCGATACCCAGAGCCGTACGGCTTCACGCAGCTTCTACCAGACGGAGTACGTGGGCTCGGTAGGCGCCGATAGCGGCTGGACGGGCCATCACGGTACCTGTAGCGCCGGGACAACGTCGGCGGCTTTTCGCGATGGTATCTTGCGCCGGCTCAACTACTTCCGCGCCATGGCCGGGATCCCCGCTTTGTCGGGGTTTGACGCCAGCTACAATGCCAGAGCACAGGCTGCAGCGTTTATGATGAGTGTCAATCGGCGTTTGAGTCATAGCCCGCCACCGAGCTGGACCTGCTACACCGAGGCCGGGCGCGATGGCGCCGGAAGCTCCAATCTCTACCTCGGAATCCACGGGCCCACAGCGATCCATGGCTACATGTACGACCCTGGGGGCGGTAACTACTTCGTCGGTCATCGGAGGTGGATTCTGTTCCCGCAGACGCAGGTTATGGGGACTGGTGACATTCCTCCGCGCGATGGCTATCCCGCGGCCAATGCCCTCTGGGTCTTCGATCAGCAGAACATGTGGGGATCACGTCCGCGGACCCGGGAGGACTTCGTGGCCTGGCCGCCACCGGGCTACGTGCCCTATCAGGTTGTGTTTCCCCGCTGGTCCTTTGCCTATCCCCATGCGGATTTCAGCCGGGCGACGGTGAGGATGACCCGTGGCGGACAGGCGTTAGGTGTGCAGCAGAATCTGCCGGTCAACGGTTGCGGCGAAAACACGGTGGTCTGGGAGCCGCAGAGCAGTTTCGACAGCCCACCGATCAACGACACGAGCTACCTTGTGACCCTGAGCAACGTGATGATCGGTGGACAGCCGCACACCTTCACGTATGCGGTGACCGTGTTCGATCCGGCGGCGGGATGACGAACGCAGGTAGCTGCGCCCCCGACTCTCTCTGGAGGTGACTAGCGCCGGCGTCTGTCATTCCGGCAGTCGCCTGAGAGTCGCACGAACCCTCACCAACTCGGGCCCGAGCGATTCGACTTGTTGGACGCGGGTAGGTGTCTCGGTGTCGCTGGTGGATTGGGGTAATTCGAGACTCCTCACCCTGCACGCATCCGTGCTCGACGCTGCGCGAGCGAGCAAAGAATCGAGGTGTCGCGAGGCACAAGCAAAGACTCAGCCTCAGGGTGTTATCCGCGCGGTGGCTGATGCCGGGAGTCGTGGTTCTGGTAGGCAACGTCCTTTGTTAGTGTATCTTGGCTCCGGAGACGGTCTGCTTAGAGGATGTCGCCGGGTTCCAGAAATGACTGCACAAATCGGATATCACACGCTTGGCGGAATATCCCTTCTATCAGATGCTCGGCAAGGCTTGGGCAGCCTCGGTGCCCCTCGATTCTGTTGCCTGAGGCGCCAGGCCTCGATTACCTCAGAGAATCATCTCGATCGATAGATTAGGCTTTGGCGATGGCTTGCTGCTTATCGAGCGCGAGCGGTGGGATCCTCCACCGTGCAACTGAGGAGTATTCGGGAGGACGAGGTCGATCGGCAGGGTGTGGTCTGCCCCTTGGCGCTCCATGCTGCACACACCAACGCGGACAATCTCCTTGTCCTCTTGGAAGCGAGCGAGGCCCTGGCTTGCGTCAACGGGAAGAAGGAACTGCTAGTACACGTGAACGCTCGGCACGCTTGTGCCGTCAGGCAGGTCCTTGGGGCAGGGTACCGCGTCAACAGAGGACTGGTCCGCATGGTACTTGGTGGAACGGGTACAGGTCCGAGAATCGACGATCATGTCAATCTCGCCCGATGGGCTGGCTGACGCATGACCGGGGTGGCTGAGGCCGTGACCGGCAGTGTCAGTGATGCCCACTGCTTGGCTCGAGGACACTGGACCATGTCCACCTGTCGAAGAATCCTGGTTGGCAGGGGGATGCTGTGGTGGTCGAGAGCTGGGATCAGCGGGGGAAGGTGCCCATTCCAGATCTAGGTCTAGATTCGGCCCTTCACCTTCCTGGCAACCGGTCCCTCCATCGCGTCTTGATGTGGAGGCGGTCGACGTGGACCTCCCGACCCTGCGGCGTACAGGGCAGGCTGGCAGTCGCCGGTCTGTACCCCCTCAAGCCGCGCTCCCGCCGGTCGGTCTCCAGCTTCCGCGGTTCCGGCCGTCGTCTCGGGCGTGTTGTTGCACCCGATGTCTGCCATCGACCGGCTGGATGCCCACTGACGCTTAGGTGGCAGGGAGCTTTGAAACCAAGTTCCGACTGTCCTGCGGACGCCCTGCCACTCTATTGACGCCGCTGCCCCAGATGTGATATACTGACAGTGTGTCGGGGCCACAACTATGGCTGAAGGGGTCGGTGGATGCATACGATCTCAGTCTTGCTTGCAGAGGACCACGCCGTCTTGCGACAGGCCACTGCCGAGGTCATCGAACACCAATCGGATATGCAGGTCGTGGGACAAGCGGGCACAGGTCAGGAGGCTGTCAGGCTGACACGCCTTCTTCGTCCCGACGTGGTGGTGATGGACATCGCCATGCCTCACCTGGATGGACTCGAGGCCACGCGGCAGATCGCTGACCAGTGTCCAGAATGCCGGGTGCTGGTCCTCACTGCTCGCGAGGAGGATCGCTACGTCATAGAGCTTCTGCGAGCGGGGGCGGTAGGCTATCTGCCCAAGACGGTTGATCTCGGCGAATTGCTGGATGCGATCCGTGCGGTGGCCCGTGGTGAATCGGTGCTTCCCCCTGCCGTCGCTTCTGTCGTCGTGAGTTACCTTGGCGGCGAGGAAGGGATTCGGGAGCCATCATCGCCTCTCACGGAGCGAGAGCGAGAGGTCCTCACCCTGGTTGCCAAGGGCTTCACCAACCGAGACATCGCCCGACGGCTGGGCATCAGCGTCCGGACTGTTGAGGCGCACTTGACCCACACGTTCAACAAGCTGGACGTCTGCTCCCGCACGGAGGCTGTTGTGCGAGCAATGGGGGAGGGATGGATTGAACCCCACGGGGCGGATGTTCGCTAATCCATCGCCTGTCCCCGTCATTCCAGCGGCAAGCGCACGATTAATGTCGCCCCACCGCCTTCGGGGCTCTCCACTTGGATCTCTCCGCCGTGTTCATGGACGATCCGCTCTGCGATCGCCAGCCCCAGCCCTACTCCGTCCTCCTTGCCGTAGGAGACGAACGGCTCAAAGATGCGTGCCTGTTCCGCCACTGGCACGCCGGGTCCCGTGTCTGTGAAACGCAGCTCTATCCAGCCCTCTCGACGATCTGTAGCAACGGTGAATTGACCTCCATCCGGCATTGCGTCTCGTGCGTTGGCCCCGATATTGTATACGACCTGGGCCATGCGATCGGGGTCCAGATGAACGGTGCCTCTGTACCCCCACCGGGTCTCAACGGCGATACCGCGGTCGCTGAAGTCGAGGCGGAGCACTTCGAGCGCGTCCTGGAGGAAACCGGACAAGGAGCATGGTACGGCGTGGAGCGTCATGTCCCCGCCCCGTGCGTAGTCCAGTAGCTCCTGCGACATATTGATCAGGCGGCGGGCCATCGCAACGATGGCGCTGCTCAGCTTCCGACGCGTGGCCTCCGAGATCTCGTGACGTCCTAGGAACTCTGCGCTGCGCACAATCCCGCCCAGCGGACTGCGCAGCTCGTGCGCCAGGCTGGCCGCCACCCGTCCCACAGCCGCCAGGCGTTCCGCCTCGATGGCCTCCTGGCGTAGGCGAGCATTGGCGATGGCAATCCCGATCTGGTGTCCCATTGCTGTCAGCAGCCTGACGTCTTGCGATGTGAAGGCCCCAGCGGTATGAGAGACGACACCGAGCGTGCCAACCACTTCCTCCCGGGAGCGGAGCGGCACGACTGCGAAGGACCGTATGCCCTCGTCTCGCAATGCGGGGAGGACCTTGCACGGCACCCTTGGGTCTTCCGTCATATCCGCCAACAGCGCTGGTTCTCCTGTGCGCGCCACATCACCCACGACACCCTCTCCCAGCCGCAGATGTTGCACCTTGGCGGAGTATGCCTTGGAGATGCCTTGCGTGATCGAGAGCGTCAGCTGTCCAGTGGCTCGATCGAGCAGTCGAATGCCGCCACCGTCCGCCTCAACGCAGTCGACTACTCTATCTACAGCGTCCGTCAACAGGGCTTCAAGGTCGAGCGCTCGGTTGGTAGCAGCCGCGACCGCATTGAGCATGGCGAGCTCGCGGGAACGCCGTTCCGCCTCGGCATACAATTGGGCCTTTCGTATCGCGATCGCCGCTTGCGGCGCAAGGCTCTCCACGAGCGCTAGATCGTCTTGCCCGAAGCTATTGGACTCGTCATGGATTAACACCAGGGTCCCGATGAGATCGTCCCCGGCAATCAGGGGTACGCCAAGATAGGCCCTGAAGGGGTGCTCCCCCGGGAGGAGATCGGGTTCGATGTCCTCTCTAGCGTCCGTGTCCGGTACCAAGAGGGGCTCCCTATCCCGCACTAGCCAACTTGTATATCCTTCACCTGGGGCGTAGCTCTCTTCAATTGGAGATGCCTGCTCCTGCTCGCACCGTAGCGCCTCCAGCGTCAGCGTCCGCCGTTCCTCGTCCCACAGGCTGATCTCGGCCAGCACGCACGGCACCAAGTCCGCGACGGTGTCGATGATGATGTCCAATGTATCCCGCAGACCCAGCGTGGCCATCATCCGGCGGGCAATGCGATTAATGGCCCTCAGTTCTTCCGCGCGGTGAAGATGTTGAGCGTGGAGCTGTGCGTTGTGCAACGCCAGCCCGGCTTGACTGGCCAGGATGGATAGTAGCTGCACGTCATCGGGAGCGAACGCATCCAGGCCCCGGCTCCTGACGTTGATCACACCCTTCACGCGTCCTTCGCACGCGACTGGTACGGCCAGCTCAGAGGCACCGGCAATCCCTGAGTCGACATCTCGAGTCTCCTTCCCGACATCGGGCACATAGACCGGTTGTCCCCTCGCTGCAGCGGCCAACGTGACACTTCGTTCCCCATCCGGAGGCAGACGCAATGCTGCTCCCAAGCCCGGATCGCCTCGCTCGGCCGCAGCCCGGAGCTCCTGTGTACCTTCGTCTACCAGAAGGAACGCGCTGTCGCGGAGATGCAAGACCTCATCCGCAATCTCCAGGACGCGCGCGCCTATCTGCTCAGCATCTTGCAGAAGAAGCAATCCCTGTCCCAGCTCATAGAGTGTCTTGAGCTTCGTGTCTCCGGTCATCTTCACCTTCCTTGGGACGATTATACCACATTGACATCTGGCATTTCAAGAGTGTGTCGTCAGGGAAACCCGTAAGCCTCGCATTGTGGAAAGCCCGTACAACGAAAGGCGAGGTCCTCCTGATGCGCGATGCGGGCGCGTCGGGTAGTATTGCAGTGGGCAGGGCTCGTCTTCTGAAGCCCGTTTAGGGTGCGCGGCCGGGAGTGAGAGCGTAGCGAGGAAGGAGATCGTGCAATGACGCTGCCAGTCAGTCCATATGACGTGATGAGGATAGTCAATACACGGGCGGCCGAGGCCGAGCGGCGGGCCCAGGTCCGACGTCTTCTGGCGGAAGCGGCCGCGCGCAGGCGAAGAACGCCCTGGCAGGTATCTGCGCTGCGCCAGCTCGGTGATCTCCTCTTGGGCGCGGGTCACCGTCTGCAGCGAATCGGGTTGACCGATGCAGAGCGCGACGAGCCATCATTGGGCGCACAGGTGCAGAATTGAGCTTTGCTTGATATAATGTCAAGACTTCTACAGCGAATCCCGTCCCGCTGTTAGGACTGCGCAAGCGACCGCTTTTCGGGGGAGACGAGATAGCCAAGCGTTGGCGTTGACAGGGCTCGTGGAGGTGAAAGGATGCTTCCCCAGCTGCTCCTTATGCGTAAGAAGGACCCACGCTCCCCATCCTCGCCTTCTTCGTGGGCGCCACAGTGCTGGAGTTCGCTATCAAGGGAAGCAGCATTGGCTTCTGAAGCTTCCCTCCCGGCTTCTTTCTGTGGTATGCAGGGCGTTATCTCGCCCCTGCCGCCGACAACCGCAACAACGTGCAGGGCCTCCGCCCAGCGCAATGGCTGTCTGCCGGGAGACGCTAGGTTGGAACCCGTCGCTCCATCATGCGACACTGACGCTTGCGGCAGCCGTAATGTTCTTCCGAGGAGGTTCTCTGTCATCTACTGGACGCGTTCAATCTGCGGAGCCAGGGGGACCGCCCATCCGTCCCCGCAACGTGGGGAAGCCACTTCGACGATGTTGTCTGTATGCACTAGGCCTGTGCTGCCTGAGCTCACTTACATACTAGGGAGTCTTGGCCTCTGCCCATGCGCCAGGTAGTCCCGGGCTGCTCTCGGGCTCGTGCCGCGGTGTTGGCGCAGCACCCAGGAACAGCCCGCTGAAGACCGTCCTCAGTTCTCTACGTTCGGCGGTGGCTCCTGATGGCAGAAGGTGCTCTATCTCAGTTTCCTGGCTAGCCCAGTTACCGTGACCCAGTGCGCCCATCTGGGGAAGCCCGATTGAAGCATGTTCCGAGAGGCAACTCGCACGGTTGACACCGGACCCGGATTTCACTGGGGACTTTGACCCCAAGACCCGGTCGTCTCAGAACGAGGAATCAACTCCATGAAAGGGGGAAATGCGTGAAGGAAATCGCAGTTGTGCAAGTCGACGTGTTCACCGACACACCCTTCGGTGGCAACCCGCTGGCCGTCTTCCCAGACGCCGATGGCCTTACCACCGCAGAGATGCAGAATCTCGCCAGAGAGATGAACCTCTCCGAGACGACTTTCGTTCTTCCTCCCCGCGCGCCTGGCGCGGATTTCCGCGTCCGCATCTTCACCCCCGCCAGCGAGCTGCCCTTCGCCGGTCACCCGGTGGTCGGCACCCACTGGGTCCTCGCGCGGTTGGGCCGTGTCCCTCTTCGGGAACCCGTCACTCAGGTGCGCTTCGAGCTCGGTGTTGGTGTTCTGTCAGCTGATCTCCATGTGGCCAATGAGGTCGTCGATCGGGTCGTCATGACCCAGGATCACCCCACGTTCCACGCCGTCCTGGACGACCTTTCAGATCTCGCGTCTGGTCTCAATCTGCCCATCGACGCCATCAGCCAGTCGGGCCTGCCTGTCCAAGTAGTCTCCACAGGCCTTCCGCAGATGATGGTTCCCGTCCGCTCTCTGGAGGAGGTCCAGCGTCTGGCCGTCCACAAGCTCAATGTAGATGCCCTCAATCGGGCCTGTCACGCTATCGGGACTGAGTGCGTGATGGTCTTCACGCGCCAGACGGAGCACCCTGAATCAAGCGTCCACGTGCGCCTCTTTGCGCCCCTTCTCGGTGTCCCGGAGGATCCTGCCACCGGGAGTGCGAACGGCGCCCTGGGTGCTTACTTGGTCCACCACCGGGCGATCCCCCTTAACGGTCCCACCGCCACCGTCGTCAGCGAGCAGGGTGCAGAGATGGGCAGGCCGAGCAAGGTCTACGTTGAGGTAGATCACATCAACGGAGAGCCCACCGTAGTCCGGGTGGGCGGGCATGTAGTGGCCATCATGGAGGGGACAGTGCGATTCTAGCGAAGCACGGTGCTGACTCGTCAGCCTCCAGGGCGCTGCCGTCGGGCCCGCCTCAAACGGCACGGTCGAGACGTTCGTGGGACAGCTGCCCTTATTGGAGCTCTGAGTTATTTCAATGCGGATCAGGCAGAACGCGAGCAGCGCGGCGGCTCAGTCGTGCGGTAGCGGCCGTTCCTACTATCCCTGATGTCGGTGAGGCTCCTCAATGGGTGCCACGGCTTTCGAGCGAAGGCGTCGTCCCCAGCTTGAACACCCTCCGGTCCGCGATGCCAAGATCCCGGGTCACAGGAGTGTCCGGAGATCGTTCACACGGGTCGACTTCGCCCGCCGGTCGAGGAAGCCCTAGAGATGGAGGCCGCAGTCGTTGACGATCAGCCGCCGTCTTCCTATCGCACA
>CAZGSX010000093.1:0-10735 GCA_964528475.1 uncultured Anaerolineales bacterium
CCGCCTCATAGGAACCCGCCAGGGAAGGCTCCCTACATTGATGGAAAAGACGCCCGTTCAGCAAGAGTGTTGCCGGGCCCGACCCGAGACCTGGGTTGAAGCTGAGTCACACGGTACCCGGTAGTCTCAGTGGGCGGACGGCTTCACGGTTGGACCGCCGTCTGTTGGAGGGACCGGAGAGGTGGTCGGGTAGGCAAACCCGACCTACGGGCCGGCGTGACCGTGTCTGACCCAACCGGTTGTCTCGTATTCGGCGTGGTCGCTGCTCTCGGAGGATGGCGGGGCGTGCGACCGCTATTCGAGGGCCCCCGTGGTATGCGCGCTGCAAAGGCTAGGATTCAGCGCATCGGCCGGGCTGCCCGACCGATGCGCTCACCGATACTGGATTCTGCGCCCTCCGTGGTCAACCGCTTTTCCATAGGTGACATTTTCGTTGGACAGTTGGGGGTGACAGATTCACTGAGCAATAGCACTGTCAAGTCGACCCCTTGACATTCGACACGCTCTAGGTTATACTGAAGGTGTCATAAAACGTTTTAGATCGCCTTCTTCTGCTCTACAGGAGTTGCGCTCCATGCCGGTGACGTTGCATGACATCGCCGAACGATTAGGTATCTCCGTCGCTACTGTCTCAAGAGCGCTGTCTGGCTACCCTGACATCTTAGGCAGCACCCCCGCTCGCGTCTTGCAGGCCGCCGATGACATGAGGTACCGTCCTAACATCAGCGTGCGCAGACTACGGCAACAACTCACCACGATTCGTGGTTTTGTCGTTCCAACGCACGGCCCTCGTCTCTCTCCCCTTATTCAGCGAGCTCTTCACTGGCATCAGCAACGGGGCCGCCGAGCGAGGACAACAGTCCCTGGTCTCTGCGGGGGCGCCAGGGGAAGAGCCAGACAGCTGCGAGCGGATGGTAACAAAGCAGTGTGCGGATGGCATGCTCGTTGTGCGCACTGGCCGCCAGGATCAACGTATCGCAGAGTTGCCCGAGTAGGATTCTTCTTTTGTCAGCTGAGGCGGCTACCGAGGCGACGCCTTCTTCCCCTTGCTCGCCGTCGACGGGAAGAAGAGACTGCGCCAGACCACGCAGCACCTCATCGATCGGGGACATCGACGCATCCTGTGCATCAGCGCATCAACGGCCCTCATGTTCGCCTCGCATCGACTGGCGGGCTGCACGACGGCCCTAGCGACTGGCGGGATCCCATTCGGCGAGTGCCTGCTGACTGAGGGCATCTGACAGAGCACAGTGGCCTTGAAGCTACCCTGTGGTTTCTGAGGGACGATTCCAGACTTGGCGTTGCGGTCACCGGCGACGACCTCACGGTCCCGGGGGATATGAGCGCGGCCCGAGGACGCAGGCTACGGGTGTGGGGTCGCCTGGCCGCAATCGGTCATCCGTAAAGGAGGTGGTGGAGATAGATCAAGTCAGACAGCACGTGTTCCCGTCAGTCCCAGTTATCTGAGGGTCTTACCGATAAGGAGGAGCGACCGATGAAGCGCTACGCACGCTTACTGATACTTGCCGGCCTCGTCCTGGGCTTGTTGGCAGCCTGTGCACAGCCCGCACCCGAGGTCGTCGAGGAGGCCCCAGAAGTCCCGGAGGAGGTCACCCAGGAGGAGGAAGAGGCGGTCGTGGTGGAGGGCGAGCCGGGCGCCGAAACCGTGATCGAGTTCTGGACCACCGACAACGAGGAGGAGCGGGTGGCCGTCTATGAGGAGGTTGCCGCTGGGTTCGTGGCCGAGAACCCCGACATCGCAATCCGCATCGTCCCTATCGACGAGGCAGATGTGACTCAGCGTATGGCTACGGCGCTGGCTGCAAACCGCCCCCCCGACATCATCCGCATGGGCGTCGAGCGCGTGGCGGCCTTCGCCGCCGATGACCTCCTGGACGAGGGCGCGGCGGAGGCTGTGATCCAGGCCCTGGGTGAGGACGATTTCCGGAGCAGCCCGCTGCAGATGGTCACCAATCCCGCCACGGGGAACTACGCTGCCGTTCCCTTCGATGGCTGGATACAAGCCATTTGGTACCGTACGGATGTATTCGACGAAGCGGGCTTGAACGCCCCGATTTCCTGGGACGATATCAACGCCGCATGCGACACGCTCCCTGGGACGGGTAACCTGTTGTACGCCATCGGTCTAGGCACTGATCCCGGCCAGAACTACGGGCACCAGATATTCGAGCAGGTGGCGATCTCCAACGACGCCTGGCCATTCGACGAAGAGGGCAACGTGACGATGAACACGCCCGAGATGGTCGAGGCGCTCGACTTCTACTGCGGTCTGCAGCGCTGCGCCCTGCCCGGACCGCAATATTGGCGTGGCGCCCGCGAGGCCTACCAGCTCGATCAATCAGGTATGCTGTTCTATAGCACCTACATCATGGATGACCTGGTTGAGGGTTCGGAGTTGGAGGAGGGTCGCACGATCGAGATTCCCGTGGAGAATCTCCCGGGGAAGACTGGCTTTGCCTCGATGATGGAAGGTCCTAACGGGGCTGCCTCTTACGGGCAGTTGGTCACCTTAGCCATCCCCAACGGGGCCGACCCAGCGGCGCAGGACGTGGTGGAATGGTTCCTGACCGGCCAGAACTACCTTGACGTGCTCGCCCTGGCGCCGTTTGGGAAGGTGCCCGTGCTGGAGAGCGCGGTCGATGGTTGGTCGGAGCTGAGCCCCTACTTCGAGAACTACTCGCCAGAGACGCTGGAGCAGATCGCTAACGGCTACGAGACGATGCAACGCTGGCTCTTCCGCCCGGACTATGATAGCACCCAGCGGGCCGTCATCGGCGACATCGAGGGCCGGTTGCTCATTCCTCAGGTGATCAGCAACATCGCTCTGGAGGGCATCATGACGCCCGAAACTGGCGCCGAGTGGCTCCAGGAGCAGGTGGAGGGCCTACTGGTCGAGCGCGAGGGATAGCCCGGCAAGCGCAAGATACGATGGTGGGGACGGGTCTAACGCCCGTCCCCATCGCTTAACGAACACGGCGCATCCCCGGCCGAGGATTTCGTAGCCCGGGCCTGATTTCGGGTCCCCAGGTCGAAAGGAGAACGGATCATGGCAGACTCACCTCGAACCGAAAGCCCGCCAAGACGTGGAGGCTGGAGATCCATAGAGGCTCAAGAGGCACGCCTGGCCTGGATTTTGATCGCCCCTACAGCCCTGATCGTCTTAGGACTTGTTCTTTTCCCCGCCATCTTTAGCATCTGGATCAGTTTCCACGACGTGGGGCTGAAGGAGTTGAGCAACGTCTTTAGAGCCGAGTTCGTCGGCCTGGCCAAGTACCGTGCCGTCGTGAACGATTTCGCCTTCAAGTTCCAGAGCTTGCAGTCCTGGGGAGCAGCAGTCACCAGCGTCGTGTATTCGCTCGTGGCGACCATTGTCACAATTGCCGTCGGCCTGGTCGCCGCCCTTTTGCTCAACCGTCCCTTCCGCGCCCGCGGGCTTGCCCGGGCCGTATTTCTGTTCCCCTACGTGGCGCCCATCGTCAGTGTGGCCTTTGTCTGGCGCTGGATTCTGGATCCCCGGCCGTCGGGGGTCCTGAATGACGTGTTGATGCGCCTGGGGCTCATAGACCTCCCCAAGGCCTACCTGGCTACCCGCGGACTAGCCCTCGTCCTGGTCATCGTCTTCACTGCCTGGCGCTACTTCCCCTTCGCCATGTTGATGCTCCTGGCTCGGCTGCAGGCGATCGACAGGACGCTCTACGAAGCCGCCGACGTAGATGGCGCCGGTGAGCTTGCCAAGTTCTGGTATATCACCCTCCCGGAGTTGCGCTATGTGTTGGGCTCCGTCTTCTTGCTGCGCCTGATCTGGACGTTCAACAAGTTCGACGATATCTGGCTGCTGACTGGCGGGGGCTTTGGCACCAACGTGTTACCCGTGCTGACCTACCAGTTCAGCTTCAAGATGAACGACTTGAGCAAGGGATCGGCCAATGCCATGATCTTGTTCCTCATTCTCATCGTGTTCCTGGCGCTTTACATCGGCGTCGTTATGCGCCGCGCGGAAGAGGAATAGGGGGAGGTACCCATGACTGCAAATAGCGATGAGCGTCTGACCTTCGTCGAGCATCTTGCCCGGCGGTTCACCCTACGCCAGCTTATCTCTGCCATCACGCTGACCTTCTTCCTGGTCAGCATCCTGTTCCCTTTCTACTGGCTGATCAGCTCGTCGTTCAAGAGCTACGTGGAGATTGGTGGGCGAGAGCCCGTCTACATCCCAGGTCAGCTACGCCTGGCTGCCTACCGGGAGCTATTCGACCCCAACCACAGCAGCTATCAGGCCTTCGGCCGCAGCATTGTCAACACGGTCAAAGTCTCCATCCCCACGGCCCTGATTGCCGTGATCCTCTCCACCTTTGGCGCATATGCGGTGGCGCGCCTCCGTTTTCGTGGTCGGGACGCTCTACTCAACGGCGTCCTGCTCGTCTACCTCTTTCCGGGCATCTTGCTCATCATTCCCCTCTTTGCCATGCTAAACCAGATTGGCGCAAGCGTGGGCTTTGAGGTGCGCGACAATCTGGGGGTGTTGATGTTCACCTACCTGGCCCAGACCTTGCCTGTGGCGCTCTACATGTTGGCCAATTACTTTCGGACCATTCCGCGCGAGATCGAGCAGGCCGGCTTGATTGACGGCTGTACTCGCTTGAGTGTCATCTGGCGCATCACCATGCCCCTGGCGGTTCCCGCCCTCGTGTCGGTCTTCATCTACACCTTCATGATTGCGTGGAACGAGTACCTGTATGCCTTCGTGTTCCTAACCGACCGTACCATGTTCACCATGCCCATCGCCATCAACACCATCTTCAACGATCCGCAACCCCGGCCCCACGTGGTCATGGCGGCTTCCACCATTATGACGCTGCCCATCGTCTTTCTCTTCCTGTCGCTGGAACGCTTCCTGGCGGAGGGGTTGTCGGCGGGCGGCGTGAAAGGCTAGTCGACGAGATCACCGCGATGGCGGTTAACCACCCTCGCCGGATCGGGTTCGTATCCACGCGCCTGAGCGGCACCGATGGCGTCTCTCTGGAGGCCCGCAAGTGGTTGGACGTGCTCACTGGCTTGGGCCACGAGTGCTTCTGCCTCGCTGGTGCATCCGATTGGCCAGCCGACCGTTGTCACGTGGTGCCGGAGGCACACTTTCAGCATCCCGACGTTTCGGGGCTGAACGCGTCGCTGTTCGGCACCACGATCCGCTCCACAGAGACCTCACGGCGCGTTCACGTACTCAAGGAGCATCTCAAGACACACCTCCGTGGCTTCCTCCGCTCCTTCGGCCTGGACCTGCTGATCGCTGAAAACGTCCTGACGATCCCCGTGCACGTGCCTCTGGGACTGGCGCTGACGGAGGTCATCGCCGAGACGGGCATCCCTACCATCGCGCATCACCACGACTTCACCTGGGAGCGGGCGAGGTTCTGGGCCAATGCCGCCACGGACTATCTCAGAAGCAGCTTTCCACCGCTGCTACTAACGGTGCACCACGTCGTTATCAACTCGATCGCTTCTCAGCAATTGGCGCTCCGAACGGGCGCGAACGCCTTCCTCATCCCCAACGTCATGGACTTCGACTCCCCGCCTGAGGGTGACGACTACGCCGCAGACCTGCGGTCAAGACTGGGGATTCGCACCCACGAGGTGTTCCTGCTGCAGCCCACACGGGTCGTCCCTCGAAAGGGTATCGAGCACACTATTCAGCTGGCACGGCGGCTGGGTCAGCCCTGTGCCGTGGTGATCTCCCACCGATCTGGCGACGAAGGGGCCGCCTATGAGGCCTATCTGCGGGGTTACGCCGACTTGATGGGCGTTCGATTGCTGTTCGGTGCCGACGTCTTTGACCGTCGCCGCGACCAGACCGCCGACGGAGGCAAGATCTACGCCCTGGCCGACGCCTATCAGCAGGCGGACCTGGTCTGCTATCCCTCCCTGGTGGAGGGGTTTGGCAATGCCTTCTTGGAGGCTGTCTACTATCGGCGTCCCATCGTGGTACAGCGCTACGACGTCTTCCGAACCGACATTCAACCCAAGGGATTCCAGGTGATCGGTTTCGACGCCTTCATCACCGAGGAGACCGTAGACCGGACACGGACGCTGCTCCGTGATCCAGCTTCCGTGACTGACATGACCGCGTGCAACTACCAATTGGGGCGGCGCCACTATTCCTACCAGTTACTCGAGAGACGGCTGGTCGGCGTTCTGGACGAATGCTGTGAAGCTTGATATCCTTCGTCGCGGGGACGACTCGGAGAGTGGGCAGCGTTGAACAAAGCGCACGCTCGCCAGCCTGAGGCATCTTTCGACACGTTAAGGATGGCTTGAGACTCAACATCAGAGCACCCCTATGACAGCAGACACGCGCATCCAAGATCATCTGGCTTTCCTGTATGGCGAGGACACGGCTGAGCAGGTCTGGCCCCGACTCCAGAAGCGCCTCTCTGCCTTTCGAGAACGCAACCCCACCCTGGAGGCGTCTGAGACCGCTCCGGCCGAGCGCCTCACCGAGCGCGACGTTTTCCTCATCACGTACGGTGATCAGGTGATCGAACCAGGCCAGCCTCCGTTGCAGACCCTGGCCGAGGTGTTGGAGCAGTACGTCGCGGGCATCGTCACCGGGGTCCACCTTCTCCCTTTCTACCCCTACTCCTCGGACGACGGATTCTCGGTCATCGACTACACCACCGTCAACCCCGAACTGGGCACGTGGGCCGACATAGAGCGTCTGGGCCGTAGTTTCCGCCTGATGTTCGACGCTGTCATCAACCACATATCTGCTCACAGTGCCTGGTTCCGGGCATTTGTCGACGGCCACAGGAAATACGTGGACTATTTCATCACAGTGGAGCCCGGCACCGATCTCTCAAACGTGGTCCGTCCGCGTGCCAAGCCGCTCCTGACGCCTGTACAGACGGCTGAAGGCGAGAAGTGGGTCTGGACCACCTTCAGTCCCGACCAGATCGACCTGAACTTCGCCAACCCCGATACGCTGCTCGACATCATCGACGTGCTGCTGACGTACGTCGAAAAGGGCGCCCAGGTGATTCGGCTGGATGCCATCGCCTATCTGTGGAAGGAGATCGGCACCTCTTGCATCCACCTTGAAGAGACGCATCGCGTGGTAAAGCTCTTCCGCGCCGCGCTAGACGCCGTCGCCCCGCACGTGGTCCTGATCACCGAGACGAATGTGCCTCACGAAGAGAACGTCTCCTACTTCGGTGACGGCACCGACGAGGCTCAGATGGTCTATCAGTTCCCCCTGCCACCGCTCGTGCTCCACTCTTTCCACTCCGGGGACGCCACTCGCCTTGCCAACTGGGCTGCGGGACTGAGCGCGCCATCCGACAGTACGACCTTCTTCAACTTCTTGGCTTCCCACGACGGCATCGGCGTGCGTCCCGTCGAGGGCATTCTTCGCCCCTCAGAGGTACAGGCACTGGTCGATTTCACCCAGCTGCACGGCGGCTTTGTGTCCCACAAGACGAACGCCGATGGCAGCGAGTCGGTGTACGAACTGAACATCTCCTATTTCGATGCCCTGTCGGATCCGAACGGCGGTGAATCCCTGGATCTGCAGATTCGCCGGTTTGTGGCGTCGCAGGCAATCATGCTCAGTCTAGCAGGCGTACCCGGTGTCTACGTCCACAGCCTCTTCGGTTCCCGCAGTTACCGCGAAGGCGTAGAGAACACGGGACGGTACCGTTCCATCAATCGGGAGCAGTTCCGCCGCCGGCAGCTGGAAGAGACGTTGTCCGATCCAACCTCCTTGCGCTCCCGCGTCTTTGGCCCTTATCTCGAGCTTATCCGCATTCGTACTTCGCAGCGAGCCTTTCATCCCAACGCTGGCCAGCGCGTCCTGCTCCCCGAGGAGATTGGCAACGCTTCTCTTTTTGCGTTAGTGCGCACGTCTGCCGCCGATGACAGCAGTGTGTTCTGTATTCACAATGTCTCCCCCACGGAGCAGCCCTTGTGCGCCAGTTTGAAGGCGCTGGATATTCCCAGCGGAAGGGAATTCGAGGATCTCATCTCCGGCACCACTTACGCGGCAGAGGACGGTGGGTTTGCACTCACCCTCAAGCCCTATCAAGTGTTGTGGCTCGAGCCCGTGACACGGATGTAGCCGGGTTAACGGTCCCGTCCGTCGCCAGGGTCTTCTCCCTTTGCACTGTCCGCCGAGCCGTCCTACGCGTCGCCTCTTAGGGCACAACATGAGCGCATCACGCCGATGCTCGAGGATCTTGACCGAGGCTGTTATCCTGGGTCAAGGCCGAGATAACCTGCAGAAGGAGCGGCGTGAGTAGCTAGCAGTGCAAATGGGTCTGGCGATGCTGTCGTGGCCGGTCAAGCTCTTCACGGAGGAGTGCCCTTTGCTGACGCTCCAGCTCCCTCATTTTGACGCCTCACGATGGTTGAGTGGCCTCGCAAAGAGCCGAGAACACGAGTCTTAGGCAAGAGCTGTCCTGTCTGAGAAGTCCATTCGTCCCAGCCGTTGACCGCGGATGGCGCTGAATGTAGTACCATCCGGTCTTGTTGGTGGGGTATCAGCTAGGACAGGCCTTCGTTAGGGGCAACAGTGTTCGAATCGGGTCGAGGCTGTTGTTGCGCCGTCTCCCACATACAGGAGCCTATATCTCAATCGTCAGCCCAAGCAACTTCATAGCCGTGGCGAGCCGCAAAGTCCGATAGTTCCGGGTTGAGAAGTTAGCTCGATCGAGGTCGTGCTCCATATGATCGATCATGTCCGTCAGTTGTTCGAGGTCAACTCCCTTGACAGTTGAAGCTTTGATTTACGTGGTATGGGCCTTTCCTTTCGTCCCTCAAAATGCGTTTCACATCTGGATTGTCCCATCGGCGGACCGAGTCGAGCCTCAGGGACTCGGTCCGCTACGATGCGACTCTGGTTCTGCCTCAGCGCTCCTTGCCGACCTTCTCAAGCGCCTCCAGCCCTTCGTACTCGGGATCGACCACGGTTATCACGCCTCTCCCGAACGCGCCCAAGGTCTCACCGATCGCGCTGTAGAGCGCGGGGAAGCCGTACAACATACTCTGCAGCTCCGCCAGCGGTACGCGCGCGTGCACCGCGAGGTTGAGCATGCCGAAAACGTCGCTGGCTTGAGGCCCGGCGACCGTGGCCCCGATCAAGGCCCCGCTCTCTCGGTCTGCGACCACTTTGATGATCCCGCGCTCCACCCAGTGGACGATTCCGGCAAACGTGGCCGGTAGCTGCTTCACCGCGACCACCACGTCCCGTCCCGCATCCCGCGCTTCTGCTTCCGTCATGCCGATGCTGCCCACCTCGGGATCCGTGAACGTGACTCCCGGCACAGCGTCGTGTCGCACCGGCGGGTGATCTTTGCCCAGGATCTCAGCAGCGACGATCTTGGAGTGGTACACGGCCACGAGGCTCAGGAGTGCTTCTCCCGTGACGTCCCCCATGGCCCATATTCCGTCGGCCGCCCGCAGGTTCTCGTCGACCTCGACGAAAGGCGCCGAAGGATCGAGCCCTGCAGACTCAAGGCCGAGGTTGCTCAGGTCGACCTTCCGGCCGGTAGCGACGAGCAACCGTTCCGCTGCCACCTCATCTCCCCCGGCCAGCGTCACCACGATCGAGCCGTCGCGCGACTCGACCCGCTCGGCCCGTGCGCCGGTCCGCACCTCGATCCCTTCGGCGGCAAAGGCTTCTTCCACCAGCGCGGAGGCTTCCGGTTCCTCGCTCGGCAGGAGATGATCCTCTGCCTCCACGAACGTGACGTCGGCCCCGAACTGCGCGGCCACCCATCCCAGCTCACAGCCGGAAGAGCCGCCCCCGATGACGATCATCGACTCGGGGACTTCCTCCATCGCGATCACGTCGTGCGTCGTCCAGTAGTCCACCTCGTCGAGCCCCGGGATCGGGGGGATGAACGGCTCCGAGCCGGTGGCGATCACGATGCCCTTCCGGGCCGTGTAGGTCTCATCTCCGACGACCACGGAGCGTGGACCGGTCAGCCTGCCGTGTGCTTTTATCACCGTCCCACCGCGATTCCGGTACCGCTCCCTGGCGGTCGAGTCATCCCACCCTCCGGTCATCCAGCGAACCTTCTCCGCCACCGGTTTCCAGTCGGGAGATACGTCAGCCTCACCGGCCATCCCACCGATTCGGCCCGCCTCCTTGACGGCCTTTGCGGCCCGAACCATGATCTTGGAGGGCAGGCAGGCCCAGTAAGGGCATTCACCCCCCACCAGGTTCGGTTCAATCCCGATCACGTCGAGCCCGGCATCGAGGAGCTGCAGCGAGAGATCCTCGCCGGCTGTGCCGACACCGAGCACGATCACGTCTGCGTCAGCATCACGGTTCGTGGCGCTGGGCGTATTGGTTCTTTCTACTTCACTCATCGTAGCCTCCTCAACTGGTCTCACGCCTGATCGTGCCGCCGGGCAGGTGATCAGGCAGTTTTGCTGAATCCTCACTGGCCTATATTACATCAAGACAGTCGGATTTGATTCGGGGAATTGGTTGGCCTTGGTTGGAGTTCGGTTCGACTGGGTTGGAGGGGAGTTGGATAGCCCTCCGCAGGTGTGACCGCTCTCGTGGCCGGGCACGACAGACGGGATCCCACATCCGCGTTGCGGTCTTTCACCTTGTCCTCCAGCTGCAACGCCTTCGCCCTCCCCTCAGAGCGATCTTGGATCTACTGAGGATAGGAGTCCCACCCACCTTGCCTCTGCACTATGGTCGGTCGTCGACCCC
>CAZGSX010000094.1:0-10730 GCA_964528475.1 uncultured Anaerolineales bacterium
AGGGGAGCCGGAGGACCATGCGGGCTGCGTTGAACAAAGTGGCCCGATTGCTTGGCCTTGACGCCGTGAGGACAGGGGGACGCGACGTAACCTGCCACTATTGCCGTTGGGCGGCCCTGCGCCGGAAGCATGTTGCGGCAGTACGTGCACGGCTGTTGGTGACTTATGCGCCGGCCACGGTCAACAAGCATCTCAGTGCCATTCGAGGCACTTTGAGAGCAGCTTACGAGCTGGGACAGATGGATAGTGAGGACTACCAGCGTGCGATGATGGTGGAGAGTCTGACAGCCGAGCCGGAGCCCGCCGGCCGCGTGTTGACCCGCGAGGAGATTCACAGTCTCCTCCAAGCCTGTATCGAGGATCCCTCGCCTGCTGGAGCTCGTGACGCAGCGATGATTGCGCTCTGGGCCGTGGCGGGACCGCGCCGCGCTGAGATCGTCAACCTAGATCTGCGCGACTACGACAGCCGGACCGGGGCGGTGCGAATACGGTCCGGTAGGGGGCAGACGGGGCGGACGATCTACGTGGCAAATGGGGCCCAGCGGGCCATGAACGATTGGATCGCGGTCCGAGGGGAGGCGCGAGGGCCGTTGTTCGTGCCGATCCATCACAGCGGCAAGATGCGTATCGCCAGGATGACGCCCCAGGCTGCCTACACCATCGTCCGGAAGCGCGCAGCACAGACCGAAGTGGACGATGTGTCGCCCCACGATCTGCGCTGTACAGCGCTGAGCAACTTGATTGATAAGACGGATCTGAGCACCGCCCAGCAGATCGCAGGGCACGCGGACCCCAAGACGACGGCTCGGTACGATCAGCGCGGCGAGAGGGCGAAGCGCGATGCGGCGGCGGCGATGAGCCTCTCCTATCCTTGAGAATGCCGAGGCTTGCTTGGCATAATGAGGTTGAAAGGAGAGCCGGGGAAAAGTGGAGTCGGAACGTCCGACACGGAGACAGTTGTTCTCAGGTGCATCGGATTGGAGGAACAGTATGAGCCGGCACTGCATCACGTGCTGCACAGGAAGTCTGGTAGCGGGCCTGAGCTTCGAGGGTCTTCGGTGCCCAGAGTCTGCTTTAGGAGGTGATTACACTTGATACAGTTTGGCAATCAGGAGGCAGTCATGTCGGCAATTGAGACGGGTACCGCTATCTTCCACCGCACCCGCGGTGTGGGTAGGGTGGTGGACACGGAAGTGCGCACCTGGGACGGCAAGGAGACCCGGTATCTCGTGGTGGAAATGATGGCAGACGACTACACCATCCGTATCCCCGAATCGTCGCCGGACATCAGGCCGGTACTTGCCGATCCACACGTCATCTTCGAGACCCTCCATCATGAAGCTAATGCACTGCCGCAACACTACAGAACACGACAGGCGGAGATCCGCGACGCTGTGAGTAGCGGCGTTCCAAAGAAGATTGCAGCAGCGGTCCGAGATCTCTGGGCCTACTCGGAGAGCGACCGGGGCAACTGGACCACCGGCGGCGAGCGGCTCTACAATCAGGCCGTGGAGATGCTTGCCGCTGAGATCGCGGCCTCCCAGGATTGCGATCTCGACGAGGCCAAGAATCAGGTCAGAAACGCTATGCTCAGTCACATCAAGTCGCAGGATGCCTCGGGGCCCGACGGGCTCTAGTGGGAGGCGCCGCACCACGGTCGACGCCGCTTGCCATCAGCAGGTTGAAGGCCAAGGAGGTGGTCGTCATTCCTCTGCATTCAGCCCAGTTGGGATGGCGCCAGTCACCGGCATTACAGATTGACTTTCTTGGCCGGATCGTGTAGAATGGTTCAAACCATAGTCTCACCGCCCTGGGGCGCGGGGGAGAGGCCGCATGCTCGCGGACACCGAAGGGGCAAGCCGTTGCGAACGGCTGATTGCAGCGGCGAAACTCTCAGGTCACAGGACCCCGTGTCTCGGCACTCTGGAGAACGCTGGCAGTCGATATGGATGTGCAGGCCGGTCACCCCAGACGTCCGAGCCGCATGTCGATATCGCTGACCACGTACCGAAGGGGCAATCCCGCCTAGTCACTCGGGAGGAATCTCTCAGGTCGGAGACAGAGGACGCACAGCCTAATAGGGTTGTGCGTCCTTTTTTCGATAGATGGGTCCTTGGTGACGTGGGAAACTGGGCGACCGCCTTCGATGGAAAGCATGCTGGACAAGGCGTTCCCTACCCTCAAGCCTAGCAGCACCCATCTGTCAGCTGGCACGCTTACTGCACCATAGGCTCACCGAACAGGAGGTAAATGATGTACAGAAAGCTCTTCACCCCCGGGCCCACGCACGTGCGTGAGACGGTCCTCGAAGCCCAAGCAACGCCCATCATCCACCACCGCGCTCCCGAGTACTCCGCGCTTCACAAGGAGGTGACGGAGAATCTCCAGAAGCTGCTCTACACGAAGCAGCGTGTGTATCTGTTCACCACATCATCGACTGGCGTCATGGAGGGCTCCGTGCGCCAGGCCACCAATAAGAAGATCCTCAACACGGTCTGCGGCGCTTTCTCTGAGCGCTGGCACACCATCTGCGAGACCAACGGCGTACCGAGCGATACCGTGGAGGTCGAGTGGGGTCAGGCCATCACTCCTGATCTCGTTGACGAGGCGTTGTCGAGCGGGGACTACGATGCCATCACGATCGTGTTCAACGAGACTTCCACGGGGTTGCTGAATCCCGTCGATGAAATCGCCGAGCTCGTCCACGAGAAGTACCCCGACGTGCTGATCCTGGTCGATGCCGTCAGTGCCATGGCGGGGGCCAAGATGGAGGTCGACAAGTGGGGCCTCGATGTGGCCCTCGCCGGGGTCCAGAAGTGCTTCGCTCTCCCGCCCGGTCTGACGGTGTGCGCGGTGAGCGATCGCGCACGGGAGCGTGCGCTTGAGGTGGCGGCGCCAGGCTACTACTTCGCTTATGAGCAGATGGATAAGAAGTACGACAAGCATCAGACCCGGGCCACGCCTTGTATTAGCTTGATCGAGGCCCTCAGGGTGCAGCTGGACGAGGTCATGACCCTCGGACTAGAGAACCGTTGGCAGCGGCATCAGCAGATGGCCGCGTACGTACAGGATTGGGCTCGGGAGTATTTCGATCTGTTCTCCGACGAGCGGTACCTCTCACCCACCGTCACCAACGTCAAAAACACCCGTGGGATCAGCGTCGCCGATCTCAACGCCGAGCTTGCCCTGCGCGGGGCGCAGATCTCCAACGGCTACGGCCCGCTGAAGGAGGAGTGTTTCCGCATTGCCCACATGGGCGACCTCACGTTGCCAGATGTGCAGTGGCTGACTGAGCAGATCGAGGACATCCTGGATCTCTAGCGTAGCCACCGAGGGGAAGTCTGGTCGGCTGTGCGACCTGGACAAGCAGCAACAGAGAACTAAGGAGACACGACGATGAAGCTGATTGTTTGCGACCCACTGGATCCGAAAGCGATTGCAGCGATGCGCGAGGGCGGCGTCGACGTTGACGTCAAGGACGATATCACCCTCGATGGCTTGGGGGAGATCATTGCCAACTATGAGGCCATGGTGGTACGGAGTCGGACCAAGGTCCGAGAGCCGCTCATCGACAAGGCCACCAACTTGAAGGCGATCATCCGGGCCGGCGTCGGCCTGGATAGCATCGATGTCGATTACGCGGAGCAGAAAGGCATCGAGGTGCGGAACACACCAGCCGCATCCTCCAACGCTGTGGCAGAGCTGACTGTGGGCTATCTCTTCGCCCTCGCCCGCCCCATCGTCCAGGCGACGATGTCGATGAAGGAGGGCAAGTGGGAGAAGAAGAAGCTGGTAGGAACTGAGCTGGCCGGCAAGACACTCGGATTGATCGGCTTTGGCCGCATCGGCAGCCTGGTCGGGCAGAAAGCCCGCGCTCTGGGGATGCTCGTGCTCTTCCATCGCCGCACCGATATCGACGTCGAGTTCGCGACGCAGGTGGAGTTCGATGAGCTGTTGGAGCGCGCTGACTACATCTCGCTCCACGTCCCGCACACCTCAGCGACCCATCATCTGCTCGGCAAGGAGGAGTTCGCCAAGATGAAGGATGGGGTGTACGTCATCAACTGCGGCCGCGGGGGCACGCTCGATGAGGATGCCCTCCTTGAGGCCATCGAGAGCGGCAAGGTCGCCGGTGCAGCCCTCGATGTCTACGAGGACGAGGCTGAGGAGCGCGGGCAGAAGCTGATGGCCCGTCCGGAGGTGATCGGCTCGCCGCATATCGGTGCTGGTACCGTCGAGGCCAAGGCTCGCGTGGGCGAGGAGACCGCACGCATCGCCATAGAGATCGCCAGTCGGTAGAGCGTTACCCTTGGAGATCTGACAGGACTCCGCCCTCTGAGCCCTGTCAGGTCTTCCCCCAGACATCAAACTAGGAGATGAGTATGGCAACCATCAAACCTTTTCGAGGCACCCGCTATGATCCCGGTACCATCGATGATCTCTCGTCGGTCATCAGCCAACCCTATGACCGCGTGCGCCATGGCCTCCAGGATAAGTACTACGAGAAGAGCCCCTACAACGTCGTTCGCATCATCCGAGGCAAGGAGACAGAGGATGATCACGAGGGAAACAACGTCTACACCCGCGGCCGGGACTACTATGAGGATTGGCTAAGCTCCGGCGTGCTGATGCGGGAGGACGTCCCGGCTCTGTATGTCCTCCGTCAGAGCTTCACCACCCCTGACGGCACGGAGAAGACCCGGCAGGGCCTGATCGCCGCATTCCAGCTCGCGCCCTTCGACGCGGGTATCGTACTTCCCCACGAGCGCACGCACTCCGGCCCCAAGGTGGACCGCCTGAACCTGATGCGGGCCACCGAGGTGAACTTCGGGCACATCTTCATGCTCTATCCGGGAGATCGCATCAACGAGCTGCTTGACGGTGCTGTGGCGAGCAGCCAGCCTCTCGAGGCCCGGGATCTTTTTGAGCGGGACGTCCTGCAGCAGTTCTGGCCCGTCACCGACTCCGCCGTTCTCGAGGGCGTGATGGAGGAGATGGCGCCCAAGCGGAACCTGATTATCGCCGACGGTCATCACCGCTACGAGACGGCGCTCAACTACCAGGGTGAGATGCAGAGGAAGCATCCTGACGCGCCTGCCAATGCCGGGTTCAACTACCGGATGGTGACCATGGTCAGCATGCAGGATCCAGGGTTGGTGATCCTCCCCACCCATCGGCTGATTCACTCCTACACGAAGATGGGAGCCCCCGAAATCCTGCACAAGGCCGAGGAGTACTTCAACGTGATCCATGCCCGCGACCGGGAGGAGCTGGAAGCCCTTCTCGACAGGGCGACGCCGGAACATCCTCGGTTTGGTTTCTACAGCGGTGGGTTCACGGTTCTGGAGCTCAAGACATCAGACACAATGGATCGACTTCTGCCCGGTCGCGATCCCGCTTGGCGAATGCTGGATGTTACAGTACTACACGAATTGCTCATTCAGGGCGTGATGGACATCAGTGAGGAGGCGGTCGAGCGCAAGGAGTGTATCGAGTACCTGCGCGATCCGCAGATGGGCTACGATGCCGTAGACGAGGAGGAGGCTCAGTTCCTGCTCGTGATGAACCCCACGCGGATCGAGCAGGTGCAGGCCTGCACGGCCGCCGGAGAACGGATGCCTCAGAAGTCGACCGATTTCTATCCCAAGGTCATCAGCGGGATGGTCATGATGCCTATAGGGGTCGAGGAGCGGCTTTAGCCCTCAACACAGGGAGCTGTAGCGACTTCAGTTGCCTGCTATCGCAGGCGCTCTGCAGCGAGGGTAACGACTGGAGTCGTTACGGCCATCCTTGTTGAGGCCATAGGGCTAGTGCAGCGGCCTCAACGACTCTTCGTTCGGCTGGCTGGACCGGCAACGAGAAGGGCAGCCGTCCTTACCGTCATGCGCAGCTCCGTGGGTCGACAGTGGGCGGCTTCAGTCCCGCTGCATCTAAGGCCTGGGGCCTTGGAAACGGCTGAAGCCGCCCCCCGCCACCAACATCAGCGTCCTGGGTTCGTAGCCGCACGTGGCGCTGCTGCCGGGTCCATCAGCCTTTCATCAGCTTGTCGTATGCTCCCTCCCAGAAACTCGCGCTCCGCGTCATTCGTTTGACCGTGATGTCGGAAAAATGCGGGGCGAGCTTGGCCAGCAACGCCGGTAGTTCCTCCCACCGTTCTTCATGGATCAATGCACCCAGTTGATCCGCCATGGGATCGAGCCACGTCCAATCCCGGCTGAAATGCTCCGCCTTCATCCAGTAGTCTCGATCCTCCCACGCCCGCACGGTCTGATCCACCGTGTCCGCCATACCTTGGAGGCAGAGGACCACCACCGCCGCCTGGTCCTTCGCCTCCTGGTCGATTCGATCCTTCTGGCTCAGCCGGCGTAACATCTCCGCCACCGAGCGCCGATAGTGGTGGCGCGTCTTCCCTGGCGTCTCCGTGTAGACAATCCGTCCCATCAGTCCGCCTCTCCGTACACGTGCGGGTTCACGCAGTGCGACAGCGGCTTCCCACGCAGCCCGGCCAGCAGGTTCTGCGCCGCAATCTCGGCCATCCGGTTCCGGGCGTGAACCGTGGCACTCCCGATGTGGGGCACAACGATGCAATTCGCCAGGTGCACCAGCGGATGGTCACCCGGTAGAGGCTCTGGATCTGTGACGTCCAGGGCCGCCCCGGCAATCCAGCCCTCGCGGAGCGCCCTCACCAGGGCGTCCGTGTCCACGATCTCACCGCGGGCGGCATTGATGAGAATGGCTTCAGGCTTCATGGCTTGCAGAGCGGCCTCATCCACCAGATGATACGTGTCGGGAAGAAGGGGCGTGTGGATGCTGACGTAGTCCGCCTCCTCCAGCAATCCTGGCAAGGAAGCATACGTGACGCCCAATTCCTTTTCCAGGTCGGGTTTTCGACGGGGATTGTGATACAGCACCCGCATTTGGAACCCTCGTCCGCGCTGGGCCACAGCCGTCCCAATCCGGCCCAGTCCCACCACACCCAGCGTGGCTCCCCATACCTGCGCCCCCAAGAGCCCCATCGGGTCCCAGGCCCTCCACTCGCCCCTGCGTACCTTGTCAACGCCCTCGGGGATACGGCGACCGGCGGCCATCAATAGGGCAAAGGCCAGGTCCGCCGTGGCGTCCGTCAGCACGCCAGGCGTGTGTCCCACTGGGATTCCCCGCTCCGTGGCTGCATCCACGTCGATGTTGTCCACTCCGACTGCGTACTGACTGATCACCCGCAGATCCCCGGCATCCATAACTGCTCCGTCGATCTCGTCGCTCACCAGGCAGAGCAGGCCCTCGCACTCCGCCACCTCGCGGAGAATCACCTCTCTTGGCGGCGGTAGCTCCCCGTCCCACACCCGGGCCTGGCAAGCGTCCCGCACCTCTCGCAGACCCGCTTCTGGGATGCGCCTTGTGACAAATACCTTAGGTCGTTCGTTCATACCTCAGTCCTCGGTGCCCATCCACGGTGGGCGCGCCCCCTCCTCCTCCGGGAAGCGAGTGAGCACCGTCGCCCCCACCGGTAGCTGTACACGATTTCTGCGCAACAGTGCCTCATCAAGGGACTTCCCCCGCAGAGGGAAGATCGCGATGGGCGTCTCCGGCACGTTGTACCGCTTCTCCACGATAGCCAGCCCCACCAGATAGCCCTCCGTATCGATAGAGCAGCTGGTCACCTTCCCGATCTCTTGGCCCCGGCGATTGACCACGGGGTCGCCTAGATCCGGACGCCGTGTCCCCTTCTCCTTCACCCGGAAGCGAATCAGCTCTCGGTCTCGGCTGGCCTCTCGAGCCAGCAGGGCACTCCGCCCCACGAAGAACGGCTTGTGATACTTGATGTATCCGGGGAAACCCGCTTCGACCGGGTTGATCTCAAAGGGACCCGCCAGCTCGTGTCCGTAGAGCGGCAGGCCGGCCTCGATGCGCGTCGAGTCACGGCACGCCAGCCCACAGGGCTTCACCCCCAGGTCGTCACCCGCCTCCAGGATCGCGTTCCACAGCGTCTCAACGTCGTCGGGATGGACCAGGATCTCGTAGCCCCACTCCTCGCCCGTGTATCCGGTTCGCGCGATGACCAGGGCGACTCCGGCCAGCTCGCACTCAGTCACCTCGGTGCGCCGCACCCGCGCCAGATCCGCCCTCAGCTCAGCGTTGTCCGTGAGCCGCTGCAGGATCTCCAGCGACGCCGGCCCCTGGAGTGCCAGATCCCGCTTCTGGTCGACGCCGCACTCGGGATCCTTCAGGTTGCGCAGGGTGGCCCGGGCCTCAACCTCGACCCACGGCCTCTCCTCGTCGATCTTCACCTTCCTGTCGTTCACCGCGTTGAGCCAATCCCAGTCCTTGTCCTCGTTTGAGGCATTCACCACGAGGTAGAAGTGCTCGGCACTCACCCGGTAGATGATGCCGTCATCAATCACACTCCCGTCTGGTTCCAGGAAATACCCGTACATGGACTCATCATCCTGAATCCACGCGGCGTAGTTGGAAAACACCACGTCGAGGAACGTGATGGCATTCGGGCCCGTCACCTCAAACACACCCATGTGCCCGACGTCGAAGAGTCCGGCTGTCTCTCTCACGGCTTGGTGCTCCTCCTTCACCGACGTATACCAGACGGGCATCTCCCATCCGGCGAAGGGCACCATATTCGCCCCCATCTCGCAATGTATTTCGTAGAGGGGCGTTCGTTTTAGCTTCGCATCCTGAGGCTCTTGCCAGGTCCAGTCCGCCTGCTCCGCGTGGGGGCCAAATCCCTCTAGCTTGGGCTGTCCCACGAAGAAGGTCTTCGTGAGATCGAACCGTTCGGGGCGTGATTCGAATAGCGACTCGCCCGACGAACCGGCCTCTGCCCCGCTTTCGTGCTCGACGACGGCCTCCATGGCCTCGACCACGACCGGACCCTCCACCTTGCGGAACACATCGCTATCATCGAAGACCGTGTATCCGTCGGCCAGGCCACGGAGCCAGGACGTAACCAGGCCCGCGTTCTGTGGCGTTGTGGTCACCAGGAACCGGTCGCGTCCCACCTGGTCCTGGGTCTCACGTTCTATGACCACCTCGTCGATCAGCTTGCCTTGGCGATCCAGCAGATACGTAGTGATCGTGTCGCCCGGCTCCAGGGTCAGGATGTTGGACGTCGCCACCTGGTCCAGGTGTTGGCGGGCGCGCCATCCGGTAACCCAGAGCGTCATCGGAGTGCCATCCGGCTCAGACAGGAACGTGTAGTGTGGATAGGCGCTCTTCTCGTACTCGAAGTCAATGCCCGCTTTTTCAGCAACCTCTGCCACCCCCAACCGTACCTCCTCCAGCACATCTAGGTCCACCTTCCCGCGGGGGAGCGTGCCGATAAGGCTGTTGTAGGCAAAGGGTTGGATGTGGGTGAGCAGGCGGTGGATCAAGCCGGCGATGACGTCCATATCCTCTGCCACCAGCCCCCGCTGCGTCAGCCAGGGCGTGCCCAGTCGAATCCCCGTCGCCAGGGGTGTCTCCTCGTCCCCAGGGATCGTGTTCTTGTTCGCCACCATCCCGGCCAGGTCCATGATGCGTACCGCCGGCTCCCCGTAGACCGGGTAGGTGAGATCTGTCGGTGCTGCGCTTTCAGCGGCAATGGAGTTCAAATCGACGAGCATCAGGTGTGTGTTCGTGCCGCCATAGGCAAGGCGCAGCCCGCGCTCCGTGAGCCCCTGAGCCAACGCTTGCGCGTTCGTAACGATCTGCTGTTGCAGGCGCTCAAACTGCTCCGTCTGAGCCAGCTCGAAGGCCACCGCCATCGCGGCGAACTTATTGACGTGGGGTCCCCCCTGCTCGCCCGGGAAGATCGCCAGATCAATGGTCTGGGCCAGTTCCTGGTCTGTGGTCATGATCACCGCACCGCGCGGACCGCACATCGTCTTGTGCGTGGTGAAGGTGACCACGTCAGCGATTCCCACCGGGTTGGGATACACGCCAGCGGACGCCAAGCCCGCCACGTGCGCGATGTCCGCCAACAGGTAGGCATCGACCTCGTCGGCGATGGCTCGGAACGCCTCCCAATCCGGCGCCCAAGGGTACGAAGTGTACCCCGCCACGATCACCTTCGGTCGGTGCTCTAGCGCCAGCTCGCGGATGGCGTCGTAATCGAGACGCTTCGTCTTGGGATCGACGCCGTACGATACCACGCGGTAGCGCTGGCCCGAGATGTTGAACTCGGAGCCGTGCGATAGATGCCCCCCCTGGTAGAGGTCGAGTCCCATCAAGGTGTCCCCAGGCTCCATCAGCGTCCAGTAGACGCCCAGGTTCGCTGGCGTCCCCGAGAGGGGCTGGATGTTGACGTGGATGTGCTCTGGACCGATGGAACCGTGCGCAAACACCTGCGCACATCGCCGCTGTGCCAGCGATTCCACTAGATTGACGTAGTCCTTGCCCTTGTAGAAGCGGCGGTCGGCGTACCGCCGGTAGAAGGCGAGCTGCCACGGCACGTCGTGTAGACGTTCCTCCGGCACCCGCGTCATTCGGGTGGGTGGATAACCCTCAGCATAGATGTTCTGGAAGCGAGAGCCAAGGGCCTCGCGCACCGCTTTCGAAGCGTACGACTGCGAGGGGATGAAAATAAGCTTACGAGCCTGTCGTTCGTCCTCCCAGCGAATCAGGTCGGCGACAAAAGGTGCGACGTCCTCCAGCTCTTGCCGAAACAAGAAGTCCGATGTCGGATCAGAGGTACCTGTTGACATGTGATGCGAGCTCCTTTGTCTGATACGTGGATTGGT
>CAZGSX010000095.1:0-10560 GCA_964528475.1 uncultured Anaerolineales bacterium
GGATCCGTCAGCAGCAAGAGAGCGGAGGACGAAACTCTCGATTCTCCACCACTCCGCGCAGGCAAAGGGGATAGCCGATCATCCCGGACCACGAGCAAAGGATGGGGCTTCCATCTCAGCTCACTAGAGTTGACATCCCGCTGATCCGTGGTAGTATCCTCGCTGTGCTGGGCACGAGGCCCGGCGCGACAACTGAATATATGGCAAAGCTCTTATCCAGAGAGGTGGAGGGACCGGCCCTGTGAAACCTCGGCAACCGCCTTCGATGCTGCAAGGCAGGTGCCAATTCCGGCAGAACGGTGTATCTGGAAGATGAGAGGTGCTCACGCCAGCGCGGCTGTGCCCCTTCTCCTTTCCGGAGAGGGGTGTTTTTTTGTCAGAGGGAACCTGGGGGCCTGTCGACGAAGCTCGATAGAACCGACTGGTACGCGGGTAGTCCGATCGTGGCCCAGTGAGCCCGCGAGGACCCCAGCTTATACAGAGCGTGAATCAGTAGATGCCTTAGGAGGACAACGTGACGAGACGCAACATCGTGGTGACCGAAGCGACAGGGCCATCCATCGAGGACATCCCCGTTGAGATCGTGGAGAGGAAAGGAATCGGACATCCAGACAGCTTGTGTGATGGGATTGCTGAGAGGATATCCGTTGAGTATACACGCTGGTGCCGGGAGAATTTGGGGGTGATGCTGCACCACAACTTCGACAAAGTGCAGCTAGTGGCAGGTGAAGTCGAGCTCGGTTACGGGCGCGGCGAGCTTGCCAAACGGATCCTCATTCAGATCGCCGGTCGGGGCGTGCCGTCCTGGAAGGGAACCGACATCCCTCTGGACGACCTCGCTGTCACAGCGGCGAAGCAACATATCCGCGAGACGATGCGGTACCTGGATCCAGACAAGCACATGAAGATCAAGAGCTACGTGGGTCGCGGGGCGTCTGAGCTACAGTATGTGGTCGACCATGTGACGGCCAATGACACGAGCTTCGGCGTCAGCCATTGGCCGCGATCGGGTCTCGAGTACGCAGTGTACGAAACCGCGCAGTTTATCAACTATGAGCTCATCGACGAGTTCCCGATCGGGGAAGACGTCAAGGTGATGGGTATGCGCCAGGATGGCGAGCTGATCCTCACGGTCGCCCTGCCGTTCTTGGCCACGGAAATCGGAGACCGCGCAGCCTACCAGACGGCCAGAGATGCGGCACAGGCAACTATCCAGGATTACGCCGCCCAGCTGGACTCCCGCCAAGTCACGGTGGCGGTCAATACCGCCGATGATTTGAAGAGTGACAAAGTCTACCTAACACTGACAGGGACATCGGCAGAGATGGGTGACGATGGCGCGGTAGGCCGGGGCAACCGAGTGAACGGCGTCATTGCGCCCTTCCGCTCCACCAGCCTCGAGGCGGCGTGTGGCAAGAACCCCATCTCGCACGTGGGGAAGGTGTACAACGTGCTGGCTCTCTCCACAGCGCAGGCGATCGTCGAGCAGGTGGAAGACGTGGAGGAGGCGACCGTCTACATTCTCTCGCAGATCGGTGCTCCGTTGGACACGCCGCTGATCGCGACAGCTCTCGTCCGCTCGGCGAACGGCATGCTGACGCCTGCGGCGCAGGGAGATGTCGAGCGGGTGCTCGAAGGTCAGCTAGGCGACGTACACAGCATGCGCGAGGCGATCCTCAGCCAGAAGATGTTTCTGTTCTAGATCGGAGCGATGGCTGAAGCCGTTGCTGCAGTGACGGCCCGTCCAGGCCCACCGCCGCAATGGCTTCAGTCGTATCCCCGCCGCACATTCCCACGGACTTGACGCACCACCCGTGCTGTGGCACAATCGAGCTACGATGTTCCTGCCCACCACACCCGAAGAGCTGGACGAGCGGAACTGGGAGCAACTCGACGTGATCCTGGTTACCGGTGACGCTTACACTGACAGCCCGCTCATAGGCATCTCTGTCGTGGGCCACGTGTTGACCGATCTGGGCTACCGCGTGGGTGTAATCGCTCAGCCGGATATCCACAGCCCAGAGGATATCACACGCTTGGGGGAGCCCACCCTTTTCTGGGGCGTCTCTGGCGGGAGCATGGACTCGATGGTGGCGAACTATACGGCCCTGAAGAAGCCCCGGCGGTCCGATGACTACACACCTGGGGGCCGAAACAATCGCCGCCCGAATCGTGCGGTCATTGTCTATACCAATCTCATCAGACGGTACTTCAAGAACACGGCGCCCATCGTGCTGGGAGGTGTTGAGGCCAGCCTGCGCCGCGTGGCTCACTATGACGCGTGGGATGACAGCATCCGACGCTCCGTACTCCTGGACGCCAAGGCGGACTACCTGATCTACGGGATGGCAGAGAGAAGCGTGGTGGCATTCGCCGATGCGCTTCGGTTTGGGGACGACCCGCGCCACCTACGGGGTCTGTGCTACATCGACGACACGCCGCAGAAGGGCTACCGCACGCTTCCAGCCTACGAGGAGATGAGCCTGGGCAAGGACGAGAAGATGGCCCACCGAATCTTCATCGATATGTTTCAGGCGTTCTATGACAACAATGACCCTCGCAGCGCTGATGGTCTGACGCAACAATACGGCAATCGCTACTTGATTCACAATCCGCCAACTCCGTACCTGACCCAGGAGGAGTTGGATCATGTTTACGGCCTGGACTTCGAACGAAGGGCACACCCTTATTACGAGAACCAGGGTTCCATCAAGGCCCTGGAGACGATCAGGTTTGCGGTGAGTACCCACCGGGGCTGCTACGGGGAGTGCAACTTCTGCGCCATAGCGGTGCACGAGGGCCGCACCATCCGCTGGCGGAGCCCGGAATCCATCGAGGCAGAGGTACGCCAGTTGACACACCATCCGAGCTTCACGGGCATCATCCAGGACGTCAGCGCGCCGACCGTCAACATGTACGGTTATGAATGCGCCAGGAAACTACGTCAGGGTGCCTGCCGGGATCGTCGCTGCATCTACCCGGAGATATGCCCCTCCCTGCCCGTCGATCATAGCCGCCATCAGGAGCTGCTGCAGCGCCTGCGCAGCGTGCCCGGGGTAAAGAAGGTCTTCGTGTCTTCCGGTCTCCGTCACGACCTGGTGTTGGAAGACGAGGTGCACGGTGAGGCGTATCTGGAGGAGCTGGCATGCCATCACGTCCCCGGGCAGATGAAGATCGCTCCGGAGCATACAGAGGAGCGGGTGCTGGCTGCCATGGGGAAGCCTGGACGCGATGCCCTCTTAGCGTTTCGCAAGCGGTTCTACGCAGCCACCAAGAAGGCCGGCCTGCCGCAGTTTCTCACCTACTATTTCATCGCCGCCCATCCGGGGTGCACGGCGGCGGACATGGAGCGGTTGCGCGCGTTCGCCGTGGAGGAGTTAGAACTGGTTCCCGAGCAAGTGCAGATCTTCACGCCCACCCCGTCCACGTACTCAACACTGATGTACTACACTGAGACAGATCCATTCACCGGCGAGCCGCTCTTCGTCGAGAAGAGCTTCAAAGGCAAGCGCCATCAGAAGCGGATCCTCACTGACAAGTGACGGTACGAAGCATGTGGCCCGAGAGCCCTAACAGGACCACAAGCCAGACGTGAACACGGCTAGGAATGGAACCCGTGACCCAGCGAGGGTGCTGGCCAGACGACCTCGCCCAAGGGCGCCAAGACCACGAAGCACCACCGGTTGTCACCAGGGCAGGCAGCCCCCACAGTGATCTGCTCGAGGCTGGATAGATAGATCGGAGCGTGAGATGGAGGACAAGGGAAGAGCTGACGCGGAGCGAAGGCACGCAAGTACGCTGATAGAGCAGCTGCGCGATGTCGAAAAGGACCTGGAGGGGATGAGCGGGACCCAAGACATCCCTCCACTGCAGGCCGAGCGGGATCCGCAGATGGTCCTGCGCCGCGCGCGAGACGGGCTGCGGACGAGCAGTGCCTGCCTGGAGTTGGTGCTGGAGCAGCTTCCGCTCCTATCGTGGACCACGGATGCCGATCTGCAGTTGACATCGTGCTCCGGGACATCCATACGCGCGATGGGATGGGAGGACGGCCAGGCACTGGGAAGACACTTGGAAGACCTTGAAGCATTCTCGGGGAGTCGCGATCTCATCTCGGCCCACCGGCAGGCCCTTCGCGGCGAGGCTGCGAACCTGGAGACCAAGATCGGAGGGCGGTCGCACAGGTGTTGGGTGCGCCCAATTGAGGGTCGTGAAGGAGAGGTGGTGGGCTCCGTGGGTTTGGCACTGGGCGCCCGGCTACCTCTGCAGACGATGACAGCAGCCACAGGGGCGGCGGATGAAAGCGTGATCGACGTGGAGGAGACGAGAACTGGCGTACGTGCGGAGCTGGAGGCTATGCACAGAGACCAGCTCAGCTCAAGTAGGCCTGATGGCGACCGCCTGGCCACCCATCAACACCTGGAAGGAGAGCAGAGCTGCTATCGACAGCTCACGGGGCTCTCGCCGGATTGCGACCTTCTGACAAACGAGAAGGGTATCATCAAGGACGCAAACCAGACAGCGGATGAACTCCTGGGAACGTCGACAGTCTCCCTGTCCGGAAAACAACTCACCGACTATGTCGCTCCGGAAGACCGTACTCGTCTCATCGAATTGCTGGAACAAGCATCCTCAGCAGAACCCGGGTCACGCCTGGAGACAGAACTGGTAATCCGTCCCGCTCATGGCGATCCGTTCCGCGCCTGGGTCAGTGTTAGTAAGCCTGATAAGGCAACTGAAGAAGGCGTTGGCCATTTAGACGAGACGGACGAACTCGCCCTGCGCATACATCGTCAGGCGGAGCCACTGGACGGCGTGCTTGAGGCGATGAGAGACGCAGTGCTTGTCTACAACGAGCAGGGTGTCGTCCTCCACTCGAATGCGGCAGCAACTGAACTCTATGGCAAGAATCCTGTCGGGGCGCACTCAGAGGAGCTAGTGACCCGGCTGGACCTACAAACCGCCGAGGGCCAACCGCCAGCGCTGGACAGCTTGCCGTCGCGCCGCGCACTGCAGGGCGAGAAGGTGGAAGGAGCACGTTACATCCTGCACCATGTGGACGGCGAGACGCTGGTCATGCTCGCCTCAGCAGCTCCCCTGCCGAGCCGCGGTGCCGTAAAAGGTGCCGTCGTGGTTTGGCGCGATGTGTCCGACCGACGACGCCTGGTCGCGGAGATCAACGCACAACGCCGTCGGACAGAGGCACTGGCTGCCGATCTCCAACAGGAACGGGATAAGCTCCAGACGATCATGGAGAACACGCACGCACAGCTGGTCTACCTCGATGCTGAGTTCAACTTTGTCCATCTAAACACGGCCTACGCCGAGGGAGCTGGGCACTCGAAGGATGAACTGATCGGAAAGAACCATTTTAAGCTCTTCCCAGATCCCGAAAACGAGGCGATCTTCCAGCAGGTGGTGCAGACGGGCCAGCCGGTCTCGTTCCGGGGAAGGCCCTTCGTCTATTCAGACCAGCCTGATCGAGGCATCACGTACTGGGACTGGAGCTTGATGCCCGTTGGCGACGAGGAGGGCGAGGTTGATGGGCTCGTCTTCTCATTGCTGAACGTGACGGAGCGCGAGCAACTGATGAGACAGCTGAACGCAGAGCGCACCCAACTCAACGCCATTATCGAGAACACGCCGGAGGCAATCATCGTGGCGGACGAGAAGGCGCGGATCACACTGGCAAACCCGGCCGCTGAAGAGCTCTACTCGCGCAGCGTCCCGTACGGACGGGACTACAGCAGCCACGGAGATCTGTGCCTCTGCTATCCAGACGGGACCGCTTACCATCCCCGGGACCTGCCCTTGACCCGGGCCGCATTGAATGGGGAGACGCACGAGGATCTGGAGATGTCCCTCATCAAGCCAGACGGAGAGAAGCGGGACCTGCTCGTGAGTACGGCCCCCATCCGAACCAGGAGAGGAACAATCACCGGCGCCGTCGGGCTTTTCCGGGACATCACGGAGCGGAAGCGCATTGAGGGGGCATTGCGCCAGTATGCCGAGCGACTGCAGGTTCTCCACGAACTGGATCAAGCAATCCTGCGGGCCCAGTCCGCTGAGGCGATCGCAGAAGCCTCCCTCAACCGGCTCCACCGCCTGGTCCAGTGCAAGCGGGCAAGCGTCGAGCTGGTCGATGATGAGGCCGAAGGAAAACGGCTCTTGTGTGTCGAAACCGACGGAGAGGCCGTCCTGGCAGAGGGCCGCTGCATGCCGCTGGGCTGGAGCCGTTCGCTCCGCAGCTTGAGGAACGGTGAACCTCACGTCGTGGAGGATCTCTCGTCCATTCCCCCGTCGCCCACAGTCGAGAGATTGCGGCAAGAGGGAGTGCGCTCCTTCGTCAGCCTCCCGTTGCAGGCCCAGGATGAACTCCTGGGCGCCCTGAATGTTGGCCGCGAGACGAAAGGGAGACCAACAGCAGACGAGATGGCGGCCATGCGCGACATATCTCAGCAGCTGGCAATCGGGATTCGGCAGGCTCGGCTGTATGAGGAACTCGAGGCCTATGCAGACCAGTTGGAGCAGCGGGTGGCTGCCCGCACGGCTGAATTGCAGACCAGCGAGGCTCGCTTCCGCGCGGTCTTCGAGCAATCGGCTCTGGGAATCGCCCTGTTGGACCGGGGAGGCCACATCATGATGGCCAATGCGGCCTTGCAGGACATACTCGGGCGCAAGGGCGTAGATCTCACAGCGAAACGGCTCACGGCATTCGCCCATCCTGAAGAAAACATCGCAAGCGACGTAACCGCCTTCGCGCAGATGAGCACTGGTGGAAGGGACAGCCACCGCATGGAGACGCGGTTCGTGGGCCCTGATGACGAAACGCGGTGGGCTAACTTGGTCCTGTCTCCGGTACGGGAGAGAGAAGGCGAGCTCCAATTCATCATCGCCATCATTGAGGATGTCACAGAGCGAAAGAAGGCACAGATGGCCCTCCTCCAATCCGAGAAGCTGGCCACCACAGGCCGACTAGCTGCGTCGCTGGCGCACGAGATCAACAATCCTCTCCAAACTGTGATCGGTTGTCTGGGGCTAGCCGAGGAGACAATGGAGAAGGACCGAGAGGTGCAGACGTACATAGGCATGGCTCAGGAGGAGTTGAAGCGGGCTGCCGAAATCGTCGGCCGCCTGCGTGACTTGAGCCGACCCGTTGACGAACATGGTCGTGAGCCCACAGACCTCAATGCCCTTATCGAGAGCGTGCTAGACGTGAGTCGCAAGGACTTGAAGAATCACCGAATTGAGATCGTGCGAGACCTGACCCCCGACCTTCCCCAGCCCGTGGTAGCGCCGGATCGGGTCAAACAGGTGCTGCTCAACCTGATCCTGAACGCGCGGGATGCGATGCAAGAAGGTGGAGAGCTAACCGTGACCAGCGCCTACGCCGAGGAGGAGGACGAGGTGCGCATCAAGGTAGCGGACCAGGGGGTCGGAATCCCAGATGAGGTCATGGACCGCCTGTTCGATCCGTTCTTCAGCACCAAGGAGGATGGGACGGGATTGGGGCTATTTGTGAGTCGAGACATCGTGCGCGAGCAGGGCGGTCGCATCGACGTGAAGACAGCCGTCGGACAGGGCACCGCGTTCACCGTCTCATTTCCAGCCTGCGCGGCATGAGGCTCCGCGGGGAAGGCGGTCAGGGGCACGCGGACGGGCAACGTGCCTCTCCACTTCCCTTACTCCGTGCCGGCGACCGTCTCGATGGCGTTCTGGATGACGAATTGCGCCTCGCTCCGCGTGTAGCGCAGGCCTGTCAGGAGCAACTCCAGGATGTCCGGATCTAGCTCTCCAATGCGACGCAGATGACGAACTACGCGCCCCTCATCAGCATCGTCCTTGAGCATGATCTCAGACTGTAGCTTTTCGAGCCTGTGCTCCAGCTGGGCCTTCAGCGTGTCAGAGAGCTCCGCCTGCTCGACCACGGTGGCTTTCAGCTGGTCGAAGAGCCCCTGCACGTCAAAGCTGAGCGTCTCCATCTCTGACCGGATCTCTCGCACATCAGGGCTCAGATCCAGCGGCTGCTCCACGGTGATACCGCTGTCAGGTACATTGCCGTAAAGGTACGTACCCTTCCCAGCATCATCGGTGTGCCTGCTGGGCTCCGCCTCGTGGCTCTCAACCGGCACTTCCCCCTCTCTGGCAACCGGTGCTGGCTGCGCTTCTGCGGGTTCCGCAACGGTGGGAACAGCTGTCGGCCCGACGGTGGCGTAATACTCCTCCAAGAATGCCTCCAGCTGGACAGCCAGGCCGGGGTCTGCCTCGACCATAGCCTCAAGAACCCCGGCAAGATCAGCAGCCGTCTCCTGAGGGGCCGATTCGAATTCCTGCCACAGCGTGCCGTAATCCATCTGGGTCACTAGCTGCCGCCGCAGAAGATCGGCCAGATCCCTCACGGCGACCACGGCCTCCCCACCGCGGAGATCCTGGAACGTCTCCTCACCCTGCTCATAGTACTCCGCAAGCGCCGTCACCACGTCCTCTACAGCCATCGATTTCCACCTTTCAACTCTACAGCGTGCTCGTCGTCGGTTCCAAGAAAAGCCCGAACCTCTCTCCTGCTCCTCGGCACAGAGGACCTAGCGCAGGGGGTCCAATCGGGGAACGTCGGGCGTTCCCCGGTGACACACAGCATGGTGTTGGCGACATCACGGTCGCCCGTAGCGCCCCATCAGCCCTGCCCGTCCTATGGCATGCTCCTCAACCGCGGTCAGAAGCTGATGACGACTGGCTCCAGGGGGCAGATCCAGCTCCTCATCCAGGGCGTAGAGCCGAAAGTAGTAGCGATGCGTCGACCCCATGGGCGGACACGGCCCCCCATAACCGACATTTCCGAAGTCGTTCCGACCCTGGGCTCCGCCCCACGACAGGGTAGGATCGTCAGCCACCGACTCGGACAGGCTATCCCTCTTGGAAGGGATGCCGTAGAGCAACCAATGCGTGAAGGTGCCACCTGGAGCATCAGGATCTTCGAAGATCAGCGCGAAGCTCTCTGTGCCTTCGGGCGCATTGTGCCACGAGAGCGGCGGTGAGATGTCCGCCCCTTCGCACGTGTATCGATCCGGGATGCTCTCTCCAGACTTAAATCCCGAGCTAGTCAACTCAAAAGCCATATCATCCTCCCTATCTGGTTTCTGTTCAGCGGCGAAGTGACTCAGTAGCTAGCGCTGCAAGCGGAAGACCTAGCGACGGAACCCTGCGTCCTTCATTGCAGCGCCCAGCTCACCTGCAGGTCGACCCGAATCTCCTCGGTCCCGGGCTCGATAGGCACAGCTGCTGCTCGTTCAGCGACCTCCTCCAACTCGACGGGACGAGGAGCGCGCGTCGACTCGCTGATGGAAAGGACCTCACCCAGTTCTGCCCCCGCAAGATCGGCAAGCTGCTGAGCTTTCTGCTCCGCGTCCTCCCACGCAGCATCCCGGGCCCGACTGACGAGCTCCCTACCATCCCTTACCTCGAAGCGAATCCCCTCTACCCGGTTCGCCCCTACAGCAACCGCTGCATCCAGGAGCGCGCCGACCGCCTCCAACTCCTGGCTACGAACCTGTACGGTGTTGGCAGCTCGGTAGCCGACTAACTCGCGCTGCCGTGGCTCACGTGGATCTCGCTGTGGCTCCTCTTCGTACTGCGGGCTGAGGTTCACAGTCTGCGTCTGAATGTTCTCAGTCGAGACCCCTTCCTCCTTCAATCGCTCGATGACCCTCTGCATCTGCTCACTATTCTCTGTCAGTGCCTGACGCGCCGAGTCGGCCGTGGTCTCTACGCCCAGTCGGAGAAGCACCTCGTCCGGATCAGCCGCGACGACGCCTCTGCCGTCGACGGCGATCGTTCTCTCTTTGTCCTCCGTCACACCTAATTGGGCCTGTGCGGGAGCGCATCCCGTTTGGACGAGCACGCCCACCCCAATCACCATTCCCAGCACGACAAGTGTTCTCCACTTATGTCTCATCGTCATCTCTATTCCTCCTCGGTGTTGCGTCTCCATCTGTGACACGCTAACCCAACGGGAGGGAGAACGAGTCTCTACCCCCCCCAGGAAAGATAGATAGGCCTATCGACCCTTAACCTCAATGCGCTTCGGCTTCTCCTCCTCCGCCCTGGGGAGCGTGATCTTGAGCACGCCATCCTCGAATGACGCCTCAGCATCCTCGGGCTGAACATACTTGGGAAGAGCTACGGAGCGCTGAAAGGCACCATATCTCCGCTCCCTGATATGGACGTCCTCTCCCTCCGTCTCCTCATCGACCTCGAACTCGCCTTTGATCGTTAAGGTATTCTCTCTGATGGTGATGTCAACATCTTCCGGCTTGAGGCCAGGAAGATTCGACTTCACAACCAGCGCGTCGTCCGTTTCGACCATATCCACGGCGATGGGGACGGGCCGTGTTCGCTGCTCCCGGCCCCTGGCAGAGGGAACAAGACTCCCCTCAAAGAGCCGATCCATGGCCTCTCGAAGCGACAGCATCTCGCGGTACGGATCCCAGCGTGTCAATGACATCTTCGCACCTCCTCGGTGGTTGTTTCTGGCGACATCGGAAGCGATACGAAGCAAACAATGCC
>CAZGSX010000096.1:0-10514 GCA_964528475.1 uncultured Anaerolineales bacterium
AGCCCTGGGCCACGTTCCAGCACGCCGCCGATACAGCGCAGCCGGGCGACACCGTCTGCTTCCGAGGCGGGACCTACTTCGTGGACGAGGACGTCCACCTAGGGCAGTCCGGCGCGGCCGGCGCGACCGTCACCTTCATCGCCTATCCTGGCGAAAGCCCCATCCTCGATCGGGGTGGCAGTGCGGGCAGCGGCCTGCTGGTCTTGGATCAGCATACGTCCCACGTGCGCATCAGCGGCTTCGCGCTGCAGGGTTTCAGCATCTGGGGCATAGAGCTCTCCGGGGAGAATCGCCACGTGCAGCTCGATCACCTGGAGATCGAGGGGGGCGAGACGGCCATCCGCTTCACCTACGGTGAGAGCGCCGAGAGCCCTCCGGAGGAGGGGCCCGTCGAGTATGTCACACTGGAGGACAGCCTCATCCACGGCAGCGAGTACTCGGCGGTGGACTGCACCCCGGGCCCCTGCAATCATATGATCGTGCGCCGCACGGAGATTCATAGCACCGGTATCGTGGGTGAATCCTTCTACGGCTCTGACGGTCTGGAGTTCGCCCGGGGCTATCCCGTTCTGGTGGAGGATTGCATCATCCACGACAATGGCGGGGATGGGATTGACCTCAACTCCCGCGACCGGGCGGGCAACGCCACCGGCGTCATCGTGCGGCGCAACCGCGTGGCGCGCAACCACCTCAACGGCATCAAGCTGTGGGCCGGCGGGCGTATGGAGAACAACGTCATATGGGGGCAGGGCAATAGCGCGGTCTGGATCGGCACCTTCACCAGCACCCTCGAGGTGGTCAACAACACCATCGCCTACAATATGTGGGACGGGAGCTACAGCGAACGGAACTGGGCCCTCGTGGCTGGCTACCCCGAGGAGGTTTTTCCGTACCCTTTGGTCGATCTGACTCTGGTCAACAATATCTTCGCCTTTAACAGTGGCCTCGAGGTAGGGGGCCCGACGGGCATCTACCTGGGCGAAGGCGTGGAACTGACGGAGCATAACAATCTGTACTACAGCCGAGAGGATGGAGAGATCACGGCCGAGTTCGTGGAGGGACGGGATCCTGATTTCACCCGTGCCGAGATTGCGGATGGGACGTGGGCGACCTACAGCGGCCAAGGGCAGGGCGATCTGACGTCGGCCCCGCTGTTCGTCTCGGGATGGCCGGCAGTGGATCTACATCTACAGGAGAGCAGCCCGGCCGTGGATGCTGGCAGCGCTCTCGTGGCCCCCTCCAAGGATGTGGAAGGGCACCCCCGCGATGCGCACCCCGATCTCGGCGCGTACGAACGGCAGCAGTGGGAACCGTTTGCGCGGGTGTACTTGCCGTTGATCCTCAAGTAGGCGACGTACGACCCCAGAGGTCTGGAGCTCCCTCTCTCACGTCCCGTTCTGCCACAGCTTGGTGCCCAAGACCCGGATCGCGGGCCAGGCTGACGCCGCGAGACGTCGTCCTCTGGCACTACTCTCCTCGTAGATGGAACAATCTACCTACCCATGGTACAATTGCGCAGTGCCTCCCTGCTTGAGAACGGTAGGGCAGTGACTTGTGGTGGTGCCATCCGACACCCCAAATTCAAACACGGACAACGGGATATTTCGTGTAGTAGTGAAACCCGTCCCCTAACTAGCTATGCAAGCCCCAGTAGATAACCTCCTCACACGGATAGAGCCAGCGATGGTGGGCGACCTCCTGGTCATCGCCACCCTGTCCGCGCTTCTATTGCTCACCGCCTGCGCCAACGAGTTACCGTACCGAGGCGTGGGGGAGGTAGTCCAGGCATACCCCCACGACGAGGAGGCCTTCACGCAGGGACTTGTCTTCGACAATGAAACGCTGTACGAGTCGACCGGCCTGTACGGAGAGTCCAGCCTGCGGCGCGTGGATCTGGAGAGTGGGGAGGTGCTGCAGATCCAGAGGCTGCCGGATCAGCTATTTGCGGAGGGTTGCACAGTCTGGGAGGATACGATTGTCCAGCTGACCTGGAAGGCGGGCCTCGGTCTTGTCTACGACAAGGAGACCTTCGCCGTCCAGCGTCGGTTTAGGTACGACGGGGAAGGGTGGGGGGTCACCGACGACGGCCAGAGGCTCATCATGAGCGACGGGACGAGCTACCTGCGCTTTCTGGATCCCGAGACTTTCGAGGAGACCGACCAGGTGCAGGTACTGGATCGCGGGGAGCCGGTGGACCAGTTGAATGAGCTGGAGTGGATCAACGGTCAGGTGTGGGCCAATGTGTGGCAGACTCCGGACATCGTCCGCGTGGATCCAGAGAGCGGGGAGGTCCTCGGGTGGATTGACCTCTCCGCCCTCACGGAAGAACAGCCGGGGGGCGTGCTGAACGGGATCGCCAGCAGAGGGCGACGCATTTTCGTGACGGGCAAGCGGTGGACGTCCGTCTATCAGGTGAGGATCGTCGCCTCTGATCCCGCGGGAAGCACGCAGTGACTCGTCATTCGACGCAGGATGAACCCAGCACCAAGATGCCGCCGCCATCTGTGAGGGTGGGCCTGTCCACTCTTGCCTCGGCCATCGCCGTGGGGCTACTGCTCAGTGCGTGTGCTCCCGCCTCCGAGCCCGCGTCTCTCTCGCCGACGCGGATTCCTCCTTCTCCAACTGTGCATACGACCCCTTGCACGCCGACCAACACGCCGGACGCCGCCAGAACGGCGACGCCCACCCCTTCAGCGCCACCGGACCCGGAGGGCTATCGGGAGTTGGTCTCCCAGACCGTCGGAGCGGGCCGCGCGGATCTGCGGTCGCGAGACATTGAACCTCTCTGTCTACGCTGGGAGGACACCGACGGAGATGGAGAGGCAGAGTGGGTGGGGCTCCACCTCCGACCCGGCGATCCTCCACGGCTGGAGGGTTTCGTGCTGGACGGTGACCTCTGGTATGAGCTCACGGCGCCTGCGGCGGATGAGCACGGCCTGGGCACGTTTCCCGCCTGTGAGCTCGAGATCGATGACATTAACCTAGACGGCCAACCGGAGCTCCTGGTGAGGGGACGTACGACGGGAAACGTCGATCTGCTCCACATCTTCGTGTGGCATGATCTCGGCTATGGACTCCTGGCATCCTTTCGGGGCGATGCGGGAATTGAGATCGGGAACATAGATGGTAGTCTCCCGCCTGAGATCGTCGCCCGCTGGGATGCCGGGGATGGGCTATCTTGGGAGCAGGTCCACGCCTGGGACGGGATGCACTACGGGTGGACCTGGGAGCGGTATGGATGGCTGTACGCGGATCATCCCCACAGCTACGTGCCCAGGAACCCGGAGCGGGCGGTGATCTGCTACTACCTGGCCCTGGACGGCCGCGACCTGCCGACAGCTTACCGCTTGCTCAGTCCAGAGGGTGCGGCAGTGGAGCCCTACGCCGCCTGGGCCCGCGCGTTCGACACCGTTCTGGCGGTCGAGGTTGGGTCGGTCCATGAGATCGACCGCGACGGGAGCGCGGCCACCGTCACCGCTCAGGTGCGTTCCTACGACAAGATCGACGGCTATGCGATCGGGACCCTGTGGGACGTGACCTGGACGCTTGTCTACGACGAGACTTCCTGGCGGTTGGCTGACGTGGAAAGGGAGCAGCTCGAACGCTGGGAGGCGACGTACCTGAACTGACATTGGTTGTGAATCGGCCTGACATGCTCTATAATACACCCTACATTCTGAGAGATGAAACAGGGTGAGGAGACTTACCAGGAGGTCTACGATTACGAGAGTGACTGAGCCGACCCGCTCCTCCAGGGAGCGTGCATTCTTAGTGGGAATAGAGCCAAAGGGACCCGCTTCTTCTTCGTTGCAGGATGATTGGCCCGTTGTGGAGTCGCTCGCTGAGTTGGAGCGGCTGGCCCACACGGCGGGGATGGTCGCGGTCGGGTACGACACCCAACAGCTGGTGCATCCGCATCCAGCAACGTTTGTCGGGCCGGGAAAGGCCCGCGAGATTGGACAGCAGGCGCGGGAACTGGCAGCCGATGTGGTCCTCTTTGACGACGAGTTATCCCCCCGTCACCAGCGCGAGCTGGAGGAGATTCTGGGCGAGGATATCAAGTTGCTGGATCGCACCGCGCTTATCCTAGACATCTTCGCCCAGCACGCCCACACGAGAGAGGGAACGCTGCAGGTGGAGCTGGCCCAGTATGAGTACCGCCTGCCACGGCTCACTCGCGCCTGGACCCATCTCGCCCGCCAGGCCGGTGGGCGTGCGGGTGGCGCCACGGGCAGTGTGGGCCTCCGCGGACCCGGTGAGTCCCAGCTGGAGACGGACCGGCGCATGATCCGCAGGCGCATTACCCAGCTGAAGGCCGACCTGGAGAAGGTGCGGGCGCATCGTAGGCGTCATCGTGTTCGGCGTCGCAGGGCGGGCATGCCGACCGTGGCCTTGGTCGGGTACACAAACGCCGGGAAGTCAACGCTTCTCAATTCCCTGTCTGGGGCGGATGTCTTTGTCGCCGATGAGCTGTTCGGTACCCTTGATCCCACAACCCGGCGCGTGGAGCTACCAGCTGGCGGCGCCACGCTGGTCACCGATACCGTGGGCTTCATCCAGAAACTGCCCACCCAATTGGTGGCCGCGTTCCACGCCACTTTGGAGGAGATCACAGACGCAGACTTGCTCGTGCACGTCGTGGATGTGACCCATCCTCACGCGCTCAGACAGGCCGAGACCGTCATGAAGACGCTGCAGCAGTTGAACGCTGCCCACACCCCGCTCGTCAGCGCGCTGAACAAGATCGATATCCTACCAGCACCCGAGGATGTCCCCCCCGAGATGGCCGACTTCCCGAATCCAGTGCCGATCTCCGCACTCACGGGGGAAGGGCTGCCGCGGCTACTGGTCACAGTGGAGGACCGGTTGGAGCAGCAGATGGCGCGGGTCTCAGTACTGATACCTTACGAGCATGGGGAGCTGGTGGATCTTTTCCATCGCCGCGGCTTGATCGAAGAGGAGGATCATACCGCGCACGGCACGCGAATGGTGGGGTTGGTCCCCCGCGAATTGGTCGGGCACTTTGACGCCTTCCGCTCAGGAGACGAGGAACACACGGTCGTGGCTGAAGCCAGGAGGTAACAACGTGAAACTACAAGAATATCAATCCAAGAGGCTCTTCGCCAAGCACGGCGTGCCCATCCCGGCAGGTGATGTCGCCTCAACGCCGGAAGAGGCACAGGAGATTGCTAGGGAATTGGGTGGCTCCGTGGTCGTTAAGTCCCAGGTCCTGGTCGGAGGACGGGGAAAAGCCGGCGGCATCAAGCTTGCGCAGGGACCGGAGGAGGCAGAGGCTCACGCCCGTGACATCCTCGGCATGCGCATCAAGGAGCTGCCAGTGCGCAAGGTGCTTGTCGATGAGGCCGCCGACATCGTTCAGGAGATCTACCTGGGGGTGGTGGTGGATCGTGCGGCACGCCGGGCGACGATGATGGCCTCCTCAGAGGGTGGCGTCGAGATCGAGGAGGTCGCCCGTGTGAAGCCTGAGGCGATCAGACAGGTGACGATCGATCCTTTCCTCGGCCTTCGCGGTTACCAGAGCCTTCGCCTAGCCAAGGGCATCGGTCTGTCCAGCGATCTCTTCCGGGACTTTGGGCGCATCGCGCAAGGGCTTTACGATGCGTTCCAGGCTTATGATGCCTCGCTGGCCGAGATAAACCCACTGGTTCTCACGACATCCGGGGATCTGCTCGCCGTCGACGGGAAGATGGTCGTCGACGACAACGCGCTGTTCCGACAGTCGGATCTGGCGGAAATGCGCGACACCGAGGCCGAAGCACAGGCTGAACGGGAAGCGCGCGAGGCAGGACTGAGCTACGTGCAGCTCGATGGCACCATTGGCTGCATGGTGAATGGCGCCGGGCTGGCCATGGCCACTATGGACATCATCAAGCACTTCGGGGGCTCTCCGGCGAACTTCCTTGATATCGGCGGAGGCGCTCAGGCTGACAAGGTAGCGACAGCTCTGCGGCTCATTCTGGAGGACGAACGTGTGAACGCCGTGCTGTTCAACATCTTTGGTGGCATCACCCGCTGTGATGAGGTGGCAAAGGGGATCCTGGAAGCCTTCGAAGAGGTGAAGCCCACGGTGCCTCTGGTCGCCCGCCTGGTCGGCACGAATGAGCAGGAGGGGCGGGCGATGCTCGACGAGTCAGGCTACAATCTGAGGACTGCTGACACACTGGCTGCCGCCGCTAAGATGGCCGTTGCCGCTGCCGAGTAGGAGGATACCGTGACAATCTTGGTGAACAATGAGACCCGACTACTGGTACAGGGGATCACCGGGCGCGAGGGTGCATTCCACAGCCAGGAGATGCTCGACTACGGAACCCACATCGTGGGAGGCGTTACCCCCGGGAAGGGTGGGCAGCGCGCGTGTGAGGGCCGCGTGCCCGTCTTCGACACCGTTTTGGAGGCAGTCGAAGAGACGGGAGCCGACACGTCCATCATCTACGTGCCGGCTCGGTTCGCCCCCGACGCCATCATCGAGGCTGCGGACAGCGGGATTGGGCTGATCGTCTGCATCACGGAGGGCATTCCTGTCCTGGACATGATCAAGGTGCGCGCCTTTCTAGATCAACGAGGCGCGCGGCTGGTGGGGCCCAACTGCCCGGGTCTGCTCTCGCCGGGAGAGGCAAAGGTGGGGATCATGCCCGGGCATATCGCCACGCGGGGCTCGGTCGGTGTCGTGTCACGATCGGGCACCCTGACGTACGAAGTGGTACACGCCCTGACACTTTCCGGCCTCGGTCAGACGACCTGCGTCGGCATTGGAGGGGATCCCATCATTGGCACCGACTTCATCGACGTCCTACAACTCTTCGAGGAGGACCCGGAGACCGACCACGTTGTCCTGATAGGCGAGATAGGTGGCACAGCGGAGGAGCGCGCGGCCGAGTTCATCGACGAGCACATGACCAAGCCTGTGACCGCTTTTGTTGCAGGTCGCACCGCGCCTCCAGGAAAACGTATGGGACACGCGGGCGCTATCATCCAGGGAGGCACCGGGACTGCCGCCGACAAGATCGCGGCCTTCGAGGCGGTGGGCGTTCCGGTGGCGGAGCACCCAGAGCAGATTGCCGAGCTTGTGCAGAAACAGGTCTAGCTCGGCTCCAACCGGCTGGACGACCGTCACGTGGGACCGAGGCTTGCAGCCAAACGGCCTCCCACCGGCAGCGGGACGAGTCTGACTCCAGCCCCCATAAGCGACGCCAAGAACACTCTGTTGAGTAAAGCGGAGAGAGATTCGGGATGGGCCGCCGGATCGATCCGGAATCTAGGCCGGAGGATCAGGGTGACCCCGGCATCGCTCGACTGGGGCCTGATCCTGGCGGTTGCTCTGGGACTATTCGCCTCGTTTCCGTTCCTAGCCCGGGCTGGCCTGCCTCACCACACAGACGCAGAACTCCACGTCTACCGCACGGCGGAGCTGAGCCGCATCGTACACGAAGGCGTAGTCTATCCCCGCTGGGCGGCTAACCTGTACCTGGGTTACGGTTATCCCATCTTCAACTATTACGCCCCATTGACCTATCACCTAGGCGGTCTCGCCGCCCGGGTGGTGCCCAGCGTGGGTATTGTCGGGGGTACCAAGTCGGTCTTCATCTCTGGGCTCGTGCTGGCCGCCATAGGCGCTTACCTGCTCGGCCGTGAGCTCTTCGGTCCCACGGGCGGTGTGCTGGCAGCGACCTCCTTCACACTCTCGCCCTACGTGGTGTTCATCGACCCGCATGCCCGGGGCGATCTGGCGGAGCACTTCGCCGTCTGCCTCATGCCGCTCGCCCTCTACTTTCTCCACCGCCTCCTCGAAAGGTCATCGCGTGGAGCCTTCCTGGGGAGTGTGCTGACCATCTCAGCGATGGTCTTCAGCCACAACTTGCTCGGATTGGCCTCCAGTGCGCTGCTCCTCGCCTATTGGACGTGGCAAGTGGTAATCGGCCAGCGCCGCCAGAATGCAGTGTGGGGGATGACCGCCTTCGCGGTCGCGGCGGGCCTGATCGCCTTCTTCTGGCTGCCGGCGCTCCTGGAATACAACGCCGTGAAGTTGGAGGTCGTCGGGCCCGGTCACTTCGATTACCGCGAGCATTTCTGCAGCTTGGTTGAGCTCCTGGCCCCTTCCAGACGCATTGACTGGGGCGCCGTGGGGCCCCGTTTCCGACACAACGTAGGATTGGTGCAGTGGCTTCTCGCGCTCGCTGCCGTGGCGGTCCTGGCTCGCCGTGCCTATCGCGACCGCGAGGTCTTCAGAGAGACGGGGTTCTTCGTGGTGGGTGCAGCGGTATTGCTTTTTCTGATGCACTCCGTGTCATCCTGGGTCTGGGAAGCCGTTCCCCTGATGCCCTACCTACAATTCCCATGGCGCCTTCTGGGTCCAGCCAACCTGATGTTAGCCCTGTGTGCCGCCAGCGCCGCCAGGTGGTTGCCCGAGAGGGTCTCCGGCCGGCTGTTGAGCGTGGGAGCTTTCGGACTGCTCATCGTTGGAGCTCTTCCCCTCCTCTATCCACCGCCCTGGCCAGAGGACTTCGGAGGCACCGAAGCGGCGGATATCCTCCACTGGGAGCGAACAAGCCAGGCCCTGGGCACGACATCGACGGGGGACTTCCTTCCGACCACGGTGGAGGTCATACCGTCGGTGGCAAGGACGCTGGTGGAGTCGTACGAAACCGGGGGTCCGGTCGACAAGATCAACCGCGCGACGCTACCCGATGACGCTGAGGTGGAGGTCATCAGCCACGGCCCGACCCACGACGAGGTCCACGTGGTGACGTCTCGCGCCTTGATCCTGCGTTTCTACACGTTTCACTTCCCCGGCTGGAGGGCGTACCTGGATGGGGAGGAGGTTGATATCGAGATCGGTCGGCCGGAGGGTTTCATCACGGTGCCCGTGCCCCCGGGCGACCACACGGTCTCAGTCCGCTTTGAGGACACCTGGGCGCGCAGGCTGGGTTGGGCCGTTGCCGCGTCCTCGGTGCTGGCCCTCATTGCCGTCGTACTCCTCCAGCCAGGCGGTCTGCGCCGCCAGGAATCCTTGGTAAGGAGAAGACTCAACCGTCCTCACGCCATCCTGTTAGCGGGAACGCTCCTCATGGTGCTGCTGGTGAAACTGGCAGTCCTCGATCCTCAAGGCTGGTTGTATGTCCAGTCACCGCCGGGCCAGTCACTGGTCGCCCAGCACAGCCTGAGCGCGAATTTCGGCAATGAGATTCAGCTTGTGGGCTATGATCTGCCTCGAACCACCGTGCGACCCGGCGACACGGTCGACTTGGTCCTTTATTGGCACGCATTGACGCAGATCGACGAGAACTACCAGTCCTTCGTACATATTGCCGAGCCGTTGCAGACAGTGTGGGCGCAGGAGGACCATCTTAATCCAGGCGGTCTGCCCACCAGCCGTTGGCCCAGAGACAGGTACGTCTGGGATGCGTACGCTATCGACGTGCCGCCCGACGTGCCAGCGGGCGAGTACAAGATCAATGTGGGAATCTACTTGAGAGCGGAAGGCTATCGGCTTGCTCAAGTTGATGGCGAGGAACAAGCAGTGGGGGATAGTTTGGTGATTGGGTCACTGGTGGTGAAGAAGTAACTGCCCAGAACGGAGCAACTGCCGGCAATCGCCACCCAGGAACCTGGGCACCAGAAGCGGCGGACCAACCCGGCCCCATGAAAGGAAAAGGCCGACTTCTGCTACGCAGAAATCGGCACTGAATCGGGAGAGCCAGCCAATCGGACACCGGGCGTGGCACCCGGCTCCTCGCTACTCCTCGTTCTCCTTCTCCTGGTCCGTATGCTCACTGAGCGTACGCTCCAGGATATCCTCGCGCTCTGCAAAGTCCGCCTTGCGCTTGTCAGCACGGGCTTTCTCGCGTGGTCCACGATGACGATCGGCCCGCGCGCGCTCCATGGCGACCTCCATGGCTGTCTGTGTCGTGGGTTCCTCTTCCTGCTCTGTCTCTTCAGGCGTCACTTCCTCGACGACCTCTTCCTCCAAGCCCTGCCGTGTCAAGTCGATGCGCTGTCTCTGCCGGTCGACTCTGAGGACACGCACTTCGATCTCGTCCCCCAGGCTGACGATCTCCGTGGGATGATCCACGTAACCGGCTGACATCTCACGCACGTGCAGGAGGCCTGGACGCTCGGCGCCGATATCCACAAAAGCCCCATATTGCTCAATGCGCGTCACCTCGCCGCTGTAGACTTGCCCGTCTCGCAGCTCGCTCCACATAACCTGCGGAGGTTTGACCATCGTCAGGCTAACCCGATTCTGCTCCGGCTCAACTTCGGTCACCCAGACCACAACTTCATCGCCCACGCTGACCGCTTCGGAAACAGCATCGACCTCTCCGTTGGCGGAGAGCTGTGAGATATGCAACAGCCCCTCGCACGGCAATCCGATGTCGACAGCGGCGCCGTGCAGTCCCACCTGCGTGACGGTCCCCTCCAGGCGCATTTTAGGCTTGAGATCCTGGATGGAAAGGGGTCGGCTATCAGTTTTATCGCTCATGTAACTACCTCCT
>CAZGSX010000097.1:0-5023 GCA_964528475.1 uncultured Anaerolineales bacterium
TCCGCTGCCTGATCGACATTGCGCGCCGAGTCGGGTTGCAGCAACTGTACGCAGAGGTTGTCCTGACCCAGCCCCAGGTTGTCAAAGCTTTTGAGAATCTCGGTTTCCATCACGAGGTAACGCTAGAGGATTACTTCATCACCGATGACGGCGAGACCCTCGACATGGCTATCTTGGTTTTCTGGTTGGTGGATAATTCAGGGGTCTTCTAGATTCCACCGTGCGGTCGTGGTGGCGATGTTGCTACCCGGGTGACCTCCGCACTGTCCGTGGGGGAGGGTGAATAGCACGATTTGGGCTATAAATATGGATAGTTTGCAACTAAAGCTATTTGCCGTTACAATTCGCGTAGTCATATCGCTCTCGCCGTGGATGGCTAGTCGCCCATCCTGTGGGGGTCCTTGAGGGATAGAGGGGTATCTATGGAGGATGGAATCGCACTCGCTGGAGAAGCACCTCTGGTGGTAAGGAGCCTCGCGTTCAGCGATGTCGTTCAGGATCGCAGTGGGGAGGATATCCATAGCTGTTATTACTGTCAGAAGTGTACCGCCGGTTGCCCCACCGCCTATCTGATGGATTACAAGCCAGCACAGCTGTTGCGGATGATCCAGCTGGGGCAGAAGGAGAAGGTGCTCAGTAGCAAAGCGATCTGGATGTGCATCGGATGCGAGGCCTGTGGCACCCGCTGTCCCAACCAGATCCGACTGGCACCGGTGATGGATGTCCTGCGTCAGATGGCCTTGGACGAGGACTACGCCCCAGAGACAGCCATCTACGCACTGCACAGATCGTTCGTGGATAGCATCAAGGCGTGGGGGCGTATGCACGAGGCCACCATGTTGCTCCAGTTCAAAACGCGTGAGCTGCTAGCTGAGTACCCCGTGTTCTTCCGAGGACTCCTCGGCGACATGAAGTTGGGCGCTAACCTGTTGGCTAATGGCAAGCTTTCGCTGTTGCCAGACCGAATTAAAGGGCTGGATGAGATCAGGAGACTCTACGAGGAGGCAGCGCAGGTCTCTTCTGAGGATGCGGAGGTGGGGGAGTGAGTGAGGCGATGAAATTCACCTATTATCCCGGCTGCACCTCCGAGACCACAGCAGTGGAGTTTGGCCTTTCCACCGAGGCCGTGTGTGAGGCCTTAGGCCTCGAGCTGATCGAGCTTGAGGATTGGAACTGCTGTGGAGCCTCGTCAGCGCACACCCTTAGCCACGAGCTGGGGCTGGGCTTGCCGGGCCGGAATGTCGCGCTCGCTCAGGAGCAGGGGCTGGACATGCTTATTCCTTGTCCTGCCTGCTATCAGCACTGCCGCGATGCCGACCTGAAGATGCGTGAGGATGTAGCCTGGCGGAGTAAGATGGAGCGCCTCTTGGACTTCCGCTATGAGGGAGTTGGGCGGCCCCGGCACCTGTTGGAGGTGCTGGCCAACGACCTGGACAAGCAGCGGCTTGCCGACATGGTGAAGAAACCGCTCCACGGGCTCAAGATAGCCTCTTACTACGGCTGTGTCCTCGTCCGTCCCCCAGAGCTCACGGGTTGGGACGATCCGGAACACCCGGTGACGATGGATGAAATGGTGGCTCTGCTAGGAGGCGAACCCATCGACTGGTCGTACAAGGTGGATTGCTGTGGTGCCAGCCTCACGCTTTCGCGGGGTGACGTGGTCGCCGAGCTGTCGACGAAGATCGTTGAGGGAGCCGTTGAGGCCGGCGCCGAGTGCATTGTCACTGCCTGCGGGATGTGCGAGATCAACTTGGACACCCGTCAGGCGCCCAAGAATGCACCGAAGATGCCTGTCTTCTACATCACAGAGTTGATGGCGCTGGCTCTTGGTCTGTCGGGAGTGGAGAAGTGGCTGGGTAGACATACTGTGGACCCGCGCCCGCTGCTTCGCGATCAGGGGCTTCTTTAGACAACGCAGGGGCGCGAGAGGAACTATGAGCGACAACCACCCATCTCCCCTAAGCGAGACAACGTCTGCCGCAGATGGTGCTGTCTTGGTCGTTGGCGCCGGCATCAGTGGTATGCAGTCGGCGCTGTTGGTGGCCGAGGCTGGGTATCGTGTCTACCTGTTGGACACCGCCCCGGGCATAGGGGGGTCCATGCATCTGCTGGACAGGACGTTCCCCACCGATTCGTGTGGCATCTGCTTGATGCTGCCTGGACGCGCCGCTTACTGTCCCACCATTGAATGTAGCCTGCATCGAAACATCCGCACCCTGGCGTACACCGAGGTGGAGAATCTGGAGGGTGAGCCTGGGAACTTCATCGTCACCGTCCGGCACAAACCACGATACGTGGACTTGGACCTCTGCACGAACTGCGGTCGATGTGCTGAGGTCTGTCGCGTCGACCGTCCCCATCCCTACGAGGGCACTATCGTCAAGCAGAAGGCCATCTATCAGCCCCCCAGTCGCGCCGTCCCCTCAGCCTATGTTATCGATATGGACTATTGCACCCGTTGTGGCGCGTGTGTGGATGAGTGCCCGGTCGACGCCATCGATCTCGATATGACGGCCCGTGAGGAGCAGATCCGGGTTGCTGCCCTCATTATGAGCCCGGGATACGAGCCCTTCGATGCTGCTCTCAAGGGTGAGTACGGCTTTGGTTACTACAGCAATGTGCTCTCCAGCATCCAGTTCGAGCGCATGGTCAGCCTCTCTGGGTCCACCGGGGGTCGCGTCCTGCGACCATCGGATCGTCAGCGGCCGCGCCGTGTGGCCTTCATCCAGTGTGTGGGGTCCCGGGATCCCTCCATCGACCGCGGATATTGCTCCTCTGTCTGCTGCATGTATACAGCGAAACAGGTCCAGGCTGCCAAGGAGCTGGATCCCGATCTCGACGTGACGGTCTTCTTCATGGACATCCGCGCACACGGCAAGGACTTTGACGAGTATTTTGACCGTGTAGAGGCTACCCCTGGTGTCACCTATCGTCGCGCTATGGTCTCCTCCATCCACGAGTACAAGCAGACTGGGGATCTCCAGCTCAACTTCGTGGGCGAGGACGGGACGGTTCACGAGGAGGACTTCCACATGGCCGTCCTCTCCGTCGGCTTTGAGCCCCCTCTCGGCGTTCGGCAGTTGGGGCAGGCTCTGGACATTGACCTCAACGCCTATGGGTTTGGGGAGACAAGTGTGTTCCACCCTGGAGAGAGCTCACGGCCGGGCATCTTGATCAGCGGCGCTTTCCGCGAGCCAAAGGACATTCCGGAGACGGTTGTTGAGGCTTCCGCCGCAGCGGCCACCGTCGCCGGGATGCTCGGCCGGGCGGACCGCGTGACCCCTAAGGATGAACACCAGGTCGGGCAGGCGGGCGACACGCCGGAGGAACGTGATGTCAGCCTGGAGTGGCCGCGCGTGGGGGTGTTCCTTTGTGACTGCCGGGGGGAGGTGGGCTCCGTGGTCGATCTCCAGGAGCTGTCCCGGCATGCGGAGGGCCTGAGAGATGTCGCCCTAGTCCGTACGATGGACAACGCTTGCTTGCTCAGTGGCCGCCAGCAGATTCTCAAGGCGATAGAGGAGGATGACCTCAATCGCGTAGTGCTTGCCGGGTGTCCGGCGAGGGAGTACCAGTCCGCGTTTGACGGCATGATGCGCCAGGCCGGGCTCAATCCCGGGTTGATGGAGCGCGTCAACCTGCGGGGCGAGGTCGCTTGGGTCCATCAGAGCAATGGTGCGAATGCCACCGCGAAAGCCAAGGATTTGATCTCGATGGCAGTTTCGGGCGTCCGCGTGGAACAGGCCGTGGCGGCCACCAGCCAGTCCCTTTCCCAGCGGGTTCTGGTCATCGGCGGCGGGCTCGCCGGCATGACGGCCGCTGTCAGCCTGGCCGACATGGGATACGAGGTCGACCTCATCGAACAATCATCCCAGTTGGGGGGGCAGTTGCGGGGCCTTCATTATACAGTGACCGGCGAGGACCCCGAGCAGTTCCTCGACGGATTGACGGATGACGTCCTGGGACATGATCTGATTCATGTCTATCGAGAGGCCAGGCTCAATAGCGTTACGGGCTGGGTGGGCCAGTACGCGACCGAGGTCGTTCTGGACGATGGAAGTCACGAATCATTGAACCACGGGGCCGTGATCGTGGCCACGGGCGGGCAGGAGGTTGAGCCCACCGAATACCTCTATGGGGAGGATCCTCGGGTTATAACGCAGCGGGAACTGGAGGCCCTCCTTGCTGCCGATGAAGAGGTCCCCGGCGATGTGGTGATGATCCAGTGTGTCGGGTCGCGGGAACCAGAACGGCCCTATTGCAGTCGTGTATGCTGCACCAAGGCTGTCATCAACGCCCTTCAGATCAAGAAGCGTCATCCGGAGGCTCGGGTCTTTGTCCTTTATCGTGAGATACGGACGTATGGCTTCAGGGAGGACCTCTACCGCGAGGCGCGTCAGCAGGGCGTGATCTTCCTGCGCTACGAGCTGCCAAACAAGCCCCAGGTTACGGCAGATGGGGAAGGGCTGACCATACATCTCCAGGAGCCAGTAACCGGCGCGGTTCTGGAGCTCGCTGCAGGGATGTTGGTCCTCAGCAACGGGATCGAACCAAACGATGTCACCGAGCTGGCCCAGATGCTGGAGGTACCCCTCGACAAGAACGGTTTCTTCCAGGAGGAGTACCCCAAGATGCGGCCCCTGGATTTCACCAAGCGCGGCGTCTTCATGTGCGGGCTGGCTCACTCACCCCGATTCGCGGACGAGACCATCGTGCAGGGCCAGGGCGCTGCCATGCGTGCGGCTGCCCTCTTGAGCCAGCAGAGGCTCCACCCGCCGCTCCCGGTCGTGGAGGTCAATGAGCGACTCTGCAGTGCCTGTGGTCAGTGCGTCGAGATCTGTCCCTATGGTGCCAGGGTGTTGGAACCAGGAGCCCACACTGCGGAGGTCATCGAGGTGCTCTGTCAGGGCTGTGGCGCCTGCATCGTCGCCTGTCCCAACAAAGCAACCCGCCGCCGCGGCGTCGAAGTGCCAAGCCTATATCGCATGCTCGAAGCCGTGATCTAGAGACAGCGCCGTGCGAACCC
>CAZGSX010000097.1:5123-10241 GCA_964528475.1 uncultured Anaerolineales bacterium
CAAGCCTATATCGCATGCTCGAAGCCGTGATCTAGAGACAGCGCCGTGCGAACCCAAGGACAACCCAGAAAACCCGTGAAATCCGCGGCTAACCAAGCCGTCCAAACGAAAAAGAGAATCTGCGAAATCTGCGGATAGCCAAGCCATTGAGGACCAAGAGAAGGTCCGGAGAATCCGGGAAATCTACGGCTAACCAAGCCGTCCAAACGAAAAAGAAAATCTGTGAAATCTGCGAAATCTGCGGATAGCCAAGCCATTGAGGACCAAGAGAAGGTCCGGAGAATCCGGGAAATCTACGGCTAACCAAGCCGTCCAAACGAAAAAGAAAATCTGTGAAATCTGCGAAATCTGCGGATAGCTGTGCCGTCCAAACCAGAAGAGGGTCCGGAGAATCCGTGAAATCTACGGATACCCATGCGGTCCAAACCAAAAGAAAATCTGTGAAATCTGCGAAATCTGCGGATAAATGATGGAAAACAGAACCAACAACACCGACAGCAGCAAACCAACGGCGCTAGTCCTAGGCGGCGGTATTGCCGGCATGCAAGCGGCGTTGGACATCGCTGATGCCGGATTCCCCGTCTACCTGGTCGAGCGAGAGCCCTCCGTCGGCGGACGCATGGCCCAGCTGGACAAGACATTTCCCACGCTGGACTGTTCCTCCTGTATCCTGACCCCCAAGATGGTCGATGTGGGGCAGCATCCGAATATCGAACTGCTGACCTATGCCGAGCTCGCCTCCGTGGAGCGGGTAGCGGAGGCCTTCCGCGTTCAGGTTCGAAAGAAGCCGCGCTACGTCGATGTCGAGGCGTGCAAGGGTTGTGGAGATTGTGCGGAGGCCTGTCGCATGAAGGGGCGGATCCGTAGTGAGTTCGACGAGGGTATAGCCATGCGCTCAGCGATCTACGTCCCCTTCCCCCAGGCCGTGCCCCTAAAATACACCATCGATCCTGAGACGTGCCTCTACCTCACCCGTGGCGTCTGCGGTAGGACCTTCAAGTGTAAGGACGCCTGCCCCGCCGATGCCATCGACTTCGAGCAGCAGGAGGAGATCCTGGACCTCGAGGTGGACACCATCATCGTCGCCACGGGATATGACCTCATTGATCCACGCACCAAGCCGGAGTACGCGTATGGCGTCTATCCCCAGGTGATGACCGGTATCGAGTTCGAGCGGCTCTGTGATGCGTCTGGCCCGACGAGAGGCCAGATTCTGGTCAATGGCCAGCAGCCGAAGGATGTGGTCTTCATCAAATGCGTCGGCTCTCGGGACCCGCACACTGGGGTGCCGTACTGCTCGCGTGTCTGTTGCATGTATACGGCCAAGCAGGCCCATCTGGTGCGCGATAGGATTCCCGACGCCAACATCACCGTCTTCTACATGGACGTCCGCGCCTTCGGCAAGGGATACGAGGAATTCTACGATCGCGTGAGGGGAGAGCGAGTGACCTACCGGCGTGGAGAGCCGTCGGAGGTCTACCGGAATGGGGACAAACTGGTCGTGCTCGCCGAGGATACCACGCTGGGTCAGCCCATCGAGGTGGAGGCCGACCTCGTCATCCTGGCTACTGCTATCGTCCCGCGGAGTGACATCGGCGAGGTGGCTCAGCAGCTCGGGATTGATCGATCTCCCGATGGCTTCTTTCAAGAGGCAGACCCCAAGCTGCGCCCGGTCGACACTGGTGTGGAAGGGGTCTTTGTGGCGGGGTGTTGTCAGGGTCCGAAGGATATTCCGGATACCGTGGGGCAGGCAAAGGCGGCTGCTTCGTCCGCCTTGGGAGTACTCGTGCGAGCCCGAAAGTCACGCTAGCGCCAGCGATCCCAAGCCAGCGCTGAGGAGAATGACATGGCATTGAAGACAGCTACGATGGCCGAGCGATTGGAGCTCTTTGGCTGCATCCAGTGCGGCAAGTGCACCGGAGGATGCCCGGTGGCTCGAAAGACCGTCCTCAATATCCGCGACCTGATCTATCATATGCTCGTCGATACGGATATGGAGGTCAACGGGCATGAGGAGCTGTGGGACTGCACAGCCTGCTTCAATTGTGTCGAACGCTGCCCCAAGGACGTTCAACCGGCCGAGCTGATCATTGCTCTCCGAGGAGAGCTCGTGGAGGGCGGCCGCATCCCGGAGACCGTGGGAACTGCCCTGATGAGCATCTTCCGCCAGGGCAACCCCAGCAGCATGGCGCGTCAGGATCGTGATATGTGGGCCGAGGGGATGGAGGACAGCCTGCAGAGGGGGAAGGACGCTGCTCAGAATGGCTGTGATCTTCTTTACTTCGTCGGTTGCATTCCTTCCTATGACCCACGCGCCCAACCAGTGCCGCGTGCTCTGATGCGGGTCTTTGACCACCTGGGCCTTAACGTTGGCTTGTTGGGGACCGCCGAGACCTGCTGTGGCAACGAAGTGCGACGCATGGGCGAGGCTGGCCTCTTTGAGATGCTCGTTGAGGAGAACGGTGAGGCCTTTCGCGGCATAGGCGCTCCCCAGATTGTCACCACCTCCCCCCATTGCTTCAACACATTCAAGAATGAATACGGCTTGGGAGACACAGAGATCCTCCATTACACCCAGCTCCTGGCGCGGCTCATTGAGGCGGGGGATTTGACCTTCGCTGGGACGGTGGCCTCGGAGGAGGGGAAGGATACAGTCGTCACCTACCACGATCCCTGTTTCCTGGGGAAGCAGAATCATGTATTCGATGAGCCTCGTGCCATTCTTAAGGCCATCCCTGGTGTCAAGTTCGTGGAGATGGATCGCAGTCGCGAGCGGAGCCTCTGCTGTGAGGGCGGCGGCGGTCGCATGTGGGTTGAGGGCACCAACCTTGAGGAGCGTCTTGCGTTCCAGCGCGTGCAGGAGGCAGCTGACACCGGAGCGGAGGTTCTTGCCGTGGCCTGTCCCTTCTGCTTGCTGACCCTGGAGGACGCCGTCAAGGTGCAGAACCTGGAGGACCAGCTCCGGGTGATGGATGTCATGGAGTTGGTCGATGAGGCGTTGACGGAGGATATCGAGGAGTAGTCGTCCCGATGGCCCGTCCTCGGCCGAGCGAATAGAGACTATGGAACAGGAACCCCGAATCGGCGTCTACGTCTGTCACTGTGGAGTGAACATCGCCGCAACCGTCGATGTGAAGCAGGTGGCTGAGGCTGCGGCGGATCTGCCGGGCGTTGTCCTCGCCCGGGACTACACGTATATGTGCTCTGATCCCGGTCAGGCGCTCATCAAACAGGACATCCGGGACCACGGCTTGAACCGCGTCGTCGTGGCATCCTGCTCCCCCCGCATGCACGAGCCCACGTTCCGTGCGGCCGCCCAGCAAGAGGGTGTGAATCCTTACCAGGTTCAGATGGCCAATATTCGCGAGCAGTGCTCTTGGGTGCATAAGGATATGGGGCGCGGCACTGAGAAGGCGAAGTTCTTGGTGGCGTCCGCGGTCGCCAAGGCGGGGCTCCTTGAACCTCTCGAGGAGCGTGAGGTCGATGTGACGCCCGGAGTGGTGGTGATTGGGGGAGGGGTTGCCGGCATGGCTGCTGCCCTCGATGTGGCTGATGCCGGGTTGCCGGCGTACATCGTGGAGAAGGAGGACCATCTTGGCGGCCGGGTCGCCAGCCTCAACCGTACCTTCCCGACCTTGGAGTCAGTTCCGGAGCTCTTGGGGCGGCTGGAGACCCGAGTGCGTGACCATCCCTATATCACCGTCCTCCTCAGCAGCCAGGTGTCGCACGTGGATGGCTACGTGGGAAACTTCGAGGTCACCGTCGAGGGCCCACGGGATGCCGACAGCGGGGAGTCCCGTGATCGTTGCGTCAAGGTGGGCACGATCATCGTGGCTACCGGCTACGATGTGTTTGATCCCGACCGGAGGCCTGAACTTGGCTACAGCAACTATCCCAATGTCATTACCTCATTGGAGATGGAGGAGCGACTGGCGGCAGCTGATCTCACCGTCGATGGCCGCACGCCGGAGCGCGTGGCCTTCATTCAGTGCGTCGGCTCTCGGGACATACAGCTTGGGAATCCCTATTGCTCCAGAGTCTGCTGTATGTACACAGCCAAGCAGTCACGCCTGGTGCGCGAGATGCTCCCCAATGCCGAGGTGACCGTTTTCTATATCGATGTGCGTACCTTTGGCAAAGGGGCAGAGGAATTCTACGACGATGCACGCGGCAAGGGCGTTCGCTACCGTCGGGGCAACGTGTCTGAGATCTACCGTAAGCCGGGAGATCCGCATCGCGTGATGCTGGTGGCAGAGGATACCTTATTGGGTCAGCCCATTGAGTATGAGGCAGATCTCGTTGTGCTCGCTGTTGGGATGGAGCCACGCAGCAGTGCGGGCGAGATATCACAGCTCCTTAAGTTGCCCCGATCCTCCGATGGCTTCTTCCTGGAGTTACATCCGAAGCTGCGCCCGGTGGACACCGCGATGCAGGGGGTGTTCCTCGCGGGCTGTTGCCAGGCACCAAAGGACATCCCAGACACCGTGGCGCAGGCGAAGGCGGCGGCATCATCGGCGTTGATTCCCCTGGTGCGCGGTTCAGTCCCAGTCGAGTCCGCCACTGCAGTGGTCAATGCCGAGCTTTGCGCGGGCTGTGGGATGTGCGTCGAAGTCTGTCCCTACGACGCACCGGCGTTGGATCCCGTCTGGGGTGTTTCACGCATTAATGCGGTGCTCTGTGAGGGGTGTGGTTCTTGTGCTGTCACCTGTCCTTCCAAGGCCATCCGCCTCCAGCATTTTACCGCCCAGCAGATGTTTGCACAGGTCGATGTGCTCGTCGATTGAGGTACAGTACAGCCGCCATGAGGCCATCCGCGTCGTGGAAGGCTGACCGGGGTACCGTTCGAAGGAGATAGTATGGCCGAGACTGAATTCGAACCTAAGATCGTTGGCTTTCTCTGCAACTGGTGTACTTATACGGGCGCTGATCTGGCGGGCACGTCTCGCATCCAATATCCGCCCAACGTGCGGATCATCCGCGTGATGTGCTCTGGATCGGTCGATCCCACCTATGTGCTCAAACCCCTGTTGGATGGTGCCGACGGAGTCCTCATCGGGGGTTGCCATCCCGGAGACTGCCATTATCAGTCGGGAAACTACAAGGCTCGGCGGCGTGTGA
>CAZGSX010000098.1:0-10046 GCA_964528475.1 uncultured Anaerolineales bacterium
TCGAGATTCGTGAGCGGCTCGCCTTCGACGACGAAGGGCTGCGTGAGGCTCTCTCACGATTTGGATCGCCACACACTGCCGCTAACACCTGCGGGGACGAGGGCGTGGTGCTCGCGACGTGCCATCGCCTGGAGCTCTACAGCGTGGCGGCCTCTGCCGAGGAAGGGCAAGACGCCATCTGCCGTCTCCTGGAGGACTGCTTCAGTCAGGACAGAACCGTTTTCGAGCCTCACCTCTACACCCACGCGGACGGAGAGGCCGTGACACACCTGTTCTCGGTGGCGGCGGGGCTCGATTCTATGGTCCTGGGCGAGGATCAGATCCTGGGACAGGTGACGGACGCCATGGAGATCGCGCTGGATACGGGCGCCGCCGGGAAGGTTCTCTCCGTCCTGTTCAGGCGGGCCATCGAGACGGGGAAGCGGGCCCGCACGGAGACCAGGATCAGCCAGGGTACGACGTCGATCAGTCACCTCGCGGTGGCGCTGGTCCGACAGACGCTTGGGGATCTGAGCGACTGTCGCGTCCTCCTCATCGGCGCCGGCAAGATGGCCAGCCTGGCAGCAAGAGCCCTGCAGAAGAACGGCTCTCCGAGTCTGTCCGTCGTGAACCGGACCCTGGAACGGGCTGAGGCGCTCGCTCGGCGCTGTGGGGGGAGAGCATGGAGCTGGGATCAGCTCGATGAAGCCCTCGTCTGGTCTGATGTGATTATCACTTCTACGGCGGCGCCTCACCTGATCATCCACGTCGATGAGCTGCGGGCGGCGATGGCTCGACGCAGGCACCGGCCCTTGTTCCTCTTCGACATCGCTGTCCCCCGCGATGTGGATCCTCGGGTCGAGCATCTGGAGGATGTCCATCTATACGACATCGATGATCTGGAGGCCGCCGTGCAGACCAGCTTGACCGACCGGGAAGGCGAGGTGCCCGAGGTCGAGGCCGTCGTCCGGGAGGCACAAGAGGACTTCCTGGCCTGGTATCGATCCCTCGACGTGGTACCTACGATCGTCGAGATGCGGAAGCAGGCCCACGCGACCCGTGAGGAGGAGCTGGAGCGAGCGCTGCGCCGGGTGACGTCCTTGACCGAGGCCGATTACCAGACCGTGGAGGCGATGACCAAGCGTATTGTGAACAAGCTGCTCCATCACCCCACCGTCTGCCTGAAGGAACGCGCCAGCCGCTCCGACGGCGAGCGCTATGCCGCAGTAGCTCGGGATATGTTCGGGCTGGACGGGACGGAAGGGAACCTGTGACCGGCGGACCGTGGACGGTCCTTCGCGTCTCTGACCGTGCTGGTGCCTTCTTATGGGATGGGCTGGCGCAGCACGCTTCCGCCCCAGGTTCACAGATCTGACCATGGCAACCATACGCGTAGGGACGCGCGCCAGTGATCTGGCGCTCTGGCAGGCGCGGCGACTGGTCGATCTCTTGCAGGCGCACCATCCTGAGCTCAGTTGCGAAGCTGTCGAGATCACCACCCACGGCGATCGAGACCGTCGGGTGCCGCTCCACCGGGCCGGAGGAGTGGGGCTGTTTGTGAAGGAGCTGGAGTACGCGCTCCTCGACAGAGAGATCGACATAGCCGTGCACAGCCTGAAGGATATGCCCAGCCGGGCCCCGCCTGGTCTCTGCCTGGCCGCCGTGCCTGAGCGAGGGGATCCCAGAGATGTCCTCGTCTCGGAGGACGGTCAGACCCTGAGCGAGCTGCCGGCCGGTTCGTGCGTGGGCACCGGCTCCCCTCGCCGCAAGGCGCAGCTCCTCTCCTTGCGGCCAGACCTGGAGGTTGTGGGCATTCGGGGGAACGTGGATACGCGCCTGGCGAAACTCGCCGGTCGAGAGTATGACGCGGTGGTGCTGGCCGCCGCGGGCCTGGTTCGACTGGGCCGACAGGATGTCATCACCGAGGTGCTCCCTCCGGAGAGGTTCCTGCCAGCGGCGGGGCAGGGAGCCCTTGGGGTGGAGGTTTGCGCGGAGGATCGGGCAACGCGGACTCTCGTGGCGCCCGTCAACGATCCGCCCAGTTGGGCCGCTGCGTTGGCTGAGCGAGCTTTCATGGCTCGCTTGGGTGCCGGGTGCCACGTCCCCGCTGCAGCCTACGCGGTGATAGATGGGCACGAGCTCTGGCTCCGGGGCCTCGTCGCCAGTGAGGAAGGCGCGACCATCATCCGCGGCGAATGCCGGGGTGCAGTCGAGGAGGCAGAGCGGTTGGGGAGGACGATGGCGGAGGAGCTGCTTGGCGACGGTGGCGGGGACCTGCTTCACTCGACGAGTTGAGGCCCCGCCGAAATCGTGTGAGACCCTTGATCTTGAACGTGCATTCGATTTCTGTCCTGGAGGCAATGTGACCAACGGTGTGGTGTACCTTATCGGCGCGGGACCGGGCGATCCTGGCCTGATCACCGTCCGAGGGGAGGAGAGACTGGCGCAGGCCGACGTGGTCTTGTACGACCGGCTGATTGGGGACGAGCTGTTGGCGTCCGTCCGTCCGGAGGCCGAGTTGATCTACGTCGGGAAGACGGCCGATCAGCACCGGTTCAGCCAGGATCAGATCAACGCGCTTCTCGTGGAGAAGGCCAGGGCTGGATGCAAAGTCGCCCGGCTCAAGGGCGGCGATCCCTTCGTCTTCGGGCGCGGTGGTGAGGAGGCCCAGGTTCTGGCCGCCGCCGGGATCAGGTTTGAGATCGTCCCTGGCGTCACGAGCCCCGTCGCGGTCCCTGCCTATGCCGGAATCCCCGTCACGCACCGCGACGCCGCGTCGAGCTTCGCCGTGGTCACCGGACATCGACGCAAGGGCGGAGAGGGAATCCGGGAAGGACTGGGGCTTGACTGGCACGCGCTCGCCCAGATGGACACGCTCATTGTCTTGATGGGCGTTGGGAATCTGCCCGCGATCACAGAGAATCTGCTGGCGGCTGGGCGTGACGCGCAGACGCCAGCTGCCCTCATCCGCTGGGGCACCACTCCGCGGCAAGAGACGGTCAGCGGGTCGCTGGGGAGCCTTCAAGAGCGGGTCAGAGAAGCTCGCCTGCGCCCGCCGGCTGTCCTCGTCGTGGGTGACGTGGCGGCTCTCCGAGATGAGCTGCGGTGGTTCGACATCCAGCCCCTCTTCGGGATGAAGATTTTGATCACCCGGCCTCGGGAGAAGGCTTTTGAGACCGCATCTCAGCTGCGCGAGTTGGGAGCCGATCCCGTCATCTTCCCCACCATCGCCATTCGGCCCCCGAAGAGCTGGGAGCCGCTCGATCGGGCGGTGGCCGACCTGTCTACCTACGACTGGGTCATCTTCACCAGCACGAACGGGGTGCGGTTTTTCTGGCAGCGGCTGAGGGAGGCCGGGAGGGATGCGCGCGCCTTTTCTGGCACGCGCCTGGCCGCCATCGGCCCAATCACTGCCCGGGAGCTGGCGTCTCGCGGGCTCCAGGCGGATCTTATACCGGATGAATACGTCGCCGAGTCCATTCTTCACCACCTCGTTGACCTTCAGGGCACGAGCATCCTCCTTCCCCGCGCGGACATCGCCCGTCCCCTCCTCGCCGAGGGGCTGGAGGAGGCCGGGGCCCGGGTCGACGAGGTCGTGGCCTACCGGACGGTACCCGCGGCCGCCGAGGACGTGGAGCGGGTCCAGGCTATGCTGGCAACCGGAGCGCTCGACGTTCTCACCTTCACCAGTTCCTCCACGGTGTGTCAGTTCGTTCACAGCGTAGGCCCCTTGCCGGAGCGGAGCGAGGGGACGGTCGTGGCCTGCATCGGGCCGGTCACGGCGCAGACGGCCCGGGAACTGGGATTGCCCGTACACGTCAGTGCCCGTGAACATACCATCGCCGGGCTTCTGGATGCGCTGGTCGAATACGTGGACGAGAGGCGCACCCCATAGCACCGTCGCTTGCAGGTGCGTCGCTTGTCGCCGAAACCATTGAGATTCCGAGACTGTCTAGAATGAGAGCATACTATGATTAGTGTCACCCGGCTCCTGTGCAGTCAGATTGGGCCACAGGATCATCTGCGCTATAAGTGGCGCAGCAGGGAGTACGCCAGCCGACGTGAGGCCAACCTGAACCGCAGGCCGATCGTCGTGTGGAACGCAACCAAGGCGTGCAACTTGCGCTGCCTCCACTGCTACTACACCGCCAAGGCTGAACCCGCCCCGGACGAGTTGACCACCTCCGAGGCCGAGGCCTTCATCGACGATCTGGCTGAGTTTGGCGTTCCCGTGCTCCTCTTCTCCGGGGGAGAGCCCCTGATGCGTCCCGACCTTTATCGACTGGGTGCCTATGCCGTCGGCCGCGGCATGCGCACCGTCATCTCCACCAATGGGACTCTTATCGATGACGAGAAGGCCGAGCGTATCCGGGAGGCGGGGTTTTCCTACGTCGGCATCTCTCTGGACGGCGTAGGGGAGACCAACGACCGCTTCCGCGGCGTGAAGGGGGCCTTCGACCGGGCGCTGGCCGGCCTGCGCAACTGTCAAGCCGCCGGCGTGCGCACCGGCCTGCGGCTGACCCTTAACAGACATACCGTCCAGGATCTCTCCCGCATTCTTGACCTCCTCCGGAACGAACGCATCCCACGGGCCTGCTTCTACCACCTGGTCTATGCCGGGCGGGGTAAGCGCATGCGGGCGGACGATCTGACGTCGGCGGAGACAAGGGCGGCACTCGACATGATCTTCGACCGGGCTGTCGCGTATCACCAGCGAGGAATCGACACGGAGATCCTCACGGTCGACAATCATAGCGATGGGCCCTACCTTCTGCGTTGTGTCGCGGAGCATCAGCCGGAGCGGTACGATGAAGTTTATGATTTGCTCCGCGCGAACGGAGGCAACGCCTCGGGGATCGGTATCGCCGCGGTCGATCATTGCGGCAATGTCCATCCTGACCAGTTCTGGCAGCATTATTCGTTCGGCAACGTGCGCGAGCGGCCTTTCGGCGAGATCTGGACCGACACCTCGGACCCCCTCATGGCCGGCCTCAAGGATCGAAAACCGCTCCTCACGGGGCGGTGTTCCGAATGTCGGTATTTGGATATCTGCAACGGGAACTTCCGCGTGCGCGCCGAGGCCGTCCACGGTGACGTCTGGGCCCCCGATCCGGCTTGTTACCTCACGGACGAGGAGATCGGCCTGTGAGCGCACCGAATCCGAACGCCGTGATGAGAGACCCTGCTCTTGAGGAGTGTGGACTGTGACTTCATTTCCCGCCGACCGACCCCGTCGCCTGCGCTTCAGCGAGAACATACGCCGCATGGTCCGGGAGACGGTTCTGACTCCGGACCACTTCATCTATCCTCTCTTCGTCGTGCATGGTCAGGATGTCCAACGGGAGATTCCGTCGATGCCCGGCAACTACCACTGGTCGGTTGATCTACTGGCGGAGGAAGCGGAGGAGATTGCAGCGCTGGGCATCCCGGGCGTGATCCTCTTTGGGCTCCCCGCCGAGAAGGACCCGCTTGGGGAGGAGAACTTCGCCTCCGACGGCATCGTCCAGCAGGCCGTGCGGGCCATCAAACGGGCAGTCCCCGATCTGACCGTGGTGACGGATGTCTGCCTCTGTGAGTATACGAGCCACGGCCACTGCGGATTGGTGAAAGGTCAGGGAGGCGGCTCCCCCGAGCTTATGCCCCAGAGCCGTGGCCTACCTGATGGGACCATTCTCAATGACGAGACGCTGGAGATCCTGGGGAGGGTGGCTATCTCCCACGCGGAGGCCGGGGCCGACTTGGTGGCTCCGTCAGGGATGATGGATGGGATGGTAGGGGCCATGCGAGAGGCCCTGGACCGGGCCGGATACGCCCATGTCGGCATCCTCTCCTACGCCGCCAAGTACGCCTCCAGTTTCTACGGCCCTTTCCGAGATGCGGCCCAGTCACCGCCGCAGTTTGGGGATCGTACCAGTCATCAGATGGATCCGGGCAATGCCCGCGAGGCCCTGCGGGAGGTGGCCCTCGATATCGAAGAGGGCGCCGACATTGTGATGGTCAAGCCGGCCCTTCCCTACCTGGACGTCATTCGGCAGGTGCGCGAGGCCTTCGACTATCCAGTGGCCGCGTACAGCGTCAGCGGGGAGTTCTCCATGATCAAGGCGGCGGCGGAGAAGGGCTGGATCGATGAGCAGAGGGTCGCTCTGGAGGCCCTCACGTCCATCAAGCGAGCGGGGGCCGACGTGATCCTCACCTACTGGGCGAAGGAAGCGGCCCGGTGGTTGAAGGGGGAGGCGTAGGCCATGTCCGGATCGCCATCCCACAGCCATCCTCACCCGCCGGTCCCGCGCGTCATCGCCTGGGAGTCGACCCAGGCCTGCAACCTCGTCTGCCGCCATTGCCGAGCCAGCGCGCAGGAAGAACCTGCCGCGGACGAGTTGACCACGGCCGAGGTCAAAGGGCTGATCGATGAGATTGTGAGTCTGTCGAAGCCCATCTTCATCATTAGCGGCGGCGAGCCCCTTCTGCGGGACGACATCTTCGACGTTGCCGCGTACGCCTCCGAGCAGGGGCTCCGGGTCGCGATTTCGCCCAACGGGACCCTGATCACGCCGCAGGCCGTCGAGCGCATGGATGCAGTCGGCATCAAGCGCGTATCCGTCAGTATCGATGGATCGTGCGCTGAGCGCCACGACGCCATCCGCGGCGTGCCGGGTGCCTTCCAGGAGGCCGTTCGAGGCATTCAGTACTGCCGGGACGGCGACCTTCCCTTCCAGCTCAACACCACGGTCATGCGTCAGAGCGTGGACGACCTGGCGGCGATTCACGATCTGACAGTATCACTCGGCGCGGCCGCCTGGCACATCTTCATGCTCGTTCCCACGGGCCGCGGTCGGGTGGACGACGAGCTGTCACCGCGGGAGTACGAGGACATCCTCAATTGGCTCTACGACGCAGCTCTTGATTCACCCATCCCGCTCCGGGTGACCTGTGGTCCGCAATTCATGCGCTTGGTGCTCACCCGTAACGGGGAGTCGCCTGCACCGCCAAACCTCGTGGGACGGGAGCGCGGACTGGACCGCATGAGCCGTGGGTGCCTCGCCGGAATGGGCTACTGCTTCATCTCCCATCGCGGTGAGGTCTACCCGTGCGGCTATCTGCCGGTCCTCGCGGGGAACGTGCGGGAAGAGAGTTTCGCCACCATCTATCGAAGCTCACCCGTGTTTCAGCAACTCCGAGATCTGAGTCAACTTGAGGGCAAGTGCGGTCAGTGCCCCTACGTCCACCGCTGCGGTGGCTGCCGCGCTCGCGCCTATAGCCTCACGGGCGATTATCTGGCCGAAGAGCCCTACTGCGTCTATGAGCCCGGCTAGGGCACGCGCCCCCGGCTCATCGGATTTCCCTATGCTGAGTCGACTGGCTTGATGGAGAGCGAAGAAGGGACCTAATGGACACGCTGGATCGACGACTCCTTGACCTCCTTCAGGAATCGGTGCCGTTGGTGCCACGCCCTTTCGAAGTACTCGGACGAAGGCTGGACATCACCGAGGGGGAGGCGCTCGGCCGCACGAAGCAACTGGTGGAGCGGGGCATCATCCGTCAGATCGGGCCCATCTTCTCCTCGCGCCGTCTCGGCTACAGGAGCACGCTCGTTGCCTTCCGCGTGGAGCCCGAGCGCCTGGAGCAGACCGCCGCACTCATCAGCGCCCACCCGGGGGTGAGTCACAACTACTCCCGGGATCACGTCTACAACCTCTGGTTCACCCTCACCCTGCCCCCCGAGCGGGACGTAGGAGACGAGGTAGCGCGGCTCGCCGAGGAGAGCGACGTAAGAGACTATCTCAACCTGCCATCCCTGCGGCTCTTCAAGATTGGGGTACACTTCCGTATGTCAGACGAGCGCAGGTCAGCGCGGACGGAGAGCTCTGGCTCGAGGCGCGAGTTACCCGCCCCTCTCGCGGAGTTCGAGCGGGACGTCGTGCGGGCCCTCCAGGGCCACATGAAGCTTGTCCCGCGTCCTTTCGACGACGTCGCTGCCGATCTCGGCGTGACCACGGAAGAGCTATTGTCCACCGTACGCAATCTGGATCGAAGCGGGGTCATGCGGCGCTTCAGCGCCGTGTTGAAGCATCGCCAGGCGGGGTTCACGGCCAACGGAATGGCCTGTTGGGCCGTTCCAGAGCATCGTATCGTCGCAGCAGGGACCGCGGCTGCCGCTTTCCCCGCCGTGAGCCACTGCTATCAGCGTCCCCCTTACCCACCCCGTTGGCCCTACAACCTGTTCACCATGGTTCACGGTCGCTCGCGACAGGAGGTCGAGGCTGTCGTTCAGCGCATCCGCGCAGAGATTGATCCTGCGGAGCATACCATCCTCTACAGCCAGATTCAGTTCAAGAAGGAACGCGTCAGGTATTTTGTTGGCCATTGGGACGCACAGGAGCCTGCCCTCCGTCAGCGCCGTCAGTGTGATAAGGAGTAAGGAATGGGAATTCAACGATCGGTAGATCTTTTCGCTCAGGCCCAGGCCGTCATTCCGGGCGGGGTCAACAGCCCGGCCAGAGCGTTCAGCGCCGTCGGAGGCCAGCCGCTCTTCATCGAGCGAGGGGAAGGAGCGCACCTGTACGACGTCGACGGCAACGAGTACGTCGACTACGTGCTCTCTTGGGGTCCCCTCGTGCTGGGCCACGCCCACCCCGACGTGATTGCGCCGCTCAAGGCGGCGGCGGACCGAGGGACCAGCTACGGGGCGCCTACCGAACTAGAGACGGAGCTGGCCCATCTGATCATCGACGCTATGCCCGCCGTCGAGATGGTTCGCTTCGTCAATTCGGGTACCGAGGCGACCATGAGCGCCCTGCGGCTCGCCCGCGCGTACACCGGGCGCGATAGGATCGTGAAGTTCGTGGGCTGCTACCACGGCCACGCCGACTTCCTCCTTGTTCAGGCCGGGTCGGGGGTGGCCACCCTGGGGCTTCCCGACAGCCCCGGTGTCCCCGCGGCGACGGCACAGGACACGATCGCGGCCCCGTACAACGACCTTGACGCGGTGCGAGAGGCCTTCGCTGCCTACCCCGATCAGATCGCGGCCGTCATCGTCGAGCCTGTTGCTGGAAACATGGGCGTCGTTCCGCCTCAAGAGGGTTTCCTCAACGGATTGCGGGACGTGACGGAGGCGCACGAGGCGCTGCTCATCTTCGACGAGGTCATGACCGGGTTCCGGGTCGCTCTCGAGGGCGCGCAAGGGTTGTACGGCATTGAGCCAGACCTGACTACGCTGGGCAAGGTCATCGGTGGAGGGCTCCCTGTCGGAGCCTACGCCGGCAAGGAAGCCATCATGCAGACCGTAGCCCCCGCCGGCCCAATGTATCAGGCCGGAACGCTCTCCGGGAATCCGCTCGCGATGACGGCCGGCATCGAGACGCTCAAGGTCATGCAGCAGCCGGGTGTCTTCGACGAGATTGAGCAGAAAGCGGTCAGGCTCACTGCGGGGATTGGTCAGGCCGCCGCCGATGCGGACGTGCCGGTCTTCCAGACCCGAGTGGGGACCATGTTTTCCACCTTCTTCACCTCGGGACCGGTGGTCGACTACGGCACCGCCAAGCAATCGGATACCGAGTGCTTTGGCCGCTATTTCCACGCCAACCTGGAACGGGGAGTCTATATCGCTCCATCACAGTTCGAGGCCGGCTTCATTTCCCTGGCCCATTCCGACGACGACATTGACCACACCGTGCGCGTCGCTCAAGAGGCCTTTCGGATCTGCCGCTGAGATCAGGTCGGTGGTCGCGGGAGGATCCCACACGCTCTCGACTCTCCGGCGTTAGTGGCGATTGACCGGTCCTAGGCGCTTCGCGCCCATAGGGAATGAGTCGCCCTGACCGGATTGCGTTGAGGCAGCCCCATGTTTGGTCGGTCCGACGAGCCCTTGGTCAGCGCTCGCCTGGGCAGGGGGTCGCGACTCAGCACCGACTGCGTCACCCGCTATCCGCACGTCCTGGGCTTTCAGCCTCAGGGAACGGCGGTCTGCCGGGGCTCCAGCACGCTTCTGTAGACCTTCTCGATCCGCTGGGAGATGTTCGGCCAAGCATACGACTCCGCCCAACACGTGGCCCGCTGACCGATCCGTC
>CAZGSX010000099.1:0-9998 GCA_964528475.1 uncultured Anaerolineales bacterium
TACTCCTCATAGCCCTTGCTGAAGGCTCGCATGTCCATCTGGAAGACCATGACCTTTGTCTCTGGCTCATGCTCGATGGCAAGGATGGCCTCTTTCGTGGCGTACATACAGCAGACGGAAGAGCAGTAGTGGTGGTCCTGATCCCGAGAGCCAACACATTGGATGAAGGCAATACGCTTAGGAGTGGCCCCGTCTGAAGGTCGCCGCGCGTGCCCATGGGTCGGTCCAGAGGCACTGAGTAGTCGCTCAAACTGAACCGAGGTGACCACATTGGGATACCTGCCCCAACCGTACTCCGCCGACTCAGTGGCGTCGTAGGCCTCGAAACCGGGAGCTAAGAGAATAGCACCCACATTGAGATCGTACGTCTGCTCGACCATGTCGTGCACGACGGCGTCGGCCTCACACGCATAGACACAGCTCAGACACTCAGAGCAAATGCCGCAGCTCAGACAACGGGCCGCTTCGGCTTGAGCCTGTTCATCGGTGTAGCCCGTCGTCACCTCCTGGAAGGTAGAGACTCGTTCATCGACCGAGAGCTCATCCATCGGCACTCGAGGCTGCACGTGCACCTCGGCTCGGGTAATCCGCTCGTCGATCTCCGCCTGGGTGAGCTCTACGACAGGTAGTTCGGGCTCTGGCGGCGGCTCCAACTCCTCCCCGCGTAGGTACCGATGAATAGACTGAGCAACCTTGTGGCCCTGAGCCACTGCCTCAATGACGAAGGCCGTGCCAGTCGTGGCATCACCCGCCGCGAAGACGCCTTCGCGGGTGGCAGCCATGGTGTTGGGATTTACCGCGATGGTGGATCGATCTGTGATGCCGACACCAGCGCTATCTGGAATGAAGGCGAGGCCGGCCCGCTGGCCCACGGCAAAGATGACGTTTTCGCACGGGACGAAGTGATCAGATTCGGCGATTGGCACGGGGCGCGGTCGACCAGACCTGTCGGGCATCCCCGGTTCGGTCTCGACGCACGTCATGCCCTTCAACCCTCCATCGCCATCTCCGAGGATCTCCGTCGGATTGGTCTGGAAGTGAAAGACAACCCCCTCCTCCGCAGCATGGCGTATCTCTTGTTCGGCGACCGTTGCGTCCTCGCGGCGCCGGCGATAGTAGAGGTGAACTTCTGACCCCAGCCGCACCGCAGTCCGGGCCACATCCATCGCCACGTCGCCAGCACCTACGACAGCAACCCGCTCTCCCAACTCCAGTGGCTCGCCGATTCGGACGTCCCGCAGGAACGCGGTGCTGACCATCACACCCTCCTGGTCGGCCCCAGGAATCGGAGGACGTACGCCCTCGTGCGCACCCACCGAGACAAGCAGAGCGTCGAAACCCTCTTCGAAAACCTCATCCAGACTGTCCACACGATGATTCAGCCGCAGATCCACGCCCAAATCCACAATGTCCTGGACCTCTCGATCGACGATCTCGGACGGGAGACGATACTCGGGAACACCAACGCGCAGCATCCCGCCAGCCACAGGAAGAGCCTCGAGGACGGTGACCTCATACCCTTCCTGGCACAGGTCCTGGGCTGCGGTAAGACCACACGGTCCGGCACCGATGACGGCAACTCGCTCGTCGTAAATCCGCTCCGCGGGCTCGACTGGCGCTCGCGGATCGGCGTAGATCTTGTCTGTGACGAAACGCTTCAACGCCCGAATGTTGATCGGCTCATCCAACTTGCCCCTGTTACACGCATCCTCACAGCGGTGGTTGCAGATCCGGCCGCAGATACCGGGGAAAGGATTGTCCTCCTTGATGACCCGCAGCGCGTCTTCATAACGCCCTTCCCGGATCAGCGCGATATAGCCCTGGGCACGCTGACCGGCCGGGCACGCATCCCGACAGGGCGCGATACCGCGCTTCTCAATCGCAAAGGCGTTGGGCACAGCCTGCGGATAGAGCTTATACGCTGCCCGCTGATCCGCCAGCGCTTCGTCGAAGCGGCTGGGGATGACGACGGGACAGACGTCAGCGCAGTCCCCGCAGCCGGTGCACTTGTCCAGGTCGATGTAGCGCGGGCTCCTACGCACCCGAACGGTGAAGCTCCCGGCCTCTCCTTGCACACCGATCACTTGGCTATCGACAAGCAGCTCGATATTGCGATGACGGCCAGCATCTACCAACTTGGGACTGATGATACACATCGCGCAGTCGTTGGTCGGAAAGGTCTTGTCCAACTGCGCCATGTGTCCACCAATGGCCGACTTAGTCTCGACGAGATAGACCTTGTACCCGGCCTCGGCGAGATCCAGCGATGCTTGGATGCCAGCGACACCGCCACCAACGACCATGGCTGCGCCTGTAGGATTCTTCCGTTTGACATCCTGGCCCATTTTGATGCTCCCCTGATCAGTCACAAAGGATGAACGGTCAACGGCGAGTTACCTCAGGACCGCTTCACTCGTCCCCGTCATTCATCATTTCTTCAGCGGATTCGGTCCCAGCTCCTTGACACGTTCTGTCATACGCTTGGCGGCATCGGCGAAGGAGGCTCCCATCCCCCCGGTCGTGAAGAAGATATCGAGTCGCTCGCCGCCGATGCCGACCTCGTCCAGCAGTTTTTTGGCGTACTCCACTCGCTTCACCGCCCGTTCGTTACCGTGGACGTGATGGCAGTTGCCAATGGGACAGGCGACGACGTACACGCCATCCGCTCCTTCTTCAAAGGCATTCAAGAGATAGCGTACATCTACCTTGCCAGTGCAGGGCAGTCGAACCAACTTGACGTTCGACGGATACGTATAGCGCAGCGTCCCGGCAGTGTCGGCAGACATGTAACCACAGTAGATGCAGGTGAAAGCGGTGATTTCCGGTACGAAGTTCTTGTGTCCGTTCCCCTCGTTATCCATTCTACTCTCCCTGAACCGCGACCTCAGAGGTCTGGGGCTCAGTGACCTCCGGCATCCAGCTTCCCAGCGACTGGGCTAAGATCTGTTCGTCTCGATAGTTGATCAACTGAATGGCCTTGGCCGGACATTCGCCAACACACGTGCCACACCCCTGACACAGACCGGGTTCGATGTATGCCGCTCCCTTGATCTTGCCAACTCCTATGTCCTGGTAACGCACCTCCGGGACTTCGAAGGGGCAAGTGCGCAGGCAGGTCAAGCAACCTACACACTTATCCTGATCTACCTCGGCGACGACACCGCCGATGTAGAGTCGATCCTTGGAGAGGATGGTGAGCGCCCGTCCCGCCGCGGCCTGGGCGTTGGTGATGGCGTCCTCAATGAACTTGGGATAGTGGGCCATGCCACACACAAAGATGCCTTCCGACATGAAGTCCATCGGTCGCATCTTGAGGTGGGCCTCCATGAAGAAGCCCTCACTTGATAGATCGACTCCCAGTATACGCGCCAACTTCTCCGTACCGGGCGAAGGCTCGATCGCCATACTCAAGGCGAGCATGTCAGGTTTGAGAGTGATCTCTCTCTCCAGAGTCGGGTCCCACGTCGTCAATTCCAGGTCACCGTTCACCTTGCGTAGGTCCGGCATATGTTCCTCTTCATACCGCATGAAGATGACGCCACGCTCTCGGGCCTCCGTGTAGAACGCTTCGCGGAAACCGTAGGTGATTATGTCCTGGTACAGCACCACCACCTGGCAGCTCGGATTGAGCATCTTGATGCGATTAGCGTTCTTCATGGTGTTGGTGCAGCAGATACGACTGCAGTACTCCACTCCACCGGGCGGGCGCACACACTGGATGAACACCATCTGCTCCAAGTCGGTGATCTCCTCCGGGCGATGGGCAATGATATCCTCCAAGTCCTCCGACGTGACCACACGAGGATCGCGACCCAGCATGTAGACGTCGCCTCGCCACTCGCGCCCGCCAGTGGCTACGATCGTAGCACCGTGAGTTACCTCTGTCTCTACTGTGTCCCCGTCGCGCCGGGTACGCAGCACAGACGTGAAGTCACCAACACGTCCCCGATGAGATACGAGCTCGGTCTGGGTGAGAACATCGATGTGCTCGTGACCAATGGTGCGGTTGATCAGATCGCGCAACAGCCGCTGTGGATTCTCGGGCTCGGCCACGTAGTAGACGTTGCGCAGGTTGCCCCCTAACTCCTGATCGCGTTCCAGCAGCGTCACGTCGTAGCCAGCATCGGCGATGTTGAGGGCAGCGGTCATCCCCGCCACGCCGCCGCCGATGACCAACGCCCGAGGCACAGGCTTCAGCTCCAACTTACTAACGGGCTCGGCCGCCAAGACGCGACCTAGCGCCATGCGCACTAGCTCCTTCGCCTTGCGGGTCGCCCCGGGCGGATCGTCGATGTGGGCCCAGGCACAATGCTCGCGCACATTCACCATCTCTAACAGGTAGGGATTTAGCCCTGCCTCCCGCACGGTGCGCTGGAAGAGTGGCTCGTGAGTCCGATGGCTGCAAGCTGCGACGATCACACGATTCAGGCCGTGCTCCTCTATATCGGATCGGATCGCGTCCAACCCTGGCTCAAAGCAGCCATACGCAACCGGTCGGACGTGAACCACGTTCGGCATCGCCTCGGCGAAGTGAGCCACCTCGTCCACGTCCACCACACCGTCGACCGTGGGCGTGCAGCGACAGAGGAAGACGCCTACACGAGGCTCCTCGCCACTCACGTCTCGCTCGGGAGGCGAATGGTCCGGCTTCCAGAGGAATGGAAACTCATGGCTGGAGGGCAGTAGTCCAACTTGCTCTCGCATCAGGCGGGTCGCATCGCCCACCGCTCCAGCAGCATCCAGGATCGTCTCGGCGATCTCCTTAGGGGAGGCAAACGCCCCACAGACGTAAATGCCGGGCCGGCTGGTCTCCAACGGCGCGAACTTATCCGTCTCACAGAAGCCGTAGGGATTCAACTCGATCCGCAGCACGTTAGCCAGGTCCTTCGACCCGTTCGGCGGGTGAGCGCCGACGGAGAGGACCACCATATCGAACCGCTCCTCACGCATCCGCCCGTCCTCATCGGGGTAGTGGAGAATCAAATCGTGGGTCTCCGGATCCTCCTTCACCTCGGAGACGCGGCAGCGAGTGTACTCTATCTGATACTCCTCACGGGCCTGATCGTAGTAGGCGTTGAACTCCTTATTGAAGGCACGCTCGTCCATCATGAAGATCTGGCATCGGACACCCTCGAGCCGCTCCTTCGCTACCATTGCTTCCTTGGTGGCGTACATGCAGCAGATTGATGAGCAATAGGGATACTTCTGATCGCGAGATCCAATGCATTGGAGCCAGGCGATTCGATCGGGCTGTTCCCCATCGGACGGGCGCATAACGACGCCCTCCGTGGGGCCGGACCGGCTGGCCAAGCGCTCATACTCCATCGAATGGATGACGTTGGGATAGCGACCGTGGCCCAGCTCCTCGTACTCCCCGGGGTCGGGCAAGGAGAACCCCACCGATAGAATGATCGCCCCGACCTCTAGCTCTTGCTCGACCTCTGTCTCATCGAGGTGGACCGCATCAGTCGGGCACACAGCCTCGCACCGGCGACAAGTCTCGCAGCGCGGAACCTTGTCCACGACATAGGTGTTGGGCACCGCCCGCGGGGCCATCTTGTAGATCGCCTTGCGGGGCTTCAGCGCTTCTTCGTAAAGGCTGGGGAGACTCACCGGGCAGACGGCACTGCATATGCCACAGTTGATACAGCGATCGGCGTCCACGTAGGTGGGGCGACGACGCACGGTCACGGTGAAGTCCCCGGCTTGCCCCCGGACGTTGATCAGGTCCGAATTGTTCAGAATCTCGATATTGGGATGCAAGTTGAAATCGAGCAGGGCCGGTGAGATAGTCGGCTTGGTGCAACCATAACCGTGGTCGGCAGTTCCTCGGCAAAGCACGCAGTCGTGGGTGGGGAACATATAGCCCAGTTGTGCCACTCGACCGCCTATCCACGGCAGCCTCTCCAGCAGATAGACCCTCAGGCCAGCCTCGGCTGCATCAACTGCGGCTCGCATGCCCCCGACGCCGCCGCCGACAATCAGCACCGCGCCAGCCGTTTCCCGTTCCGTCTTCAAAGGCATTTTTCCTCTCATTTCCTGATATCCGTATTCATTGTGTTGCTCCCGCATCTTATCGGCGATTCAACGATTCGCCAAGCAGCTACGTGTGGCGGGTGTAATCTGGCAGGAGGATGGGCGAGGTCACACCTGTATGGACACCGGCCTCGTCCAACTCCTGATTCCACGCTGCCACATGGGACAGGTTCGGCCGGCCCAACACGGCATCCTGAGCATAGGCAGCCGCCGAACGGCCGGCGCGTCGTCCAAAGACCGTCACCTCCAGCAGCGAGTTGCCCATTAGCCGGTTATGACCATGCACTCCGCCGCTCACCTCGCCGGCAATGAACAAGCCTGGGATCGCGGTGGATCCATCGGGCTCCAGCCGGACGCCGCCATTCTGATAATGGAGCGTGGGATAGACCAGCATGGGCTCCTCGGTGATATCGATTCCGAAGCGCTTGAACTGACGGACCATGGCGGGCAGATTGTCCTCGACCGTGCCTGGTCCATGGATGATCTCGATCATCGGTGAATCGAGCCACACCCCTGGCTGGCCCGTGGGCGTCACGACGCCCTTGCCGCGCTCCGCACATTCGCGAATGAAAGCAGCTGCCTCCACGTCGCGTGGCTCGAGAGGGAAGACAAACTGCTCGCCGTCCCTATTGACTGGCTGAGCGCCAAGCCCGCGCGTCTTCTCGGTGACCAGCTGTCCGACAATCTGCTCCGGAAAGGCGGCCCCGGTGGGATGATACTGCATGGACTCCAAGTAGCCAAGCTCAGCGCCCGCCCGATAGGCCATCACCACCCCATCAGCCGTCGCACCATAGTGATTTGTGGTGGGGAAGTCCTGGAAGTGGAGCCGTCCACCGCCGCCTGTTGCCATGACCACCGCCTTGGCCTTGATATAGGCCACGGCGTGGGTCTCCAGGTTCATCACCACGGCCCCGGCGATCCGGCCCTCGTCGTCAAGTACCAACTCGACGGCAGGAGAGAACTCGATAACCTGAATGTCGTCCTCTCGGTTGCGGGCCTCATCGCGGACGGTGCGCATGATCTCGGCGCCGGAATAGTCTCGAGCAGAGTGCATGCGCATGCGGCTGGTACCCCCGCCGTGACGCTCCACCATCGTGCCGTCGGGCTCCTTGTCAAACATCATGCCCAGATCCTCAAGCCATTTGATCACAAAGGGCGCGTCGGTGACCAGTGCCTCGACCAGGTCCGGATCATTGGTGAAGTGGCCACCACCGATGACATCCAGATAGTGGATGGCTGGACTGTCATTGGGACGATCGGCGGCCTGGATGCCCCCTTGCGCCATCATCGTGTTCGCATCGCCGAAGCGAAGCTTCGTGATGAGAATCACCCGGGCACCCGCCTCCTGAGCAAGGAGAGCGGCGGAGGCACCCGCGCCGCCTCCACCAATAACGAGGACATCGGTCTCGGCCTTAGGGTCACTCAGGTCAAGATCTGGACTGACGTGGGGACGTCCCTCCACAACGTCGGCCAGCTCCAACGGCATGCGCTGCCCCTGGCTGACCCCCACCCTAATGGGGCGCATCCTCTCCTCGATGTAGTCAGGGTGAAATGCATCGAGTACCTGCTCCCGCTCCTCCGCCGACATACGAGGGTGTGTCTCATCAAGGCGCCGCATGCGGGTCGCCTCAACCTTCGTAATCGCTTCCCGCATCTCAGCCGGATAACCACTCATCGTGTCCCCATCCTCCTGGTACTGTTCCTCATCAAAAAAAGCAGGCATGGAAGCGGCGGCTAGTCACCGGCCGCTTCGATGTCCCGACGTTCATATCGTTTCGCCAACGCATCGCGATCGAGCTGCTTCAATTCCTCGAGCTCCGCATCGAACGCGCCGTCCTCGATCTCCTCAAGTCGCTCCACCAGGTGCTTAGAGCGGGGCGCCAAGTAGCGGCCGTATAGACGTCGGGCCAGAATCGCGATATTGTACTGGGGCTCCTCCGCAGGGCAGCGAGCGGCGCAAAGCCCGCACATGATACAGTCGAAGGAGAGATCCGCCATCTCGGCGATGTCTCCCTTCATCGCAGCGGCCATGTAGGCGCGCACATCGAGATCCTGTGGGCAGGCCTTGGTACAAGCACCACATCCGAGACAGCGAAGCACCTCCGGGTAGGTGGAGAACAAGGTAGCCGGGGTCGGCTCCATGGCCGTGATATCGTAGCTGGCCCGCTGCGCGGGAAAGAAGGGGATCTGGGCCAAATACATATCGCGCTGCACCACGGTCTGACACGCCAAGCCAAAGTAGAGCTTGGGATCACCCTTGATACGATATGTGGTCCCGCAGGCCCCGCAGAAGCCGCCGCGGCAACCGACACCGCGGATGAGTGTATAGCCCGCGTACTCCATAGCCTTCATAATGGTCAGCGACGGCGGCACCATGTACCGCTTTCCCATGATATAGACCGGGATGAGCTTCTCTTGTTGTTCGTCCATAGTCTTGGTTTCCTTACCTACTCCTCGCCAACGTCCATCCACTCGTCCTCACGGAATGTAATGAGCGGCAGGGGCTCCTCGACATCGTGGCCGGGTTCATAGTCGAAGAGCGCTTGAGTTTCCTGACCAATCGCGCGGAACACCTGGCCCACCGGAAGATCCGCTGGACAATCACTGGTGCACATGCCGCAGCCCACACAGGAGAGCACCATATGATTGAGGCGCGTGAGGTGGAAGAGGAGCGTGTCGCTGGGCATCCGATGGGCCCCTTTGCGCTCTGCCCAGTTAGCATACTGGATAGGCTCATGATCGAAGACCTCACTGTTGAAGAGGCAGGTCTTGCAATAACAGATGGGGCAGACCGTCATGCAGTTGTGGCAGCGAATGCAGGAGGCAAACACGCCCTCCAGCCCTTCATCATCAAGCCGCCCGCGAATCTCCTGGAACCGTTCGTCGCGCACCTTCGTACGCGCGGCCACGACCGTGTCTACCACCTCCGCGCGCTGCCCCCCAATCTCAGCCGGGCTGAGTTCCAGGGCGTCAGCCATCTCGTCAGAGACGGAGACGGGGATCCCTTCGTTCAAGTCCGCGCCAAGGAGCTGCAATGCGATATCAGCCTCGTACACGTGAGGCTTCTCGCACATCTGACATGCGTCGCGGAACGCATATCCCTGCTGTGGAACCAAGTCACCAGAGCGTGCCGTGGCCAGGTAGGCCGGCATATCGAGGTCGCCGCCGGATCCGTCGCCCGTCATCGCATCATAGACGGGTACGTCATACGTCCCCAGACAATCGATCCCAATGGTCACGAGGTCATCAAGGCTGGCCTGCTGCAACTTGACGAGCTCCACTAGAGCCCGCAACTCGCACGGCCTAAGGACCACCGCCACGCGTTGTCGGGGCTCACGCACAGAGACACGACCCGCCAAGGGAGCGGCATTGACGCCCATCACGGGCGCGAGCGGATTGGCCTTCTCCAGCAGCTCAGGGTCAGCAACCAGAGCTGGCGTCACTGTCCCGTGGGGCGTCTCCATCGGCACCAGTAGCAGGTCGACGATATCAGACTCGAGGATCTTCCTAAGAAACCCGCGCACCGCGGCCAGCGCATTATTATTCTCAACTGGAATCAGTGTTCTCATCAAAACTCCTCTATTCCGACGCTAGAGTCCAGCACCCCTGTCAGAGACCTAGAGTCCCCGAATTCGTCGCACCTTCCTAGCTGTGCATCAGCCGCGACGAGGTGTTCCGCATCTACGAGTTTGCCAGCTTGCCCATCGACCGACATCCATCTGGAGTCCGCTCCCCTAATGCTAGACCGCCCAATTCCGACGCATTGGGTTGGGACCCTTCTCCTTCAGGAATTCGGTCATCTCAGTGACGGTGTTGGCGAACCGCTGTCCCTCCGACGCAGATATCCAGCGCAGCCAGACCCGATCCTCATCGATCCCCGCATCCTTGAGGATCTTCTTCAAGGCAATCACACGCCGCCGAGCCTTGTAGTTTCCCGACTGATAATGGCAGTCTCCGGGATG
>CAZGSX010000100.1:0-9810 GCA_964528475.1 uncultured Anaerolineales bacterium
CCTCCTCGGTGGTTGTTTCTGGCGACATCGGAAGCGATACGAAGCAAACAATGCCGCTCCCGACCTACGCTTTTATTGTATCAGAAAACGAGGTGCGCTGAGTACGAGGTGAGTATGGATTAGCTTTGCCTCGGGTTGGCAAGGGTTGGAGTTCGGTTGGAGCGAGCCCAACTAAACTCCAACTTTTTCCAACCTAGGCCAACATTAGCCCCAACAGTGTTCAGAGCCTTCACCTCACCGGTCGTGTTAGAATAGGAGTTATGGGGGAGACCAACCGCATTCGTCGAGCGAAGGAGGTGAGACGAGCAGGGTACACCAACTAGAATGCAACGTGCAGCCCAGGGCCTCGGCAGATGTCCCCAGACGGACGTTGGGCTCTGGGCGAAGAGGAGAACGTAGCGTTTAAGGGAGGATAGTAAGATGTTTAGAAAGATGAACTGGATTCTGATCTCGCTCCTTGTGGTGGGGAGCATCGTAATCGCATCCTGTGGCCCGGCGGCCACGCCCGAGCCCACAGAGCCACCGGCCGAAGCACCGACGGAGGAGCCGGTTGAGGAGCCCACGGAGGAACCAACGGAAGAGCCCGAGAAACCTCTTGAGGGCGAGACCGTGAGTGTCATCGCGGTCTGGGGCGGTGATGAGCAGGAGAGCTTCATGGCGATGGTGGAGCCCTGGGAAGAGGAGACGGGCGCTACAGTCGAATACGAGGGCACCCGCGATCTCAATGCCGTTCTGACCACCCGCGTGGAGGGTGGGAATCCACCGGACATCGCTGGCCTACCAGGCCCCGCTGTACTGCAGCAGTTTGCGGCTGACGGCGAGCTGGTTGACTTAAGCACCTTCACGGACATGGACCAGCTGCAGGAAGCATACGATCGATCCTGGCTGGATCTGGCCAGCCACGACGGCGGGCTATACGGTCTGTTTACCAAGGCAGCGGTGAAGAGTCTGGTCTGGTATAGCCCTCCCGAGTTCGAGGAAGCCGGTTATGAGGCACCCGAATCGTGGGACGCGATGATGGATCTCTCGGATCAGATGGTTGAGGACGGGACCACGCCCTGGTGCATCGGACTAGAAAGCGGAGCAGCCAGCGGCTGGCCGGGGACGGACTGGATTGAGGACATTGTGCTGAGGACCGCCGGTCCCGAGGTATACGACCAATGGCGCAAGCATGAGATCCCCTGGACGGACCCCGCCGTGAAGAACGCGTGGGAGATTTGGGGCGAGATCGTCACCAATGACGACTATCTGCACGGCGGCACAACGGGCGTTCTGGCCACGAACTTCGGTGAATCCCCTTATCCGATGTTCGAAGACCCGCCTGGCTGCTATATGCACCGCCAGGCGACCTTCATCGAGGGGTTCATCACCGATCAGTTCCCGGACCTAGAGGCGCAGGAGGACTACGACTACTTCGGGCTGCCGCCCATTGATGAGGCACACGGCACGCCAGTGCTGAGCGCTGGAGATTTGTTCGGGATGTTCAACGACACACCCGCTGCCCGCTCGCTCATGGAGTGGTTGGCCTCCGCGGAGGCACAGAGTATCTGGGCGGAGAGAGGCGGGTTCATCTCTCCTAACCGGAACGTTAGCCCGGAGGTCTATCCGGATCCCTTGATCGGAGAGGCAGCCGAGCTACTGACCACAGCGGACGTGGTTCGTTTCGATGCATCGGATCTTATGCCGTCGGCAGTCAACGACGCCTTCTGGGCGGGCGTGTTGGATTACGTGGAGAATCCAGACAATCTCGACCAGATCCTCGAGGATATCGAGGCGACGGCAGAGGAAGCGTACGATTAGGCTGAAGAAAGGCTTGAGCCTGACCCAAAGTGGGGCACCCCGCGGATCCAGCGGGGTGCCCTCGGGCCAAGAAATAAGGCAAGGAGGCCACTATGCTGCAGAAGAGGCTGGGGATCCGGCCCTGGCTGTACATCGGACCTGCGCTCCTGCTCCTGACCGCGTTCTTAGTCTACCCATCCATCGACACGTTCCGGCGGAGCCTACTCGGCCCTGATTCCGAGAAGTCCGTGGGACTGACCAACTACGAATTCGCGTTCACTGCGCAGGAGATGCGCATCTCCTTCGAGAACAACTTGAAGTGGCTCCTCCTATTCACGCTGTTCACTGTGGCTGGGGGACTGATCATTGCCGTTCTGGTGGACAAGGTGGAGTACGAATCGCTGGTCAAGTCCCTGATCTTCCTGCCACAGGCTATCTCCTTCGTCGGAGCGGGTGTCATCTGGAAGTTCGTCTACGATTATAACCCTAACGTCGGCCTGGCAAACGCCGTATTGACCGCCATCTTCCCGAACATGGATCGGCTTGGCTGGCTGGTGAACTCCCGCATAGCGACTTACGCGCTCATCGTGACTGGTATCTGGATGTGGACCGGATTCGCCATGGTAATCCTGTCAGCAGCTGTCAAAGGCATCCCGGATGAAATCATAGATGCGGCGCGGGTGGACGGTGCTAGCGGCTGGCAGATCTTCTGGCGGGTGACGATCCCGATGATCAGCTCCACCATTGCGGTGGTCACGACAACGATGATCATCAACGTGCTCAAGGTATTCGACCTCGTCTACGTTATGACAGCGGGCCGCTACAGAACCAACGTGATCGCCAACCAGATGTACAAGGAGCTATACATCAACCGCCAGAACGGACGGGCGAGCGCGATAGCCGTCGTTCTGCTCGCGGCCATCGTACCGGTCATGCTCGTCAACATTCGTCGATTCCAGATTCAGGAGGAGAGACGGTGAAGAGGAAACTATCCAAGATCCTATCCGGTTTCCCAGTCCACGTGGCTGTGATCACCATTGGCCTCATCTGGACGACGCCATCTCTTGGGGTCCTGATCAACTCGCTGCGGCCTCCGCAGGCCATCAAGTCGAGCGGATGGTGGACCGTGTTCAGGACGCCCTTCGACTTCACTCAGTGGACGCTTGAGAACTACTCAACTGTGGTGGCCACCGAGGGCCTGGCACGCTCCTTCCGGAATAGCCTGCTGATTTCGATTCCAGCCACGATTGTACCGATCATGGTCGCAGCGTTCGCGGCATACGCGTTCGCCTGGATGAAGTTCCGGGGCCGGCAGTTTCTATTCGCCATTGTAGTAGGGTTACTGGTAGTGCCCTTGCAGATGACGTTTGTCCCGGTATTCTCCATGTTCACCCGGTTGAGCCTGAATGGTACGTTCGTCGCCATCTGGCTGGCGCACACGGGCTACGGACTGCCCTTTGCAGTGTACTTGCTGCGCAACTTCTTCGGGTCATTACCCAAAGACCTTTTCGAGTCAGCCTTCCTGGATGGCGCCTCCTATATGACTGCCTTCTTCCGTCTCGCCCTGCCCCTCTCCGTGCCTTCCCTGGCCTCTCTGGCCATCTTCCAGTTCCTCTGGGTGTGGAACGACCTGCTGGTGGCCCTCATCTATCTAGGGGGGCGACCCAGCGTAGCGCCCCTTACAGTCCGCGTGGCAAACCTGGTCAATTCCCTGGGAGCTGATTGGCATCTCTTACCGGCGGCAGCCTTCATCTCGATGATCCTGCCGCTGATCGTCTTTTTCTCCATGCAACGATACTTCGTCCGCGGCATCCTGGCAGGGTCGGTGAAAGGATAGTCGCGAAGGATCTACTGAGACAACCCATCATTTCGCGCAGCACTCAGAATGCTCAGACTTGGGATCCTGTGGGGCACACGGCTGAGCGGAATGCTCCGTCTGACACCCGTCCCGTGGAAATGGCGAACGCCCGGCCCATTCGTCTGACCACCTTAGAACCCTGGACAGTCGGCAGGGCTCACGATTCTTGGCAAGTGCTGGCTTGGTGCGGTTAGCACAGGCGCGACCTGTCCACGGTGTGGGCGAGGCTTGGTGGCGCCCAAGCAACCGCCACTTCGACTAAGCGGACCTGGCACTCATTCGTGAGCAGGGCACGGCACGTTGGCTCTGCCGCGACGGAACAGCCCCGGCGAACCCTCTGTTAGGTGCAGGCTTCTCCAAGAGGGACTTGACCCGCCCGCGGTAGACGATGTGCGGCCGCCGGGCATTTTTGCTTCAGCCGTCGAACACCGCTATATCCGCCGCGTCGTCTACGTGGCCAAGTATTCGGCGCCAGGCAACTGTCTCCAGGGGCGCCGCAATCAGGCGGCCGTTGGAGAGGACGGCCAAGAGGTCCTTCCCCAACTGCGTGAACCGCTCAACCATATGGTCGCTCCAAGGGACCTCCAGTCCGTCGGAAGCCACGTGCCAAGTCTCGCCGTTGTCCTTCGACTCCTCAATCCGTCCATTCGAATCGACCCCGTCAGCCGGCCCAAGGATGATGTGATCCGAATCCTCCGGATCCATCCAGGCGGCGCGGCAGTAACAATCGTAGAGCTCGCTCCATGACCCTCCTCCGTCTTCCGAGAGGTACAGCCCGCCCCCCGTCGGCGCCAACACTAGGTCCGGAGACGATCGATGGACAGCCACCGAGTGCACATCCGTGTGAATGCGCGACTGCAGCACCGGTGCGTGGGGGTCGCCGGTGCTTCCCCCAGCCAGCCGCCACGACCGCCCGCCGTCATCGCTGCGCAGCAGGCCTCCCTGTTCAACTGCAGCGTAGGCCCGTGAGCCGTGGAAGGCAAATCCGCGCACGGCGCCAGCCTCGTGTGAATAGGGTAGGTACCAACCATTGGCGTCGCGCAGATCAGCAACCTCGGAGCACTCCGTCCAGGTCTCGGCACCGTCACTGGAGAAGAAGATGGCTGCTGGCTCTGTTCCCGCGAAGGCTACCGACGGCGCGTCTGGACGATGAGCAAGCCAGCGAACGTGGGGCTCTGTCAGGCCCTCGCTTGCACGTCGCCAGGACCGGTCCTCGCCTTCCCAGATGAAGACTCCACGCTCGGTACCCGCCAAGATCGCATCCTTGTTGACGGTGACACTGGTCACCGCTCGGCCTTCGAGACCACCAGCCGTCTCCTCGTAGCCTTCTCCGAACGCCTGAAAGATACGAACTCCGTCCCTCGTCGCCACGATCATCAGTCTAGTTACACTCAGCCCTCCTGCCATCCTCCCTGTCGCCAATCAAGGACACCCTCAACTCAGGGCTCGAAGTGAACCCCTTCCCCGCTCCCAGCCCAACCCGCACCGTGTTGAAGTGGCCCCTTGAACGACGGCGGAGCGATAGCGTCACTTGCGGGTCAACACCCGGTGCACGGCCTCCACGATATCGGCCGGCATCAGCCCGTATCGCTGCAGCAACTCCTCCGGTTTGCCAGACTCGGCGTACTGGTCGTCGATCCCCACGAACTCCATAGGAACCGGATGCAGCCTGGCCATCGCCCGGGCAACCTCAGAGCCTAGACCACCCGTGAGCAAGTGTTCTTCCGCCGTTACGATAGCCCCTGTGTGGCGAGCAGCCTCCTCAATGGCGACTTCGTCTATCGGCTTGATGGTGTGCATATCGAGGACCTGCGCCTCGATGCCGCGCTGATGCAGATCAGAGGCAGCCTCCAATGCGGCGGCCACCATCAGGCCGCAGGCCACGATCGTCACGTCGTCACCGTCACGCAGCTGATTGGCCCTGCCGATGTCAAACCTAGCTCCGTCCTCATAGACGATGGGAACCGCTGGTCGACCGCTGCGAAGGTAGACCGGTCCGTCGTGCTGAAGCATAGCCTGGGTAGCCGCACGCATGGACGGTTCGTCCGCTGGTACCAGAACAGTGAAGTTGGGCAGGGAAGCTGCCAGGGCGATGTCCTCAATTCCCATCTGGCTTGGTCCATCCTCACCGATAGTGATCCCGCTGTGGGACCCGACTAGCTTCACGTTTGCCTTTGGAAAGGCAATCGACATTCTGATCTGGTCGTACGCGTTACAAAGCAAGAAGCAGGCAAAACTGGCTGCCAGGACATCCTTGCCCGCCGCCCACAACCCACTGGCCGCACCGATCATGTTGCTCTCGGCAATGCCGACATTGAAGAAGCGATCGGGGAACGCATCGCGGAAGTGGTTCGTCCGCGTTGAGTTGCCCACATCACCGTCGAGCACGACCAAGTTCGGATTCTCGCTCCCAGCCTCTCGCAGCTCCTCTCCGAACGCATCGCGAATCGGGAGTCCATATTCAAGCCCGATGCTCTTTCCGATTTCCATCATCAGATCTCCCCATACTTATCCTGCGGTGTGACCTCCGGCTCGAGGTCCGCGTACGAGTAGGCCCTCACATGCTTCAGCTCGTACAGCTCCTCCAGTGCGGCCTGGGCCTCCTCCTGACTCAGAGGGACACCGTGCTTCCGGTTGACATCGTCCCTCTCAAACGGAGACAATCCCCGCCCTTTGAGCGTATGGGCGACAATGAGTTGCGGCTGGTCCTGGATCCGCCGTATCGCTCGCAGCGCCTCCATGATGGCCGTCATGTCATGACCGTCGATCTCGCGTACATCCCATCCAAAGGCGGTCCATTTGTCCACCAGGGGCTCCAGGGTTGGCATCACTTGGCGCACAGGTCCCGTCTGCTGGTACTTGTTGTAATCCAGGATCGTCGTCAGGTTGCCCAGCCGGAACTTCGCAGCTGCCATCGCGGCTTCCCAGATCTGTCCCTCGTCGGACTCCCCGTCGCCAATCATCACGTAGACCTGATACGATCTCCCATCGATCTTGCCCGCCAGTGCGTGGCCCAGCCCAATGGACAGCCCCTGACCCAGCGAGCCCGTAGAGGCCTCGACCCCCGGCAATACGCGCATATTCGGGTGCCCTTCCAAAGGGCTCTCGATCTCCCGCAGCGTCTCCAGGAGCGCTGGATCGAAGAACCCCGCCTCAGCCAACACGGCGTACAGGGCAGGACACCCGTGGCCCTTGCTGAGGATAAACCGATCTCTATCCGGCCATTCCGGGTCCTCCGGTTTGTAGCACATCGTGCCACCGAAGTAGAGAGCCGTCATCACATCGATCGCGGAAAGAGAGCTCGAAGGATGTCCAGATCCGGCTCGAGTCGTCATCTCGATGATCTGGCGGCTGAACCGATGCGCCGCATCCTGCAACTCGTCAATGGCGTAGTTGTACGGACAGCGCGGCTCCTGTGGTTTCGCCTCCAGACTGGTCTCTGTGTTCACCATCGCGTCTACCTTCCTCCCATCACTCTAAACACGGTCTCGCACCTCATCGGGTGCCCAGTCGCACTTGGATACTGCGAAAAGAGCTTGTGGTTTTCAGTCCGCCGGCACAATCCTGTAGATGCGACCGGCATTGGCCACCGGGCCGGCGGTCCCCGATGTCAAGAGATACAACTCATTCTCGAAGTCCTGACCCAATCCGAGGAGGAACTCACCAAGCCGACCATCATCGCTTGTGGTGATCTGCAGCTCTTCGAAGGGCCACAGCGATCCCTCGTCCTCCGGCCGGGTGGCAACGAAAAGGGAGCCATCTGGTGTGGAGAAGCTCGTGCTCCAGTCGCCAAAGACATAGCGTCCCCGTAGTCCTGGCAGACTATCTCCCCGATACACGTATCCACCGATGACGGCCAGCCCTAGGCCGCCCGGAGTGTTACCGTTGCTATACTCAATAATGGGGTCGACCAAGGCCCTTCCATCGGGATCGGTGTCAGGGCAGTCCTCTGGCGGACGGTCAGGCGTTTCGGCACTGAAGCAGTGGGTGCCCTCCCGCACATTCCACCCGTAGTTCCCGGCGGCCGTGACGAGGTTCACCTCCTCCCACAGGTTCTGCCCAACGTCGGCCACGAAGAGCGCGCGTTCGCCCCCAGCATCGAACGAGAATCGGTACGGATTTCGGAATCCGTAGGCCCAGATCTCATCCAGGCCATTTCGACCCACGAAGGGATTATCGTCCGGGATGGTATAGGATTCGCCCATCCCAACATCGATGCGAAGGATGCTGCCCAGCAGAGTGTCTGACACGTTCTGCCCATTGCCGCCGGCATTTCGCCCGTACCAGTCCTCCAGGTGGCCCCTACCGACGTCATTCGCACCGCCGCCATCGCCAAGTGCGACGTAGAGGTGCTCGTCTGGCCCAAAAGCGATCTTCCCGCCGTTGTGGTTTGACTGCGGCTGGTCGATCTCAAGGAGCACCCGCTCAGAGTCGGGGGCAGCACGGTCCGGATTCGCCTCCGACACGCTGAAGGCCGACAGATGGCTGGTGTGATCCCACTGTTGAGGAGCGCCTGATCTCAAGGGGGCACTATAGTAAACGTAGAAAGTCCCGTGCTCGGCGTCGTCTGGATGGAAGGCCAGCCCGAGGAGGCCGCGCTCATCGTAGCTCTGACGGACATTGATCATCCGATCGCGGACATCCAAGAAGGGTTCGTCGAGCAGCTTACCCTCAGACGTGAGAATCCTTATCACCCCCACCTGATCAACGATGAAAAGACGGCCGGTATCATCATTGGCGGGAATCAGGTCCACCGGTGCCCCCAGTCCATCCGCCACTAACTCAAGGCCCACCACTGGCTCAAGAGCTTGCTGAGGCGTTCGCGTCGGGGCCGCGGCCCGCGTTGTTGTGACCGTACCCTCCGAGGGGCCCGTGGCCTCCGCCGGTGGTGTTGGGCTCGTCAGATCGGTCGGTCCGGTCGGGGTCTGGGTGGCCACCACGGTGCCCCGTTCAGCAGTTGTGGTAGGTGGGCCTTCTATCGTGGTCTCCACCCTTGCGCAAGCCATCATTGAAAGGATCAAGCAGATGATCACGACTAGACGCTGTCTCATGTCGTCTCCTCACTCTTCACGTAAAATGCAGGGGTCTCCTGCCAGGTCCCCCTAGTCAGACTAAGGTGCTCTTCCGTCGACAGGGGCTCTCACGAGCTCACGGCCGAGTCGAAAGATGTCACGCAGCCCCCACCAGCAGCGTGCATGTTAGCACAGAATCCAGCGGGCAACGGATGGGCTGAGTTGGAAATGATGTTGAATCAAGTTGGGCACGGTTGCGGCTGGGTTAGACGAACACCCAGACAGGGACGCCTTTGATCGACTGAACCCGGTGCTGAGCCCCTTTGGGGGGCCAGGGGTGCCAGCTTCAATCTCCGACCGTGTTCCGTACCGTCGCTTCCGTTCTCCTGCTCGCGCTCCCGCCAGCCTGTGACTCCAATGCACTCCAGCAGACGTTCAGCTCTCCGCACCCATGATTTCGCGCTGACCGCCAACGGACATCCTCAGCGACCCTGGGGCTTCCATTGCAGCCCGCGAGTCCAGACAGCCAGCTCCGCCATCTTTGATCGCACGAAACGGCGGCTGGTCTTGTCCAGAAGCCGCCCCTGCTCGTCGAATTTGTGTTCAGCACGAGCCACAAGTACCTGTGGCCAATTCAGCGTTGGCAGGTTGGTGTGGACGGACATCTGCCGCAGATGCATCTGCGCCCGCGCCGTGCCAAAGCCGCCCTGAGGCGCTCCCATCATCGCCGCCGGCTTTCCGCTTAGGGGCATGTCGTCCAGGGGCGGCAAGGCCCTGTCCAGCGCGTTCTTCAGCACTCCGGACATAGATTGGCTGTACTCGGGCGTGGCGATGACCGGGGCATCGACCCCGCGGATGAGCCGTCAGCGGAAGCGTACCCAGAATCGACCGCAGCATTCTCGTGCCCCGGCCGGCTGAGCACGACCCGGATCGGCAACCCCCACATAGACCGCTTCTCTGTCGCCCTGGGCTCGAAGCCGGCTTCCCTGAGAGTTCTCTCCACCGGAATGGGCCGGCAGTCGACGTACTGCGGCAGCCAGCCATGCACCCATTCATAGAGTTGCACAGGGAGGCCAGCGTCCCGCTCCCTGGACAAGCTGACGACACAGAGGCGCCCCGCCTCCGCAAGCACTCGCGTGCATTCCTCCAGCACCAGAGGGA
>CAZGSX010000101.1:0-9675 GCA_964528475.1 uncultured Anaerolineales bacterium
CTCCCAAGACGAAGGTGCGCGACTCGTCGGCCGTATAACCGTGCCAAGTGGAACCCGTGTCGAGCACCATCATGTCGCCAGCCTGGACAACGCGCTGCGACGCCCCATAGGGCGTCGCAGCGCTGAGGCCGGCCCCCGTCATCACGAGCCCGTGCCCACCGCGCACCAACAGGTTCTCGCCACTCATCAGCAACATGCCGCCGCCGCGCGCCCCGGGTTGGCGCAGCGGCTGATAGCCCTCGTGTCCGGTGAGCCGCATCGCCCTCTCGACCTCGGCGACCAGCTCCAGCTCGCTCAGGCCCGGGGCTGCAACCTCCGCGAGCGCGCGATGGCCCGCATCTGCGACGGCGGCAGCTCGACGCGTGGCGGCAATCTCATCCTCATCCTTGATCATGCGCTGCTCAAGAATCAGCGGAGCGACATCCCTTAGGCTCCAGTCGGCGAACGCTTCCGCTATTCTGTCACGTAAGGCTGCTGAGGTCGTGTCCAGCTCAGTACCGAGGACCCCCAAGTCCATGTCTATGCCCAGATCCACCAGTGTCACAAGAACATCAGAGAAACCCCTCATTGGCACCACGTCCTCGACGCTGGCCTCCTGGCGAGCCTCCTCGAGCGCGCGCCGCACAAAGAGCTTGGCCATTCCAGCGGGACACTGGCGCGAACGACCACCGGCAACGACGAGCAAGCTCGCTGGACGCGAGCTGCCAGCATAATAGAGAACGTCGCGGGGATGGAGGAGCAGGGCGACGTCGATCCCTGCTCGCTCCATGTTGCGGCAGAGGTGGGAAAGCCGAAGGTTCACCAGGTCAACCCCCTGCTATCAGGTGGATCACTTTGACCTCGGCCCCGTCCGGCACGAGATAGGTGTCGTATGAGGGCTTGCGCACCAGCTCCCCGTCCACCTTGACGATGATCTGGTGATACGTATAGCCCATAGCCTCCAGGAGGTCGGACACGGTCATGTCCTCGGTCCATGCGACCTCATGGCGATCGTTCACGCGAATCATAAGAACCGCGAGACCAAGCGAACCAGTGCCCGCCCATGCTGCATCTTGGTAGAAGCAGCCAGAGAGCGCGTGGGGCGTTTCTTAGAGATGGCGCTCCACCACAACCAGCACATCGGGATACGCTATGCCGAGCTTCTCGAGCGTCTCGGGTCTTGGCACACCGTTCTCCGTCCAGCCACGACGCTTGTAGACGGCGTCAATCAACCGCTCATACTGGTCCTCACGGTACTCCCTGAGGGCCTGAAGCTTCTCCGACGGTGTCATCTGCGACGGATCGAGGCCCACGTCCTCCTTCAACTGGGTATCATAACGCTCGGCGCGCGACTCGTACTCCTCGAGCGTCACTGGACCCTGAGAGCGATACGGCACCGCGTCGTGATCGCGGAGCCCATGGCCGAGCCGGATGTTGAAGACACGTTGGAACTGGTACACCCGCTCCGACTGCGTGATGAGATCCTGCTTGGTCACTTCACGTCCCGTCACACCCGAGAAGACCTCCACGTAGTTCTGTACGTGCTCTGGAATCTTGGCCGGCTCGTCAGTCAGGGCGTTGTCCGGGGGCGTGATGTCGTTCCAGATGACCTTACAGAACCCACAAAGGCCAAACCAAGTGCGCCACATGGGGAAATAGTGGAGCGCCTCAGCCTTGTCCTCGAAGGTGGGAATCTGGTTATTGACCTGGTCCATGAAGATGAGCCAGGCTTCATCGTGCTGAGGGCCCTTGTTGGAAAGCCCGTAGCCACCCTGCTGGGCCAGAGATTCCTTGGTCACGTATTCGGAATACTCGAGCCCCTTTGCCTCCATCCCAATGTCCTCGAGGAACTGCCGATCAGCGTCAAACCTCTCGGCAAAGATGTCCTTCATGCGACGGATGCCCTGTCCGAATATCAAGCCGAACCCCTCGCCACGCCCCACCTGATGAAGCAGCTCGAGAGCAGCTTCGGCATTGCCAAAGGCCAGCTCCAGACCGCCGGTCTTCTCCTTGTCGAGCACGCCGGCCTCGTAACACTCCATCACGAAGGCCGTGCCGGTACCAAAGGAGATGGTGTCGAGGCCATAGGTGTCGCAGTAGAAGTTGATCTCCATGATGGCCCACGGCTCGAAGATACCGCAGTTGGAGCCAACCCCTGCCACCGTCTCATACTCGGGTCCGTCGACGATCACCGTCTCGCCCTTATAGGGTCCAGTCCGAAGCTGGTAGCCGTCCACAGCGTGGGAACAAGCCAGTGTGCAGCCGTACCAACACCCATCTGGAATGCCCTGGGTGAACTTCCCCTCCCATACGTCGCCGTTGATCTTGGGAGCATCCGGATGCGATCCGTAACGGAAGTTGTGCGTCGGCAGGAGATCGTAGTCGTTCATGATCTGGACCAGGTAGGTTGTGCCCCGGTGACGCATACGACACTGTTCATCGTCGTAGTTGTGGATCTCTCGATGCATCTTGACGCCGACGCGGGCGATCCGCTCGGGATCGGCTGGATGGTTGGAATCACCGTGCACGGGCTCTGTCTTCACCACAAGCGCCTTGATGCGCTTATCCCGGAACACCGTACCGATCCCTCCCCGACCAGCCTGCTTGAACCGCGGTTCCTTGCGCCTGCGGTCGTAGAAGCTAAAATTGAGGCATCCAAAGCGACTGTGCTCGGCGCCTGTCCCGGCGGCCACCGCCGACATGTAGTACCGGTCTTCCTCCGTCTCGGCCATCTCCTCGATCAGCCAATGGCCCACTCGGTGCGCATCTACGGGGACATCGGGCGCCTCCTCGATCGTGACAAGCCCGTTCGTGGCGTCGATGAACACGATAACATCCTGCTCGGCCTTGCCCTGGATCTCCATCGCATCCCACCCAGCAAACTTCAGCAAGGGGCCGAAGTGCCCCCCGACGTTGCTATCGATGACGACGCCTGTGAGGGGCGAAATGGAGACCACCAGCGACTTGCCGGATCCAGGGTACTGCGTGATGCCGCCGCAGGGACCCGAGGAAATCACAATTTCGTTGTCCGGGTCGTCCCACTTGGTGTCATCCTCAACGCCATGCCACAAATACCACAGGCCAAAACCCCGGCCACCGACAAACTTCTCCTTCATCTCCTCGGTGACCTGCTTGGGCTGCACCAAGTTGTCCGTCAAATTGACATAGAGACTCTGGCCAGTGTATCCCTTCTGCGCCGCGGCTGGCTCATAAGAGAACTCGGCCAAGATCCGACGGGTTGCTTCTGCTCGTTCTGACATTTGCTCAGCTCTCTCCTTGCTAGAGTGACCGATACGGCTCCGCAGGAGCCGGGGGTTCGTCAACCTCGATGATCTGCAACGCGTCCTCAGGGCAATCCTCAACGCAGAGGCCGCAGCTGATGCACTTGAAGGGAATGGTCTGGTCGGGGTGCCGGAACATCACGAGACTGGGACAGAAGCCCACGCAGGCAAGACACCCAACGCACAACTCCTGACGAATGCGCACCACACCTCGCTTGTCCCTATAGATAGCCCTGGTGGGGCAGACGGACACGCACTCGCCACATTGATTGCAGAAGGAGGCCACGGGAGGGCCTTCCCCTTCGTCGTGGATACGAATCTTGGATTTCTCCGCGTTCACCTCCCGGAAGAACGTCTCCGAGCAAACGTCCTCACATAGGTGACAGGCGATGCAGAGCTCGGGGTCGTAGGACAGGATTCGCATAGCTCCTCGCTCCTTGGGGTTGTATGACTTCCGCTTCACCACGCGGTATTGTATCACAGGTAGCGGGAAAGCCAAGGTCGTGCTGGGCCCCTCCCGTGATCCAGCTTCCGCCAGCATGAGCGCCACGAGCGCGTCAGGCGTTCTCGCTCACTTGACGGATCATTCCATCGGTGTTAAGGTCGACGCTGTTCAGGCGCTGACATCACACGCGGTAAAGAAAACCATGGACTACGCCCAACGTATTGCCTCTGAGCTGCACCTCGAGCCTAACCAAGTGGCGGACACCATCGCGCTCTTTGACGATGGCAACACGCTCCCTTTCATCGCGCGGTATCGGAAAGAGCAAACGGGGATGCTCGACGAAGAGCAGCTCCGCAGACTGAAGAAGCTATTGGATCGGCTTCGGGGGCTGGAAAGTCGCCGTCAGACCATCATAGCCAGCATTGAAGAACAAGGCAAGATGACGTCCGCACTGCGGAAACAGCTGCTGGCGGCGGAATCGCTCACGGAGCTGGAGGACTTGTATCGGCCGTACAAACCTAAACGCCGGACGCGAGCGGACATCGCCCGCGAGCGGGGGCTGCAGCAGCTGGCTGACATGATCCTCAACCAGGTACAGGGTGATCGCAGCGCGGAGGAGTTGGCTGAGGCATTCCTGAGCGACGACGTCCCGGCGGTAGAGGATGCCCTGGCCGGAGCTCGCGACATCGCCGCGCAGACGATCAGCGACGATCCGCAGGTGCGGCAGCTCTGCCGCGAGAAGGCCCTGCGCTTCGGGAAACTGAAGGCAAGGAAGATAGAGGACGAGACACCGCTGGATCCGCGCGGGACGTACCAGCTCTACTATCAGTACGAAGCAGAAGTCACACGCTTACGACCCCATCAGATTCTGGCTCTGAATCGCGCTGAGGATGAAGGGGTGCTGAGGATCCACGTGGAGGTTCCGGAGCGACACTGGCGCTCGGGGGTCGGCTCTGCCTACCGGCCAGATCACAACTCCCGACTAGCCGACCAACTCGGCCTAGCCATCGAGGACGCTGCGGAGCGCCTACTCCTCCCAGCGTTGGAACGGGACGTCAGGCGCGACCTGACCGATCGCGCTGAGGCTCACGCCATCCGTGTCTTCGCGGACAATCTCCGCGCGCTCCTCACTCAGCGCCCATTGGCGGGCCACACCGTGGTAGGTATCGACCCCGCCTTCCGCACGGGGTGCAAGATCGCCGTGGTCGATGGGTCGGGCAAGGTGCTAGATACGGCAATCATCTACCCGCACGAACCTCAAGCCGAGTGGGACGAGGCCCTGACCACGCTCCGTGCACTGGTGATGAAGCACCAGGCAACCGTATGCGCGATTGGCAACGGTACGGCCTCGCGGGAAACGGAACAACTCGTTGCAGAGCTGATCAGCGCCATGGATGACGGTTATGAGCTCAGCCTGCGATATCTGGTGGTCGACGAAACCGGGGCCAGCGTGTACAGCGCAAGCTCTCTGGCCCGCACTGAGCTCCCGGATCTGGACGTGAGTCTGCGCGGCGCGGTCTCCATCGCTCGGCGGGTCCAGGATCCGCTGGCCGAGCTGGTGAAGATCGATCCTCGCTCCCTGGGCGTGGGCATGTACCAGCACGACATCAACCAGGCGGACCTGGAGCAAGCGCTGGACGGGGTGGTGGAAAGCGTCGTGAACCGAGTGGGTGTCGACCTGAACAGCGCCTCACCAGCCCTGCTCACCCACGTGGCGGGTATCGGGCCCACGCTGGGAGAGCGCATCGTGGCGCACCGCGAGGCTGAGGGCCTGTTCAAGACCCGTCGATCGATCACCGATGTGCCGGGCATCGGGCCGAAGACCTTTCAGCAGGCGGCCGGCTTCCTCCGGGTCCACGGAGGGGAGGAGCCTCTAGACAACAGCGCGATCCACCCCGAGAGTTATCACGCGGCTCGGGCGCTACTCGACATCGCTGAACTGTCCATGGACACGCCGCCTCAGCAACGCGCTCAGGCGCTGATCGCTCTTGCTGAGGTGTGGCCCCTGGAAGACCTGGCTCGGGAGTTGGGCGTGGGCACGCCGACCCTCGCCGATATCTTCAGACAACTGGTAGAGCCGGGCCGAGACCCTAGAAGCGAGCTCCCACCGCCGATACTGCGGAGCGACGTGCTCAAAATGGAGGATCTACGACCAGAGATGAAGCTGAAGGGTACGGTGCGGAACGTCGTCGACTTCGGAGCCTTTGTCGATATCGGCGTGAAAGAGGACGGATTGCTGCACCGGAGCAAGATTCCCGACGATGTCAACCTACGGGTTGGTCAGGTGATCGAGGTCGAGGTGTTGCAGGTCGATATGGAGCGCCGGCGAATTGGATTGGGCTGGACGGCTCCACATTCGCCCAGCCCAGCCGGTTGATCAACAGGACAGCGGAGGCCGGTTGATGGACAGATCAGGCAGCAGCGCACCCCGGCCACACAGAGGGCGTAAAGTTGGAGCGTTACGATCTTGGGACTTCAGATGCCCCACGATGCCCTTTTGGGGCTCAGCTCCCTCGCGATGTTGACCAATCCTCGAATCGTCAACCGACCAAAATGAACAATAGATCGTTCACATTGGTGCCCGTCGGCCCGGTGCGAATCAGCCCGCCTGAATCACCTTCGTCCAAGTCAGCGAAGAACTGGTAGCTGTCATTAGCCTGCAGGGCGGCGTGCGCATCTAGGCCGAGCTCGCGGGCACGGCCCATCGTCTCTCCCGTGATCACGGCACCGGCTGCATCTGTGGGGCCATCCGTCCCGTCGGTCGCCAACGCCATAATCAGGATGTCAGACCATCCGTCGAGTGCCACGGCCGCCGCCAGGGCGAGTTCCTGATTCCGCCCCCCCTTCCCCTCGCCGCGCAACGTGACCGTCGTCTCGCCTCCCCATATCAGACAGGCCGGAGGATCAAGGGGATCTCCGTCCGCGCGGACGCCCTTGGCCAGAGCGGCCGCCACCTTCCCCGCCTCCCGCGCCTCGCCCTCGACATACGTTCCGAGGAGAAGCGTGTCGAAGCCCAGAGCTTGGGCCTCCTTCGCGGCCGCCACCGCCGCGAGGCGGTTCGACCCCACGATGATGTTCTGCACTCGCGCGAATGCGGGATCCCCAGGCAGTGGGGTCTCGCCTAACATGCCCGGATCGTCAATAGCATACCGCGCCAGTATCCGACGAGCATCTTCCGCGGTGGTTGGGTCGGGCACGGTAGGACCGGAGGCAATGACATCCAATGGATCGCCAATGACATCCGAGAGGACCAGCGTCACCAGCTCTGCGGGAGCAACCCGCTGGGCGAGGTTACCGCCCTTGATATTGGAGCAGTGCTTGCGGACTGTGTTGATCTCGTTGATGGTAGCGCCAGAGCGGAGGAGGGCCTGGGTCAAGGCCCGCAGATCCTCCAGCGTGAGTCCCTCCACGGGTTGTGTCAAGAGCGCGGATGCACCACCAGAGATCAGACAGATGACGAGATCGTCCCTCCCCGCCTCGTCAGCAAGCTCCAGGACCTTCGTTCCACCGCGGACCGAGGCTTCGTCCGGCACCGGATGCCCGGCTTCGATGACCTGGAGTCCAGCTGATGACCAACCCTGACTGTGACCATACTTGGTGACCACCACCCCCCGGGTCCAGCGATCACCCAGGATATCGATAACGGCCCTCGCCATGGGAACCGCTGCCTTCCCGCCACCGATGACGAACACGCGCTCGGAGGCCTCCAGGTTATGGCGTTGCCCGTCCACAAGGAGGTCCGAGCCCTCAAGGCGTACGTGACTCCGCAGAGCGGCGCCGGGGTCCACCGCCCCCAGCGCAGCCCACTTCAATGTCTCGGCTGCCGCCGCTAGGTTGGAATTGGCCACGGAACCCTCCTCGTTGCCTCGGCAATGGTACGCTTAAGCTGCCGACAGCGCCCACGACTCCCAGGTGCCGGATGCTCCCCCGTCGGCGGAGAGCTCGCCGCCGCCGGTCGGAAGACGTATTGTCTCTCCGGCAGGGGCTGCAGGTGGAAGCGTCAACGGTTCCCGTAGGATTGCAGTCAAATCCACACGGTGGCGAAGCAGACGTCAGCCGTCTTCAGGGAAAGCATCCGCGAGCCAGGACCCGTCTTTGACACCAGCGCGCCGATAGCTCGCCCAAGCATCCGGAAGCAAGCGCAAGAAATCCCAGGAGAGCCAGAGAGGATAGCTGCGGCGCAGCCAGCGCACGCCGTTAAGGATATTCCCTCGCACCCATTCGGTAACTAGGGCCGAGACCCTCTCCGAGAGGACTGGGGGGCGGGCATCCACACCGTGAACCAGAGTATACCCAAGCCTCACCAGAAGCGGACCGGCCAGGCTCTCGAATATCTCTACCTGCCGGCCAGTCAAGGTCTGCTTCCATCGCGTAGCTCGCCCGGGATTAGGCCGCCGGCCGACGAGTTGATGCTGGCTGAGAGTGTAGTCCGGCGGGAGGAAACCATCCGCCTGCAGCATGCTTGCCTGATAAGGGAGATCAAGCTGGCGACACAGCGAGCGCAACGCCCTTTCTGGGTCGTCCACCAACTCCTCGTATGAGACACGCACTATCTGACTGGCGGGCAGGCGTCCCTCGAGGGCCAGGCCCGTCTCGACGATGGCCTGCCACCAACCAGCCGCTCGGATCATAGTGTTGGGTCCCCAGTCCAGAGGCAGGATGGAGTTCGCCACGGCGCGCCCGTCTCTGACGATGTGCACGATCCTGGCCTGGGGGAAGAGCTTCAGGAGGAGCGGGGCGTAGCTGATGTTCTCCGGAGTGTGATCGATCCAGACACGCCCCTCCGTCCCACGGTCCTGCGCATAGGCCTCTACCAGCCACATCAGCAACTCGGCATAGGAACTCCAAGGCACACGCTGCGGGTTGACCTCAAGATGCCAGAGCTTGAAGCGCCAATGCATACGGATGAAGCGCCACGCCTCTGGCAGATCAACCGTTCCGTCAGCCCTCCGGCAATTGCGCAGCGCGCTCACCTTGAAGTGAGACTCGGGTGGGCAGATGCAATCCATGTGTGCACCCAGCATCGACCCCAACAGCGTCGTTCCGCTGCGACCGCATCCCCCAATGAAAACCTGCCGCTCGATGTGTTGCATGCCTGCTCTCTAAACCTTCATCTACGCTACTCACGTGTGGATGAAGATTGTATGCCGCGCAACGGCTGTGTCAAGCGCGGGCTTATCGCCCGGCCACAGCGGACCGATGTCGACTTCCGGTCGCCCACTCTGCGCCTGAGCCACAGCTGGCCATTCACTGGATCCGCTCGTCAAACCAGCCGGAGCAGCCTGAAAGAGAAGTCAAAGTGCTGGCGAGAGGGAGATTGAACCTACGGAGTCCAATCTAGGCTAGTGCGCGCGCAGCTCTGAGAGCAACCTGGGTAGCGTCCATGGCACTCATTCAGACGGCCTCTGAGAACTGCCCACGCGGTCGGGCGGTTGCAGCCGGTCGGATGCCAAGCGGAGCGAGCCATGGTTCGGCCGATCTCCCCCACCCAGCAGTGCCCGTATCGCGCGGCAATCCGCCCTGCGTGGCCCGACAGCTCTCAATCTGCATCTCCTTGATCGTCCGCTTTCTCCGTCCGTGCAGGGCCCCGTTCAGGCCACCCTGCCATGGATGTACTCTCCACCCGCCATCCGGGCACCTACCCCCATTAGCTCAAGTCCCTGAGCGCTCTCAGGAGGGCAAGATTCTGATCCGGGCGTCCGACGCTGATGCGGACGTAGTCCTCCATGCGCCCATCCGGGAACCCAAGGATGAGGATACCACGATCGAGCAACTGATCGACCACATTCCGGGCGTCACGATCCAGGACATGGCAGAGGATGAAGTTCGCCTGGCTGGGGAGCGGGCTGAGCCACTGGAGGCTGCCCAAGGCCTCCTCCAGCCGCTTCCGCTCCTCAACCAGACGGGTAATGTTAGCCCGTACCGCCGCGAGGTTCCGGAATGTCGCCAAGGCGGCGACCATCGCGGCCG
>CAZGSX010000102.1:0-9635 GCA_964528475.1 uncultured Anaerolineales bacterium
GTAGAGCAACCGCTTCGTAAGTGGTAGGTTTTGGGTTCGACTCCCAAGGGTGGCTCTCCGATTGGGCCCCGCCTAGGGGCCTTCTTGTTATCGGATGCCTGACCTCATCAGGGGCTTAATGGCTGAGCAATCACCGGATCCGTGGCGTCTTGTGTGGCGAGTGGTAACCAGCGACGAGGTGCTGGTCGCACTCCTCCTAGCTATCGCCATCTCTCTCACGCTGACGGCGTGGATTCCCCAGCAACCCTCCTCCCAGGCGGACTTCGCCCGCTGGCTCTCTCAGATGCAGGCGCGTTTCGGGCAAGCCACCTCTCTGTTGCGTCGATTGGGGTTCTTCCATATCGTGTCCTCCTCCGGTTTTCGTGCTTTGCTGGCGCTTCTTGGGATGTGCTTGTTGCTTCGCCTCGCCGAAGGTCTGGATTCCTTGATCAAAGAACGGCAGATCGACGAACCGGATGAGAATGAGAATTGGGAAGAGGTTCTCGATTGGACGTGGCCGGAGCTACTGGAGAGTCTACGTGGTCGGTGGTACCGGGTGATCAAAGCCTCTTCCTTCTCCCAGGTTGATCGCTGGCCGTGGGGCCGGGTGTTCCCCCTCATTGCTTATCTCGGTGCCTTGATCTTGCTGGCTAGCCTGGTTCTCTCGCACGCTTTGGCCTGGCAGATGGAGGGCCTGATCCTGCAGGAGGGTGAACGAGGGGCGTTGCCTGGAGGCGAAGGCTGGGTGATGTTGTCCGAAGACGGTGAGGCAGTGGATAGCAGCCGCGGTGTGATTCCCTATGTTGAGGAGAGTGGTCCTGGCGTGCGAGTGTCAGCGATCGGTGATGATCAGAACCCTCTCCCGCTGACCCTCAATCCCCGCGCCGAGCCCAGCGACGAACTGACGATAGCCCTCACTGAGGATACCTACTTCGCGCTTCCAGAGGCTGAGCTGATCGTCCGTCTCAGTCCCAGATCGGAGGAGGCCTACGCTCGGGTGGATGTTCAGATCTACAATAGCCCTACGGGGGAGATCATCGCGGAGCGAGTGACCGAGAAGGGAGGGCAAGGTGTGCTCGATGTGGCCGATGTAACGCTCACCCTGGTTCCGGCGCCCTATGCTCGCTTGACGGTGGCCCATAATCCTGGCCGTTGGCCTGCCGCGGTGGGGTTGATCGGCGTCATGGTCGGGCTCCTGGGAAGCTTGATGTGCTGCAATCAGTGTTTCTGGGTGCGCGAGGAGGAGGACACTCTGGAGGTCGCTGGTCCGGCGCCTGCTTGGCTCTGCGAAGAGGGACGGGACTTGTAACATGCTGGTCATTGCCGCGCTGGTGGGATCGGGATGCGGCCTGTTGCTGGTCGCGATGAGCCTCGCTCTGCTGGGGGCGGCCCGGGAGGTTCCGTCCCCCTCGCCCGGGGCGCATGTTGCTGCTCGGGGCGCCGCGGGTGTCCTGGTGGTGGGGGCGCTACTAGCCTGGGGTAGTGGGCTCCCGGCGCTGGAGGCGCTTCTTGGTGTGGCGGGGGAGGGGGCGCTGGAGGGACCGGTTCTGAGCCTGACACTGATGGCGGCTCTGGCCATACCCTTGAGGGTGATCGCACCCCGCAGATCAGCGTGGGGTAGTGCGTTGCTCTACGTCCCTGCATGGCTTCTGGCTCTGGTAGCTCTGGGTTGGATTGCGGTCCGAGGTGGTTCCGACGTTGGCGGCGATTGGATCACGCCCATCAGGTTCTCGCTTGCCGTCTGCGGCGGGTTGGGGGCACGGGCTGTCGGGCAGTCGCTGCAGCTGATGGTGGCTGATGCTACACGAGTCGAGTGGCCGGGAACAGTAACGTGCGCCCTTCTGACAGCCCTAACCGGTGCGGCGGGCCTGGTGAACTTGGGTCAGCGAGGCATGCTGTGGGCTGGCGCCGATGCGGTCCTGCGGGGTGGCTTGGCAGGTGCATGGTTGGCTTGGACTGCTGACTGGCTGACACCGCGGCGCCATCGGCGGCTGCGACCGCTACTGACGGTGGTTGCCGGGGTACTCCTGGTGCTGACAGCCGTTAAGCCAAGTTGAGAGGGGGGAGAGAGTGCGGCCGATCATCATTGGTGTGGCTGGCGGGACGGGATCGGGCAAGACGACCGTGGCCAGTCGGATCCTTGAACGGGTGGGCACAGGGCATATTACTTACATCGCGCACGATGCCTACTACAGGGATCTGAGCCATCTTCCGCGGCAGCTCCGCGCGGAGGTCAATTTTGATCATCCGGATGCGTTGGAGACCGAGCTCCTGGTTGAGCATCTGAAGCAGCTGCGAGCGGGCCAGGCCGTCGAAGTCCCCAACTACGATTTCACCCGCCACACCCGGACGGAGCACACCCAGCACGTGGAACCAGCGCCGGTGATCATCGTCGAGGGTATCCTCGTCTTCGTGGAGCCCGCTCTCCGCGAGCTCTTCGACGTGAAGATCTATATTGACACCGATTCCGACGTGCGCTTCATTAGGCGCCTGCGGCGGGATATCGAGGATCGTGGCCGCAGCGTTGAGTCCGTCTGCGAGCAGTACCTCTCCACGGTTCGGCCGATGCATCTGGAATTCGTTGAGCCCAGCAAGCGTTATGCAGATGTGATCATTCCCGAGGGTGGTTTCAACGAGGTGGCCATTGAGATGGTTGCCGCGCGGCTCAAGGGTATGCTGGCGGAGGGCTCCCAGAGTGGGGGTGAAGTTGATTGAAGGTGGCGGGTCCCGGGGCCGCGGCGTGACGAAGCTGTCGATCATCATCCCGGTCTACAATGAGGCCGCCACGGTAGGTGACTTGATTAGGGCCGTGCTGGGCGTAGACTTGGAGGGTATCGACAGGGAGATCATTGTGGTGGACGATGGATCTACCGATGAGAGCTCTGAGGTGCTAGAGGCTCTCCAGGGGGAGGCGCCTGACGTGATCAAGGTCTTCCGTCACCGGGAGAATCGGGGTAAGGGCGCGGCCGTCCGCACAGCCTTGGAGCATGTTACGGGTGAAGTCGTCATCACCCAGGATGCCGACCTGGAGTACGATCCCCGTGAGTATCCGAGACTGCTTGCTCCTTTCGAGACCCCCTCCGTTCAAGCCGTATACGGCTCGCGCAATCTGCGTAGGAATCCCCGGTCATCCTGGTCGTTCTATTGGGGCGGACGACTTGTCAGTTGGGTGGCTAACCTGCTCTATGGTTCTAACCTGACCGATGAGGCCACTGGCTACAAGCTGATTCGGACCGATCTGCTGCGTAGCCTGGATCTTCAGTCTGAGGGTTTCGAATTCTGCCCAGAGGTCACCAGCAAGCTGCTACGGCGCGAGGTGGACATTCACGAGGTGCCCATCTCCTATGAACCTCGAGGGTTGGATGAGGGCAAGAAGATCGCTTGGCACGATGGGCTGGTGGCCATCTGGACGCTGGTGCGGCACCGCTTTGACTGCGAGGGAGGAACGTTCCTCAACGACCCAGAACGTGGCGGATGAAGAGTCGGCGCCATGGCCGCCCCCGCCGTAGGTAGGTCAGACGCTGGCCCAAGCGGCCCGGTTCGAAGTCGAAGTGCTTGGGCACGGCTCCGAGATCCGTAGCGCTCCCCACGGCTGCCAGGTCGAGCCACCAGGATGGGGTCGGGCTGCGGGCCAGTAGACTGCCCAACGTCCGTTCTCCCGATCGCATCAGCGGCATGGCGACGTGCACCAGGCGCCTTCGCATCCCTGCACCTTCCAGCACGCGCCGGATCATCTGTTCCAGGGTGAAGTGCTCTGGCCCTCCGAGGGGGATCATCCGGCCGATCAGATCTTCACGCTCGACGGTCGCTACGACACATCGCGTCAGATCCTCAATCCATATGGGCTGGAAGCGGGCCATGCCAACGTCAGGGATCGGCAGTGCCAACGGGCACATCTTCGCGGCCATCACCAACCTCGTCGTGAAGGCGTCCGCCGGGCCGTAGATGACGGCCGAGCGCAGGATAGTGTGCTCCAACCCGCTCTCCGCGATCGCGACTTCCGATTCACCCTTGGTGGAGAACAGCGGATAGGCTGAGGCCGGCGTGGCGCCGAGCCGGCCGAGGTAGATGAAACGTGCTACGCCCGCTTCCTTGGCCGCGGCCACAAGATTTCGGGTTCCCTCGACGTGATCCGTCAGGGTTCGCTCCTGTGGGCAATCCTCCTCCCGGGTGAGATGAACGATGGCGCTGATGCCTCGCATCGCCGGGCGCAGCGTTGCGAGCTCCCCCAGGTCTGCCGAAACGACGGAGAAGGTGACATCTGTCGGGAGCTGCTGCTTGAATTGGGAGGGCTGAACAAGACAGCAGACCTCATGCCCCTCTGCTGCGAGCTGGCGCACCACCTCCCGACCGACGAAGTTAGTGGCCCCAGTGACCAGAATCATAGTCGCTCCTTGATCGATCGTTCAGTGAACATCTCCTGCACAGTCCCACTCTCAGGGGTCTGTCCCATGGGTCTCATCCGTGGGCTCTCCGACAGAACCGGCGCCCGGTAGCCGACCATCTCCATACCGCCGATGAGAGACAGCCGTCTCTGCATCCTTTGACAGGCTAGAGAGCGCCCACGCTCTGACCTTGACGAGCGCAATATCATCGGACTATCGCTCGATCCCCACTCGCGCCCCCACGCCCTGCTGGTAGTAGTGCTTCACCTCCCGCATCTCCGTCACAAGATCGGCCCGCTCGACGAGGGCTTGCGGCGCGCGCCGCCCCGTCAGTATGACTTCGACGCGTGGAGGCTTGTCGTCCAGGAAGGACAACACATCCTCCACCGTCAGGAGACCGAACCAGATTGAGACATTGACCTCGTCCAGCACAATCAAGTCGTAGTCATCCGAGGCCATGGCCTGGCGGGCTCTTTCCAAGCCTTTCTGAGCATGCATCACGTGCTCCGCGGTGACCTCTTCGCGTCGGATGCACTTCGGGTCCCCATACTGCACCAAGGTGATGAACGGGCTGTCCTGCAGCGCATCGATCTCGCCGTAGTGCTGGCCCTTCATGAATTGCCCGATGTAGGTGTGGAAGCCATGGCCGGATGCCCGAAGGGCGAGGCCCAGGGCCGCGGTGGTCTTGCCCTTGCCATCGCCCGTGTACACCTGCACATAACCCGTGGAAAGCCTCCTTCTTGTCAAGACTGACCTCCTCGATTGGTCTCGGTCATCGAAGTCTGGCACGGCTTCAATGGCTGTGAAGGCATCGACTCGCGCCATCCCCCGCGCCATCTTCGCGCCCGAAGCGCTCTCTGTGCCGCTTTGTTTATGGCTCCTCGCTGCTATGCCTCGTGGCTCTTCAGGCCTTTCAGGGCATCCTCAACTGTGAGCCATCCCGTGGTCGGGAACAGGCGCGCCACCTGGGGCGCGAAGAGCGGCGAGGTGCTGAGCAACTCGGGTGCCGCCGCGGCGATGATCTCGCCCTGGCTCAGCAGCGCCACTCGGTCCGCGGCCTGGGCCACGAGCTCCACATCGTGTGTCACCAGCAGGATGCTGGTTCCCTCTCGCTGCCACTCTCGCAGCAGATGAACCAGCTCGCGCTTGGCTTGGTAGTCGAGGCCGCGCGTCGGCTCATCCAGAAGCAGGAGGCGGGGATGGGTGACGGTCACGGCCCCCAAGGCCACTCGCTGCCTCTCACCGGCGCTCAAATCGCGCGGGTAGCTCGCCTTCAAGTGCTTCAGATCGAGCCTCTCCAGCAGGTCCTCAGGTTCCATAGGCGGCTGGTCAACCAGACCGTGGTTGCGCAGCGTGATGGTCAGCTCGTCCAGCACAGTATCGGCGAACAGCAGGTCGCTGGGCTCCTGAGGAAGATAGCCCACGTCCTGTGCGATGTCCGCGGTTTCCCGTCCCAGAAGGGACTGATCATCCAGCTGGATGCCACCCTTCTCTGGTCTCAGCAGGCCAATCACGCATTTCAGAAGTGTGGTCTTGCCGGAGCCGTTGCGTCCCATCAGCGCGACCACCTCGCCGGGACCGATGCTCAGATCAACACCCTGCAGGATAGGCCTGCCGTTGTAGGCGAAGTGCAGATCCTCAATCGCGAAGCGTACCCCGTCGTCTGCTGCCATAGAGCCCCCGTTGCCGCCACCCGAGGAGATAGCCCCGTCCTGTAGCCGGCCCGGAACCGTTGATTCGACAGGGTTGATCGGGCTGTCTGCTGCGCAGCGTCGCCCTTCCTTGATGGTCAGGGGCAGCGGGTCCCAGCCCAGAGCCTTTCCAAGGCTCACCACGGGAGGATTCAGGTCGATCGCCTCCAACACCCGGCGCGGCGGGCCGCTAAGCACGGCGTGGTGGGGGTTGGAGATGTGGATCAGCCGGTCGACGTACGGCAGAACCCGCTCCAGACGGTGTTCCGCCAGCACGATGGTGAGCCCGAGATCCTGGTTGAGCCGCACCAGTGCCTGAAGCACGTCCTCGGCTGATTGCGGATCGAGCTGCGACGTGGGCTCGTCCAGTGCCAGGATGCGCGGGCGGAGGACCAGCGCGGCGGCGATGGCCACCTTCTGCTTTTCGCCCCCGGAGAGCGTGTCCACCGGCCGGTTCCGCAGCGGTGCCAGATCCAATAGCTGCAACACTTCCTCCACTCGGAGGCGCATCTCGGCCCGCGGCACAGCTGCGTTCTCCAGGGCAAACGCGATCTCATCTTCCACGTGGTCAACGACAAACTGGGCCTCCGGGTCCTGGAAGACGAAGCCGACGACCTGACTCAGGGTCTGCGGCCCCTCCTGAAGAGGGCTATGCTGGCCCACGGACAGGTCGCCCCTGACGACACCTCCGGTGAAGTGGGGGACCAGGCCGTTGAGGCAACGCAGCAGCGTCGACTTGCCCGCTCCCGATGGGCCTGCGACCAGGGCGAACTCCCCGTCACCGATGTCCAGCGTGACGTCCGAGAGCGCTGGCTCGGAGGCGCCGGGATACGTGTACGTGAGTCGATCGAAGTGGATGGATGAGGCTCGCGGAGCGCGCGGTCTCCGGGCCGCTTCGGGCATCCTTCTGGTACACTCGATCATATGTGGCTCCCTCGCTGGTGTCATCGTGCGTCACTCGCTTCCTGACCCTGCTCGCTCCGCACATCCTGTTCCGCAACTGCCAGGAACGCGGGCACGAGCAGGCCGAGTAGTGCCATACCCACCAATGGATCGAAACTAGGCAATTTCAGCTGTGGGTACGGCGAATAGTAGAGCGTCTGTGGCTGCGTCAGAGCGACGAAGAGGGTCATTCCGCATCCTGCTACCGCCAGGGTGTCCTGCACAGTCCAGCGGCGGGCTCGGTAGTGCGTATGCTGCACCAAGCGGCCGGTCAGCCAGACGGCCAGACCGATGGCTGCCGCGCCTGCAATCATCACCACCATCCCAAGGGCCCGCCAGGATGTCCTGAAGAGATAGGCCAGCCATCCGGTCAGAAGGATCAACAGCCCCACGACGAGCATCACCTGCGTCCGCAGGGTGTGCTTCTCATTCCGGATAGCCCCGTATCCGCGGGCGACCATAGCCTCTGCCAGCCCCATGGCGCGCTCCAGGCCGCTCACCAGGAGAGGCACGACGATGGGCAGCCAGTCGCGTATGCCTCGCACTCGGTGACCCCGTACCGCCTGGGCTTCGCGGATCCGCTGCAGGCTGCGAGTCGTCTGCGGGACGAAGGTGAGGGCAATGGAGAGGACCACGCCCCCCTCGTGGAACGACCGGGGTGTGAGCTTGATCACCTCGCGCACAGGGGTCACTTGGTTGAACACGGAGAAGGCGCCGAAGATGACGGTCAGAGCGAGCCCGTTCAGGGCTCCGAAGACGATCGCCTCCAGGGTGATTGCCCCTCCCATCAGCGGTAGCCAGGCTGGCAGGCGGAAGAGCACGGTGTCCCCCAGGTGGACGGTCAGCGTGTTGAACAGGGCGGACAGAGGCACGGCTATGATGGCGAAACGGAGGGGCGATAGGGGCGCACGCCGGCCGTCGTCCGGCGCGGCGGTTGCGCCTACCACCAACGTGGTGAGGAGCAGTATCAGCACGTACAATGGACTGCGCGTCGACGACGCTGCCACCAGGGTCGTCACTGCCCACAGGAGCCAGACGCGGACATCAAGCACCGGTCGCTGCCTCCTTCGCATCGCGAGAGCTGTCTCGCACCTCGAAGTCAAAGCGGCGTTGGAATCGTTCCAGGGCTTTGATCATGGGCCGGGCCAGCGCCAGCATCAGGGCTACGTTGCCGGCCGCCCTGGTGAGGTCCCAGGCTAACGAAGTCACAGCGTAGAAGAGGCCGTAACGGCCCAGCGTGTCCGCGACCCCGATGCCTGGTTCCCACGTCTGCTCTGGCGGACCTACCGCGAAAGGCCAGAAGTAGACGTTCATGATGGCACCGTAGAGCAATCCCCATACGAAGCTGAAGATGCAAAGGATGGGCACGTCGAGGCGGGAACCGCCCAGATGCTCGGTTGCCCATCTGGTGGCCTCCCTCAGCCAGCCGGCGGTTAGGCCTGCCCACCCGGCGGTGAACATCTGGTAGGGTAGCCAGGGGCCCACGCCCCCCGTGATCAACGCCGAGGCGAGAAGTGTGAACGTGCCCACCAGGAAGCCGAAGCGTCCGCCAAACACGTAGCCGGCGATGATGATCGGCGTGAAGATGGGCGAGAAGCCACCGGGCAGCGGAAAGGCCACCTCCAGGAAGCGCAACACACTGGTGACGGCGACCAGCACTCCGAGCATGGCCACCGTCTTGGCGCTCAGGGAACGCCCCTGGAGCTCCACCATCAGCGCCAGGACCGAGAGCCCCACAAGGGCAGCCGTAAGCAGGGAGGCGTCCGTTCCGTGTGCCAGACCCTGTTGAATCGTAGGGGCCTTGGGTGTGAAGAACGGATACGTAAAGGCCAGGACGCCTAAGACGCCGCTAAGAAGGTAGATCCCCCCGCTGATGAACCTGCGCACGCTACCTCCGGAACTTGAGCGCGTAGATCAGCCAGCCGGTCAGCCCTCCGACGATGAGGCTGAAAACGATGTAACTTGCCAGCGTCAGCGACGAAGCCGGACCCGATTCGTGAGGTCCGTCGGCTTGCTCTTGGGCGCCTTCGGTCGCCACTGTTGGGACGGGCGTAGCTGTCCGGCCCGCCTGCGCTATCTGGCCGGCCGTGGCCGACGGGGATGGTAGGGGTGACGGCGACTCATCCGGCTCCGGGGTCGAGGACGATTCCGGTCTCGAGGTGGGGGACGGTGTCGGGCTTGCCGTGACCTGGTTCGTCAAGGATGGAGTGACCTGAGTCGTCGTCAATGCCTCAACCGTGCGAGACCGCGATGGCAAGGGGGTGGTCTGCTGCTCCGATTCGGTCGGCGTTGGCGTGGGCCCAGTCACCCCCAACGTTAGCTCGGCTGTCTCTTCATGTTCTGCCCCGACGATCCTTAGTTTGTAGTGAGTGGGTGTCGTTGGGCACACCTCGCGGCTTCCCACCATGCTCACTGGCTCCCCATCGAGGTAGACCTCCTGGGCGTTGGACGTGTCCCACCGCAGCACGGTGCACGTGCCGCTGGCAATCGGATTGTCGTCCAGTCGAAACCAGACCTCGGGTTTCGGAATAGGCGTCTGAGTAGGTGGGACGGGAGTGCTGGTCGGTGGGATCGGCGTGTCTGTGGGGACGGGGGTGTCCGTTGCCGGAGGCGCGCAGATCTGGTCGAAGGGTATGAC
>CAZGSX010000103.1:0-9600 GCA_964528475.1 uncultured Anaerolineales bacterium
ATCATCGCCGTCTTCGTGGGCTGCACCGTGCTGAAGTTCGCGCGGTAGGCCACGACGCGTGACACGCTCACGGGAGGATTTGACTATGAACGAAGAGCCGACGTTTGAGCAACTGCACGCCCGATTGGACCAGCTCCTGGCGCCTTGCCTCTCCCAGGATTGGCCGAACATACCCGTCGCCTGGGCCGAGGGTGTGTATGTCTACGACAGCGACGGCAAGCGATACCTTGACTTTCTCGCGGGTTTTGGGGCCTGCAACGCAGGCCACAATCACCCGCGCATCATGGCCGCGGCCCGCGAGCAGATGAAGCACCTCGTCCACGCGCCTGGCGGGGTCATGGCTCACCAGCCTATGCTGCGCCTCGCCCACGAGCTGTCCGGCGTGGCTCCGGGCGGCGCAAACATGTTCTTCTTCGGCAACAGCGGGTCGGAGGTTGTCGATGGCGCCCTGAAGCTGGCGCGATACGTCACGGGGCGCTCGGACTTGATTGCCTTTCTGGGCAGTTTCCATGGACGCATGCTCGGGGGCACCGCCGTCACCGCCTCCAAAGTCAAGTACCGTGAGGGCCACGGGCCGCATCTGCCCGGCGTCCACTTCGCCCGTTTCCCCTATCCCTATCGCTCCCTGGCGCCCAGCGACGAGGACTGCGTTGGGGAGGTCTTGGGGGATATCACACGCCTTTTTGAGTACGTGGTCCCGCCCCGGGATGTCGCCGCCATGTTGGTGGAGCCGGTCCAGGGCGAGGGTGGGTACATCTTCCCTCCACGCAGCTGGCTTCAGGCCCTTCGTGATATCTGCGACGAGCACGGCATTCTTCTGATCTTTGACGAGGTCCAGTCCGGGTTCGGACGCACAGGGCAGTGGTTCGCCGCTGACCTCTTCGACGTCCAGCCTGATGTGGTCTGCATGGCCAAGGGTATCGCCAACGGCTTCCGTCTGGGGGCTTTAGGGGCGCGGCGGGAGATCATGAGTCAGTGGGGCGCGGCCTCCCACGGCACCACCTACGGGGGCAATCCCGTGGCCTGCGCCGCGGCCCTGGCCACCATGAAGGTCATTCGAGACGAGGGGCTGCTGGAGAACGCCCGCAAGCAGGGGAAGCATATGATCGATGCGCTCCTTCAGCTGCAGGGCGAAGCTCCCATCGTGGGCGATGTGCGGGGCGAGGGGCTGATGATTGCCGTCGAGTTCATCAAGCCCGCGGAGGGCAAGGCTCCCAATACGGATGCTGTCCGCCGTATCCTGGACCGCTGTCTGGAGGAGGGGCTCCTGATGTATCCGTGTGGGCATTGGACCCAGACCATCCGCCTCATCCCGCCCTTGACCATTACCCGGGAGCAGGTGGAGGAGGGGCTGGAGATCTTCCGCCGTGCCGTGCTCGCTGAGACGTGATCCACAGCGCTCGCGGACGTGGCGCGTGGAGCGGCAGTTCAGCCTGATGAGCATCGGGGTGTGTCATCTGCTAGGGGTCGCTCCGACGAGGTCAGATCGGCTGACGGGCACCTGAACGAGTTGAGGGAAATCGACCATGGGTAACAAAGAACCTAGACGGTTCGCTGTGCTTCAGCTCTCGGGTTGTGCCGGCTGTGAGGTGTCCCTCCTCAACGCTGGAGAATGGATCGAGGAACATCAGCTCCTCTACATGCCGCTCGTCATCTCCGCCTATCACGTGCCCGAGGTCGACACCCTCCTCGTGAGCGGCGGGGTGCGCACAGAGGAGGATCTATACAACCTCCGCCAGGCTGCCCGCCGTGCGGAGCGTGTTGTAGCCGTGGGCACCTGCGCCATCTCCGGCGGGGTGGCCAGCCTGGGGAATCGCGATGAGGTACGTGAGCTATTCCTCGCTGAGGAGGAGCGCCGGCACGTTCCTCGCCTGCTGCCCCGGTGTCGTCCCATCGACAGCGCCGTGGACGTCGACCTTTACCTCCCCGGCTGTCCTCCCACTCCGGAGCTCTTCATGGCTGTGCTTTCAGATGATTCCGAGTTCGAACCCGCGAGGAACGTCTGTCGGGAGTGTGGCCGCAAGAAGCTTCGCGACATGCGTCCCGAGCATCTGACGGGCTTTCAGCGAGGTGAGGTGCTTCCCGAGATTTGCCTCATTAACCAGGGCTACCTGTGTGTGGGTTCCTCGGTCCGAGGTGGCTGCCGCGCGCTCTGCACCCGACCCGGACATCAGTGCGTCGGCTGCCGGGGGCCGTCTGATGCCTTCATTGAGGAGGGGGCGGAAGCCTGGTTGAGCAGCATAAAGCGCGTCTTCCGTGCCTTAACCGACATTCCAGAGCAGGAGCTCGACCAGGCTCTCCGGTCGCCACAGCTGGCTCTTTTCCTGTTTCAGTTCTCGGACTACGCGGCGCCCGAGCGGGCACCTCGGCGGAAGGAGAAGATACTCTAGTATGGCAACCTTGACCTTTCCTCTCAGTCGCATCGAAGGGCATGCCCGGGTCGTCATAGAGGTCCACGGTGGCGAGGTCGTCTCCGCTCATCTTGAGGCTATGGAGATTCGAGGCTTCCGCTACTTCGTTCAGGGTGTCCCTGCTGAGCAGATGCCCACCATCGTCCCTCGGATCTGCGGCGTCTGCTCCACCGCTCACCATGTTGCCTCTGTCGAGGCGCTCGAGGATGCCTACGATGTCACGCCCCCACCCCTGGCCGACACCATACGGGAGCTCCTGCTCCTGGGCCAGATCATTCAGAACCAGGCTACGTCCGTCTTTCTCTTCACCATGCCCGATCGCTTGGGCCTCTCCAGCATGTTCCTGCCTGGGGACCGGAACGACGAGGAGCGCGATCGCGCTGTCCTGGCCACCCGGGCGTTGCGGGTGCGTCAGGCCGGCACCGACCTCATCTCCCTTGCTGGCGGACAATTCATTCACCCCGTCAAGGCCGTCGTTGGCGGCGTGACCAGCGGCATCGATCGGCAGGCCGCCGCACAGATGCGCGAGCAGCTCGGCGAGACGCTGCCCATCGCGTGCGAGCTATTCGATCATTACTGGGACTGGTCGATCGCTCTTCGCGATCGCATCGGTACCTGGGGCGATGATGGCCCCACCCACTACATTGCCGCTACGGCCGATCGCTTGCCCAATTACGATGGGGTCGACGGGGAGCCCACCATTCGGGTGCTGGATCCTCAGGGGGGCGCGACCGAGTCCTTTCCTGCCCGCGCGTTTAGGGACCATCTCACCTTTGAGGAGACCGACTACAGCTACGCCGGCCGCACAAGCTACAGCGGGGAGGTGATGCGGGCCAACAGCCTCGCGCGCGTCAATATGACTCGGGAGTTTGGGACCGCCTGTGCTGATCGCTACCTGGAGCGCTTTCGCGACGCTTTCGGTCATCCCGCCCACGCGATTCTCCTCTATGATCTGGGACGCGGTATCGAGCTGGCCTACGCGCTGGAGCGCGCTATGGAGATCTTGGATCAACCTCTCGACCACGAGCATACCGCCGTTTCGTATGTCCCACAGGATGGCGTGGGCTATGGGCTTGTAGAGGCCCCCCGGGGGCCCCTGATTCACCGCTATTCCATCAAGAACGGTCTCATCGAGGAGGCTGATTTCATCATCCCCACCGTTCACAATGCCCTCGCCATCGAGCGGGCGCTGCGGGTGGCGGCCCGACGTTACATCACCCCCGAGCGTGTGGATATGGAGCTGGAGCAGGCGGTGGGCCGCGTGGTGCGAGCCTTCGATCCATGCATTGCTTGCGCCACGCACTGACGTAACGAACGACAATGAAGCTGGACGAGATCTCCATGGTCGGTCGCCCCCTCGATTTCGACTACCCCTCCAACCGTGCCATTGCCTTCGCGACGCTGCTGACTGCGGCGGCCGGGTTCCTCTTCCAGTGGCTCTCGGGAGTAGCCTGGAGCCCCAGCTTCCTCTGGGGCTTGCAGGCCGGGCTCACCGTTTTCCTTGCCTGGGCGCTCTGTCGCGAGTTGGACCCGGACCGTCCTGCGGCTGCCACCGTCGCCGCGGGCCTTGCCCTGGCAGCCCTGGCCTTCTGGGGCCTCCCCCAACTCAGCGTCATCTTCTGGCTCCTGATTCTCGTACGCATGGTGAACCGCTCTCCCGGGCTGCCTGCTACCCTGCTGGATTCGCTAGGCCTCGTCGCCCTGGGTGTTTGGCTATCCCTTCAGGGTGATTTGAGCTTCGGTCTCATCACTGCCCTGGCTCTCTTCCTCGACGGCCAGCTGCCCAGGCCGGCGCGCCGCCAGCTGATCTTGGCGGCTGCGTCCGTCGTCGTGACCGCCGTCATAGGTCTGTACGTTGGTGGATTCCGGAGGTCAGAGTCCCTGTCGCCGACGGCGGGCGCAGCAGCCCTGGTGACCTCTCTCGCCTTCCTGCCTGTCATTCGAGCCTCACGATCGCTGACAAGTGTCGGTGACCGGACGGGGGAGCGGCTCATCCCCGTGCGCGTGCAGGCTGCCCAGGCCTTGGTGTTGCTGACGGGGCTGGAGACGGCCTTGCTGCGCGGCCCAGGTGCCATCGTGGCTCTGGCGCCCCTCTGGGCTGCAGTGCTCGGTGCCTCCCTCTCTTACTGCTTCACCGCCGTGGGATCCGCCACTAGTTCGTCATAGAGGGGGTCGGTGCGTGTCCGGTCGATTAGGTCTGTCCCAACTCACAGGGGCAGAGTCCGTAACCGCAGGGCGGTCGGGCTCCATCTTCGCCCCAACCGAATTCCAACCTCAACCAACCTAACCCAACGTTAGGACCAACTCAGCCCAGTGGCTTCGCTGGCTCTGTTGTGATATACTCACTGTTACCTATATATTCACCCGGGAGCCCGAGGCTTTGGTCCTGAGTGAACTGTCTTACTCATCGTCGCCGCACTAGCATTACGGGAGGTTGACCATGATCGATTATCTGACTCTCATGCTCATCAATATGACGGCGGGCTTGGTCGTGCTCGCGCACTACGTCTATCGAGGGATCGCCGCTGAGGACAAGAAGCCGTGGGTTGCCGGTTTCGCCATCACGGGTTTCATCGGCGTGACGACCGGGCTGCACATGAGCCTCACCTGGCCCCTTCCTGGGAGTCACAACATCCTCTTCGGAGAGCCAACGGTGCTCTTCGGCACGCTGTTCCTCGGAGCCGCTCTTGCGCTCTGGAAGGGCTGGAAGATGAGCACCGTCTCCATCTATGCCTTCTTCGCCGGCCTGTCAGCCGTCGTTCTAGGCGTGCGCGTGATGGACCTGGGATTGACGAAAAGCCCGTTCGTGGCCGGCTTGGGCTACATCCTCTCTGGCTTGGGTGGTTTGATGGCCTGGCTCTGCTGCTTGCTGGAGCCAATCGTGAGTCTGGAGACCAACAGGACGTTGCGCATCATTGGTGCTCTCGTGCTGCTTGGAGCCGCGCTCATTTGGGCCATCATCGGCTACAATGCCTACTGGGGCCACATCGAAAGCTTCTCGGACTACATGCCCCCCACCATGGGGTAGGCGGAGTCAACGTACAGACCCTACAGTCTTGGCCCAGACTTCCGGGGGTCCTCAACGGTGGCACGCGCCACGCTGCGCTTATTCGGAGGTGCGCGGCAGAGTGTCAGAGGCCACGCGTAGGACCCCCGAGGTCGCCCCCCTGCTGGAAAAAAATGACCTCGTGGGGCACGCTCTGCGGCGGGGCGCGCTGTAGGTGAGGGTCCAGATCTTCTGTCCGCACGCCGCTCTGCTCTCCAAGCTCGGCTGCCGGCGTCGGCTACCCCTCGGGCGGTAAGGGCCTTATCTTCCTCTCTTGACGGTTTGCTCCGTCACATGTAGAATGCCTTGCAGACCATAAGGGAGAAGATAGGTTAGTCATGCACGCCTCGACGGGTGTCCTCCCTTCGACGGAGATGAGCCAGGCGAGCCATTTAGGTGGGAGAGAGAGTCATGTCTGAGATAACACACGTGGTGAAACGCACAGGGGCGGTGGTCCCATTCCGAAAGGACCGCATCACCAACGCCATCTATCAGGCTGCAGTCGCGGTCGGCGGCCGCGATCGACTGCGCGCGGAGGAGCTGGCCGATGAGGTCGTGGACGTCCTGGAGTATCAGACACCGGCCGATCATATCCCCACCGTCGAGGAGATCCAGGATGTGGTGGAGAAGGTGCTCATCGAGAATGGGCACGCCAGGACTGCCAAGGCCTATATCCTCTACCGCGAGGATCGGGCTCGCCGCAGGCGAGAGCGGGCGCTGCGGCACGAGCAGCCGTCCACCAATATCCCTTGGGCCAAGATCTGGGAGGCCCTCGACTGGGCGGTGGAACACCGGCTGCATACCGTCTCCCAGCTCAATGAGCGTGTTGAGGCGGGGGAGTTCCCTCAGATCGTGCGCGAGGCGGACCGCTTCTACAAGGAGGATATCACCACTGCGGCGGAGATGATCAAGGATTGGCGCGAACGCGTGCGCATCGTGCTTATCACCGGGCCGTCATCCTCCGGCAAAACCACGACCACCACCAAACTGAGTCACCTGTTGCAGACGGCGGGAATTAGCCTGGTCCCCCTGGCTGTGGATAACTACTTCTTCGACCTGGAGCTCCACCCTAAGGACGAATTCGGGGACTACGACTTCGAGACACCCCAGGCTCTTGATCTGGAACTGATCCGTGAGCACCTGCAACGTCTCTTGGCGGGCGAGGAGGTCATGATCCCCTTCTACGACTTCCAGACCGGGAAACGACACGATGCCCAGACACCGATGCAGGTGGATCCCCATGAGATCATCCTCATTGACAGCCTCCACGGGCTCTATCCGGAGATGACCCAGGGCATCGACGACGAGGCCAAGTTCAAGGTCTACGTCGAGCCCCTGCTGCAGATGAAGGGGCCCGATGGCGTGTACGTGCGCTGGACCGATCTCCGCCTGATGCGTCGCATGGTGCGCGACGCCAGCTTCCGCGCCTACGACCCCGAGCGCACCCTGGGCCACTGGCACTACGTCCGCAAGAGCGAGATGCGACATATCATCCCCTATGCAAACACGGCCGACCACATCATCAACACCGGACTGCCCTACGAGCTGCCCGTCATGGGGGCGCGGCTCTTTGAGCAGTTTGCTCAGTGGGTGGAGAAGTATGAGGGCGACCCGCTGCGGCAGGATGCCTATGTGCGCGCCAAGCGGGTTCACCGCCTCCTCCGTGCCGTGACGCCGGTGACGGATGAGTCGCCAATTCCACCCGACTCATTGCTCCGGGAGTTCATTGGCGGAAGCTGCTACGACTACTAGATGATGGATGTCGTGCTCGAAAGTCACTTAGCCCGCCATCCCTGGCGTCGAGATGCACTCGCTGGTATGCGAAGCGAACACTCGCCACTGCCTTGGCTGGGCGTAGCGTGAGTCATATCCATGGCTTCCACCGCTATGTGGTGGACATCCGCGACCAGGAGCTGGTCGTCGTTGGCAAACCTGGGGTCTGGTCATGGGACGCGGTCAGTCCCGGTACCGCTGCGCTCCTTGAGGTGCCTAGGTTCGAGCCGCGGATGGATGTGCTCGACCTGGGCTGCGGCACTGGCGTCATAGGTGCGCTGACTGGCCTGCTGATCCCGGCGGGACGCCTCACGTTGGTGGACTGCAACGCGGTGGCCGTGGCCTGTTCCAGGCGCACCCTTCAGGCGAACCGGGTGCTCCGTGCGGAGGTCCTCCTTGCCGACGGCGTGGAGGCACTCGAACCGGCCTCCTTCGACCTGGTGCTCTCTCATCTACCTCGCGGGCGGGAGGTGCAGCGCCAGCTCATCCGGGGGGCTGCCCGCGTGCTGCGGCCGGGTGGGCGCTTCATCTTTGTCGCCAGCACCCTGGTGGGGGTGAAGGGCTGCGTTGCCTACACCCGTGAGCTCTTCGGGCGGTGCGGCGTGGTGCGGCAGAAGAAGGGATACCACGTGGCCATGACGGTCCGGCCCGATACCCTGCATATTCCCAGGGAGCCGGAGGCCTACACCAGGCGGCGCATTCGTGTGCACCACGTGGACGTGGAGCTGGTGAGCAAGCCTGGTGTCTTCGCCTGGGACCGCTTGGACGGCGGGACGGAGCGGCTGATTGAGGCGATGGAGGTTGGACCGGCCGATCGCGTGCTCGATCTGGGGTGTGGGACGGGGCTGGCGGGTCTGATGGCCGCGCGCCGCACCGCCGACGGGATGGTGGTCCTGGTGGATAGCGATCTCCGGGCAGCTCGCTCTGCCCACCGCACGCTGGAGGCCAACCGGGTGGGTAACGCCGATGTGCTCATTTCGGACGGGATCGCAGGAGCCGTGAAAGGTGCCGTCTTCGACGTGGTGATCACCAATCCGCCCTTCCATCAGGGCCGGGAGGTCAAGTATGAGGTGGCCCATCAGTTCATCCACGAGGCGCGCCAGGTGCTTCGGGCCGGGGGCGGGCTCTTTCTGGTGGCGAATCGGTTCATCGGTTATGATGATCTGATCCGATCGACCTTTGGCGATGCGAGGGTGGCGTACTCGGACGCCCGCTACTATGTTCTGACCGCCGCGGCCTAGCGGCCCAAGGGGGTACCTTGCCGGACCAAGAGGAGACAGCCATGCTGACCCAACCACGAAGGCCAGGCGACGCCTATGACGTGATTGTGGTAGGGGCGGGCTTGGTCGGTGCGGCGGTTGCGGCCCGTCTTGTCCAGGAGGGATTCCATACCGCGGTTCTGGAGGCCAGGCGGGTGGCTGGCGGGGCTACTGGACGGAGTCTCGGCGTGGCGACCCTGGGTGTTGCTGGTCACTACGGCTGGGCTGTGTCCGTCTATGGGCGCCAGCGGGCCCGCGAGATCTGGGCCCTGACCGCTGGGGGGCGCGCGAGACTCGTTGACGCTGCCCGGCGGTACGGCGTGGCCCTCCGGCAGTCTGGGAGCGTGGCTCTGGCTGCCGATGAGGATGAGGCGGATCTCCTCTGGGAATCGGCCAAACTGCTGCAGGATGACGGATTCGATGCCTCATTCAGTGTGACCGATCCCCTCGGCCGGGGCTTCACGGCCGCCCTGGGCTATCCCGATGACGTGAGCGTCGATGCAGCGGCCTTGACTCGGGCGTTGTTGCAGGAGACGGGCATCAGAATCCACCAGGGCGCCGAGGTCTACGGCTTGGACCCCCTGCAGGACGGCATTCGCGTCTGGGCACAGGGCCGCACGGCCGTCGGCCGGGGCGTCGTCTTGGCCGTGGACGGCTATGCTGCCCTTGCCCATCCCCATCTGGCCGACTACGTGGCTCCCAAGACCTACCGGGTTCTAGTGAGCGAGCCGCTCCAGCGCCTCCGCCTGGATCGGCCCTCCGTCCTTGACTACGGCAGGGGGCTCCTCCGCCCGCTCCCCGACGGACGCCTCATGCTGGGCCTCTGCCAGCCTGATGGCTCCTTTGGTGTCGCGGATGGCGGACAGGGATCAACCGTGAACCTTGTCCGGCGTCACATCCCGGAGTTCGACCCCGGCCGTGCCGATCGCTGGTCGGAGCTGACGGGGGTCACCCCGGATGGGCTCCCCATCGTGGGCCAGCTGCCGGGCATCCCTCAGGCCTACTACGCCGTGGGCTTCGGTGGACGGGGACTGAGCTGGGCCTTCGTCGCAGCCGAGCGCCTGGTGAAGAAGCTGCTTAATGGCGCTGACCTCGGGCTCCTCTCGGCGCA
>CAZGSX010000104.1:0-8813 GCA_964528475.1 uncultured Anaerolineales bacterium
CGGGCTACTACCTGCCCAACGTGCCCTACACCATGTATTTCTACCGGGGCTACGGCATCCACGGGACCTACTGGCACTCCAACTTCGGCCGTCCTATGAGTCACGGCTGTGTCAACCTGCCCACCCCCGAGGCACAGTGGCTCTTTAACTGGGCCCCCGTGGGAACCCTGGTGAAGATACACTACTGATCCATCTGGAAGGCGTGCGTCAAACCTGAGGGCCCCGAACTGAAAGACGGCTCCCTTCTCAGAAGAGGGGAGCCGTCCAATTGGCATAGGAACACTTCTCGGCTCGTCGCGACGAGCCGTCTACTGCGAGGGGGGGATGCTCCTTGGCCTTGGTCGGGTCAGCAGGTCGTTGACCAGCATGTCCAGGGGTCGGTCCGCGCTATCCCTCGCGCTCAAACCCATGTCACCCAGCAGGCGCCTGGCCCTCTCTCGAGTTGCCTCCTCACTCGCGGGGTGTCCGTGAACCGCTTCCAGCAGCTCAGCTGCGCAGTTCGAGTTTCCCTCCTGAGCGACGAGAGCGGCCGTGTTGACCAGGATCTTCAGGACCATCGGCAGGGTGCGCGTCTCCCAGGCGACAGTCAGTGCCTCAGTGAGGCACTCGCCGGCCCCGTCGTAGTCTTGGCGTGCAAAGGCAACCTCTCCGAGATTGTTCAGGCAGGCCATTACAGTCCATTGATCCTCAATCTCGCGGCCAATAGCGAGTCCCTGGCGGTACAGCCTCTCCGCTTCGGTGCACGCACCGTCTTCATATGCTAGCTCTCCCAAGTTGCTTAGCGCGATGGCCTCTCCTCCCGGATCGCCAATCCTCGTGCATATCTCCAGGCTTTCCTGATAAGCCGATCGAGCTTCTCCGTGCCTCTTCAAAACCTGAAGCACCGTGCCCAAGTTGTTGAGAATCACAGCGAGCTGGAAGTCGTGGCCCAGATCGCGGCTCAGTCCTCTGCATTCCTCGAATAGCGCGAGGCCTCGCCTGTAATTTCCCCGGTGGCACGCGACGTCGCCGAGCACGTTAAGAGGAGCGATCACCATCCGGGGATTATCTCTCTCTCGTGCGACACTGAGGCTCTCCTCCAGCAACCTCTCCGCTCCATCGACATCTCCCGTTCGGTAGTGAATCGAGCCCAGCGATAGGAGCGACTGGGCCTCACCCCATGCATCCCCGATTCGTCGGGCCAGAGCCAGGCTTCTTGTGCACAGGCGTGCAGACGCCGCGTACTTGCCCTCGTTGTATAGTGCTCGACTGAGATGGACCAAACAGAAGACCGCCTCGGCCTCCATATGCAGGCGTTGCGCCATCTCCAGGCCTTGTGCCAAGGTGTCCCTTGCCCTTACATAGAGCCCCAGACGCAGGCAGAGCGCCCCCTGGCGAGAGATCACCCTGCAGAGAATAGGTTCGCGCTCTGAATCGCCGGTCCAGCGAGCGACGGCCCCGGCGAAGAGGTCGATCCCCTCCTCAAACCGGCACTGAACATCGTACAAGAGATATAGGGTGTCTAGAGACTGCTCGATCAAGGAGGGACAGTCGTGTTTGACTGCCGATTCCCAGGCTCGCCGTACGTTCTCAATCTGCGGGTTGAGCCGTTGAAAAGGGGCGCTTCCCAGGGCTTCTTCGAGGCTGCTTCTCTCTCGCTCGAGAAGAGAGGCGAAGTAGCTGGCGTGCTGCATCTCCGCATCCACCTGAGCGGGCGCATTGAGGGCGAGCTTCTCTGCGGCATAGTGTCTCACCAGGCTGTGCATATCGAAGCGATCCTCTGCGACGCGGCGCATCAGCGATTTGTCCGCTAGTGCCAACAGCGTCTCGCCCGAAGCTCCGGTTACGCCAAGAGCCGCATCGCGACTGAACCCGCCTGCAAACACCGACAGCCGGGGGAGAGCGTCCCTCTCCTCCTTCGACAGCAGCTGCCAAGAGTAATCGAAGGTGGCTCGCAGGCTACGCTGTCTCTCCGGGACGTCGCGGAGCCGGGTGGTCAGAGTGTCCAGATTGTGCTCAATGGCCTGCGCGATCTCCGGACACGACTGCACGTGGGTCCAACTCGCAGCCAACTCAAGACCTAACGGCAAGCCCTCAACCAACTGACAGATACGCACGGCAGAGGGCACATCTGCTGACGAGAGCGAGAACGCGTGATCTGCCCGCCGGGCCTGCTGGTTGAAGAGTTCAATCGCGCTGTATCCCAGCACTTCACCTGGCAGGTCCTCTCCGAAGGCCGACGCGGTCTCCCTTGGTCCATGTCCTTCGCTCTCCCCCTCCCGGGGATAGGCCAATCCCTCAACGCTCCGGACCCATTCCTCCTGCAGGTTGAGGCGTTCTCGCGAGGTGACGAGCAGCATGACATCTGGCGCCTGGCGCAGAATCTGCGACAGCAGCCGGCCTCCTGCAAGCATGTGTTCCATGCCATCTAGGACCAGGAGGATCTCCTTTCCGCGCAGGTAGTGGAGCAACTGGCGTTCGGTATCCATCCCTTCGTGCAGCGACAGGCCCGCGGCGGCGGCTATCGTGGGGGCCAATAGCTCAGGCCTGCCCACCGCCGGGAGCGGCGCAAACGTGATACCCCCGGAGAAGTTGCCGATCTGATCCGTTGCTGCCTGCACGGCCAGCCGCGTCTTCCCCACGCCCCCGGGTCCCGCGAGGGTCACCAGCCGACATTCCGGACTTGCCAGCAGCTCGGCGAGGTCGGCCAGCTCTTCATCTCGACCGACGAAGGGCGTGGGAACAGGAGGCAGTCTGCACGGCGGAGCGGCGGGGAGGAGCGATGAGGGAGGTTCATCACTCGCTCGGATGGTCTCGTACAGCGCCTTAGTCTGGGCTGTCGGTTCGACACCCAGCTCCTGCATCAGGGCCCTACGGCATGCTCCGTACTGGGCCAGCGCCGCACTCCGCTCGCCGTCGATCGCTAGCAGCCGCATTAGTTGCCGGTGGGCTTCCTCCCGCCACGGCTCCATCGCCACCTGTCGCCGCGCATACCGCCGCGCTCGATCCATCTCGCCGCGCCGTTCGTGATGATTGGCCAAATGGACGAGCGCGTCCATCACCTCCCGATGAAGCCATTCACGTTCCATGATGGCCCACTCTTCAAACATCGGGCCGGTGTGCGTGACAGAGTGCTCCAAGAACTCGCCTCGGTACAACTCGACCATACGCTCCATACGTGCCAGGCAGGGGAGACACGTCTGTCGTTGCCGATGTCGGTGGCGCCGGCACGCTTCGACGAGGGAGGTGAAGGCAGCGACATCGGTCCAATAATCGCTCCACGGGTTGATCTGGACCGTCTGACGACTAACCAGGAGGAACGGGGCGCTGTGCTTTGCCCCTGGTGGATCCATTCCCTCAGAGAGAGGGCCCGAGGGCCTCCGCTCTCCCTCTGTCTCGGGGGGCTCGGCCGCATCACGGTCCCCAACCGCCTGTCGCAGGTGTGACAGTGCCTGCCGGAGGCTCTGGCGAGCCTTCTGGGATGGTCGATTGGGCCATAACAAGTCGCTCAGAGTCTCTCGGCGATGAGGACGGTCGGACTCGACACTGAGATAGGCCAGAAGAGCCTGAGCCTTGTCAGTGGTGAAGTCCGTGACCGGCTCACCGTCCAGGATTACCTGGAATGAGCCCAACATCGAGATCGAAAGTCGAGGCACTGGTGACATCACCCCGCAGATTGATCGGGGGGCGAGCGTGAGAAGAACCGTGGTGCGTCGCTCCCCCGTAGAACCCATGCGTGAAGCGTCATCGCCCTACCTGGCGTTCTGCCAATGGTGCCCAATTATACCGTCAAGCTCAAGCAAGGCAATGGTAAGTGGCTCCAGCTGGCGATCGTGGGGCTCGAACGAGACCAGAGAGGACCCCAATGATGGACCGGATACCGTTCGTGACCTGTTCACAGGCGTTCCACGTCGCGCCGCGGGAGTCCCAGGGCTCGAGGACAGCGCAACAGTCGTTCTTTCCCAACCTAAGCCAGGGATTTCGGAATCTGGCTTGGTCTTTGACGTTTCTTTCACGATGGGATGGTATCATCAGTGATGCAGGGATAAGAAGGGGCCCGCAACCCGGTGGGACAAAGGTCTCCAGGGGGCCTTCCTATTGGCCATTCACCAGGGCTCATCTCCAGATGAACGGCCGGATGCCGTCACACCGCTCGTAGGTCGCAGACAGATTGGACAGTAAGCGATTGACATCCACGCCCAGACCACGATACGTCTCCTATCTACTCCGCCTGTGGGAGACGAGCAACGGAGAGAGGCAGATCTGGCGGGCGTCGCTGGAAAGCCCGGGCAGCGGGCACCGGCGCGGCTTCGCCGACCTGCAGGGTCTGATGGACTTCTTGACCGATCAGACCGGACGCCAGGACGAACAGGATCGTGAGCCGGAGACGCAGCGTGGGGTGGGAGGCTGACGGAGGCCATGAACGTGTCCAAAGCACTGAGAGCCGCGTCCCAGGCTCATGGACGGGCCGTAGTACTCGGCCTGGTCTCGGCCGCCATTGTCCTTTCCCTGGGCGGGGTGTGCGTGTTCATCCCCCTCGGCCTCTTCACCCGCTCCGACGCCAGCATCTGGGCGTTGATCATCCCGTCGGTGCTCTATTTCCTGATCCTGAACGGGGGCGCGTTTGGGACCCTGGCCTGGGTCGTCCGGCGGCGGAAGCGCTGGCTTGACGGGCTTTTCACCCCGCTGGGGCTGAGGGGCGAGCGGTACAACCTGATGGGACGGCAGTACCACGGGACCGTGGGGGGCCGAGAAGTGACCGCCCGCTTCTTCCAGGGCCCGACGTTCGAGGTCTACCTGAACACGCCCCTCCAGACGCGCCTCGGTGTTGCGGAGGAGGGTTCGACAACTCTCTCCCTCGCCCATCTGGCGGGGCGCGAGCCCCTGGCCCTGGACGATCCGGACATGAGCGGGCTGCACGCCTTCGCCCTGGACGAGGGGTGGGCCCGCGCGCTCCTGACCGGCCCGGAGGCCAGGACGCTGGTGCGCCGGCTGAGGAGCGCGGGCGAGAGCTGGGCCCTGGTGCGGCAGCTCATCTTGGCGCCGGGGGCCTTCTGCCTGCGCCTGTACCAGAACAAGAATCTGTTCAAGTACGACGTCACGCCGGAGGAGGCAGAGCAGTGGCTCGACGACCTGCTGGCGCTGGCGCGCATCGCCGAAGGGATGCCCGCGCCCAGGGTGACGGCCGAGGAATCGTCGGGGGAGCGTCTTGTCCGCACGGGCGGGGGGAGCCGCATTGCGGTGGTCATCGTCGCGCTGCTGGTGGGCGTTCCCACGTGCCTGCTGGCGCTGGCGGCGGCGAAGTTCTTCGTGGGGGCCATCCGGTGATCTCCATGGCGAGGTCTCCTAGGCCAGACCAGTGTCGGTACCGATGGTCGAGGACGTGATTGTGCAGAAGATCACCACGCCTTTGTGGGCGGGAAAGCGCCCGTATCCGGTAGCGCTTCCCGAGATGTGGGTCTACTGCGGCGCGCCCCCCGACAAAAAGAAGCGCATGATGGTTGGGGATGAAGACGAGGGGTATGCCACGCTTGATGTACCGTATTGCGCTAAGCACGCCCGGCGCTCGAGGCGCAACACCCTGATGCTATATGCGGGAGGGCTGGGGATCCTGGTTGTCACCTGTTGTGCGATGTTCGGGATCACGAAGAGCATCGATCGGGAGCCTTCCACGACCCTCCTGGTGTTCCTCGGCGTGGGGGCGCTTTTGCTGACCGCTGCCGGCATCACGTTGCTGCGCCGAGGCTGGCGTGCTCCAATCACACTATGACCCACATGATGGGCCACACCCATCTGCACCTCACGACCACAGTGGGCGGTGAGAAGATCGACTTCTGGTTCACCAACGACCAGGTGGCCGACGAGTTCGCCCAGCTGGATAAATCCAGCAGGAGCGAATGAGGGTTGCGTTCGCTGAGATAACGGAGCACAGATCGTGAAGACAGTATTGGGCTTGCATAGTCTATCAGATCGAGTGTGCGGTGCGGGCTGACATAAACTTCTTGATTCGGGATAGGAGGATTGGCGATGAAACACCGACCGATGCGCGTTGCACTGGTGCCTTGCCTGGCGCTGCTCCTCGGTGTAGGGCTGGCTCTGGCCGTGGATGTGAGCCTCGCCCCGGCCGAAGCCCAGGATGATGGGGCCGTCTTCTACGTCGACGCTGCCACGTGCCCCGCGACCGGATCAGGCACCCAGGGCGATCCGTACTGCCGCATCCAGGACGCGGTGGACGCCGCCAGCGACGGGGGCGAGGTGCGCGTGGCCGCCGGCAGGTACGCCGGCGCGCAGATGACGCTGGACGGCCGCAGCGGGTATACCTACACCCAGGTGGTCTTCATCACCCGCAGCCTGACCCTGCGCGGAGGCTACGACGCCGTCGATTGGGGTGCCGACCCGGATCCCGCGACCAACCCGTCCATCATCGATGCCCAGGGGTACGGGCGCGGCATCTCGGTGGTCGGCAGAGGGGACGACGTACTCGATGTGACCGTGGAGGGCTTCACGATCACCGGTGGGGACTACACCGGGTTGGGCAACCCGCCCGGTGGGGGCAATCGGGTCTGCAGGCGCACGGGCTACGACTGCGGCGGTGGGCTCCTGGCCTGGTATACGCGGCTGACCCTGCGGGACACGGTCGTCTATAACAACGTCGCTGCCAGGAGCGACTCCGGGCGTTCGGCCGAGGGTGGTGGGATAGCCCTAACGCATCTCCAGCCCGGCAGTCTCATAGAGAACACGAGGGTCATAAGCAACAGCATTGGCAGGGGGTATGGCGGAGGCATTGAGGTCGGCTACGGCTCCGGCCTCACCCTGCGCCGCAGCGTCATCCAGGAGAACAGCGTCCTGGGTTCTGGGCCCGGTGAGGGCGGGGGGCTACTGATCTTTCAGCCCAACGGCCTGGTGCGCATCGAAGACACGACCTTTCTCCAGAATCGGGCGTATGAGACAGGGGCGCTGCGGGCCAATCTCACGTATGAGGGGGAGGCTTTGCAGTTAGACCGGGTGACGATGCGGGGCAACGAGGCAAGGGCCCGCAGTGCAGCCCTGCTAGTCGCCAAACAGGGTGGAGGGATTACCAGCGCGCGCATCACGAACCTGCTCCTGGCAGAGAACAGGGCCACGCTCACCGCTGATTTTGTGTGCGTAATCGATGTCGTGGGGGGTTCAGCCGGCCGACTGGACACCACGCTGGCCCACGTCACCGCAGCCGACAACGAGGTGCAGACATTCCTGACGGCGAGAACGTCCTACGAACCTGCCATGACGGTGGTCCTGACCAACACACTGCTGCAATCCTTCACCAACGGCTTTCTGGGTATCGAGATGGGCGATGATGGGGACCTGGTCATCACCCACACCAACACTCTGACCCACCATGTGGCGACACTGCACATGGTTGGCGCCGGCTCGCCGGAGTTCACGGCCGTCAATCCCCTGACCGGGGACCCCCGCCTGGACGCAGCCTATCGCCTGGGGGCCGGCTCTGCGGCCATCAACGCCGGCGTCGATGCGGGTGTCTATCACGACATCGACGGCGACCCGCGGCCCTCCGGCGGTGGTTTCGACGTCGGCGCCGACGAGTTCACAACCTACCGCGTCTACTTGCCCCTGGTGACGCGCAAGGCCCCGTGATGCAGTTGGTGAACGCGGTCTCATCGAACGGATTGTGTGAGCGGTTGACCAGTGGCGTGATTGCGGGGCTTCGATGCTCAGGCTGCGTACCTTTCAGATCGGGAGAGACCCCCGCACCTGTCATCCGGAGGTGCGTCAGCGACGAGGGATCTCCGGTGAGTAAGTGCCCTTGTGGCGGCCGCCGGGTTCCTGGCAAGAGCGCAGCAAGCGGGGTGGCTGCGGCGACGAGGCAGCTCCGGCCCGGGCGATCACTCAGCGACCGCGCCCGCCATGATAGTCCCTCCGCGAGCCGCCAAGACGGACACAAGACGGGGCTGACCATCCATGGCACGGAGAGAGGAGGCCACCTGCCTGATCACAAGATCTCACTCATCGCCCTCGGGGCGTGCGGAGGAGGCTTCGAAAGAGGCTCGTAACAGGCCGAAAGGGGGGTCAACGCCTATCGAGTTGGCCGGATATGCAGCGGACGCCGCTGCCCGAGGCCCCTCCGTACGCGTAGACATCGGGCACTCACCCCCTCAACGTTATCAAGCTGGGGCCTGAGGGACAATACCTGTACGGCCACATCGACCCGGATGTCTAGCGCCTGCCGGAAGGGTGGAATGTCCAGTACGTGCAGGAGCTCGAGTTGATGGTCTGCGTGGATGACGACACGAGCACGTACTTCGATGAGCGGGATTACATACTGAAGGACGGGAGCGGCACCGTGGTGCTCTCTCGGTATGCGACGCACGTCACGGTCAGGCTGTTGGAGACCCGGGCCGGGCGCGAGACCGGTGCCGACGCACTGATCGGGCTGCCCGGCAAGGACCCTGATACGATATAGGTTCCGGAAGGGGGGCCGGGCGTCTCAATGACCGCCAATGCCTTCCAGGAGTTCGAGGATTGGGTGCAACCCTACGTCGAGACCCCTTGAAACAGATGGGGAGTGCCTGCTTGTTCGGGCCAGCAACAGTTTCGTGGTCGAGCGAATGCAGGGCGGTGCAAGCATTCGGTACGGTGAAGACCTGGTGACTGCCGACTGGGTCACTGTGCAGCTGACCAGGGACAGCCAGCTGGCCTTCTTCGGTGAGGCCGTCGTTCAGCTGATCGATCAGGATTCCAGCGAGGGATACCTTTTCGGTCTCGCGACGTTCCGCTCTGAGGACGATTGGCGCGTGGAGGGTACCCTGCATGTGCATACTCTGAGGCTCAGCGGC
>CAZGSX010000105.1:0-3966 GCA_964528475.1 uncultured Anaerolineales bacterium
GGCTCAACCTCGGCCAGGGTACGGGCAAGCTCGGGTCCCAAGAATCTACGCTAGACCAGCTGGCCGCGGTGCCTTGGACTGGGGGCGCCTGGGAGGTGGGCCAAGTCGTTCTGGGAGGAGAGGCTAGAGCTGATGCAACGCTGCGGACGTCGCCACAGAGAGACACCGACGCCAGGAGCGGAGCTGGAGCCGGCGGTGGACCAGATTCTTCGGAAGGCGCACTCGATGGGGCGCGATGCATGATGAACTGGATCTGTTGGAGGATGCGGTGAAGTGCCCGACCTGCGATGCTGAGAACCGCGAGGGCGCCACGTTCTGTTTGAGCTGCGGTGCCCGGCTGGCCCTTGTTTGCCCCCATTGCGAGGCGGAACTGCCCGCCTCTGCCAGGTTCTGCGACGCCTGCGGGGCAGCCGTCATCGCCCAGCCTGGTGAGGTCGGGGAGGGGCATCCCACCCTGACAGCAGAGGAGAGAATGGCCGACCGCCTGCAGGGCCTGGTGCCGCAGGAGTTGGCAGAGCGGCTGCGGGCCTCCGGGGCAGGGATGGCGGGCGAGCGGCGGGTGGTCACCATCCTTTTCTGCGATGTGACTGGTTCGACAGCGATGGCGGAGGAGCTGGATCCCGAGGACATGATGGAGGTGATGGACGGAGCCTTCGACGTGCTGATTGAACCGATCGGCCGCTACGAAGGGACGGTGGCCCGCCTGATGGGAGACGGCGTGCTGGCCTTCTTCGGCGCGCCCATCGCCCACGAGGACGACCCGGAGCGGGGCGCGCGCGCCGCACTTGAGATCGTGGAGGGGGCGAACGCATACGGGGAGAAGCTGGAGCAGGAGCGGGGCATCACCGGTTTCGACGTACGAGTGGGCGTGCACACCGGGCTGGTGGTCGCGGGCACGGTAGGGACCGACCTGCGCATGGAATACACGGCCGTGGGCGACGCCGCAAACCTGGCAGCACGATTGGAGCAAGCTGCAGAGCCAGGCACTGTCCTGATCAGCGAAGAGACCCAGGCGTTGATCGAATCGCTGTTCGCGACGGAATCTCTTGGGCAGATCAGGGTCAAGGGCAGAGCGGAGCCGGTGTCTGTCCACCGGCTCGTGGCGCCTCGGACGGAGCCCCGCGGCTTGCGATCTGTGGCAGGGCTCGACTCGCCTCTCGTGGGCCGGCACACTGAGTTCTTCGCGTGCCGGGAAGCCCTGGAACGGCTGCGGGCAGGTGTGGGCGGGATTCTGACCATCACAGGCGAGGCAGGTATCGGCAAGTCTCGTCTGGTGGCTGAACTGCGCAAGGAAGCTGGGGCCACTCTCCGCTGGGTGGAGGGTCGCTGTCTGTCCTACGGCACCTCCATTGCCTACCATCTTTGGCTGAACGCTCTGCGCGACCTGCTCGGGCTGACTATGGAGAAGTCCCCGGTCACTCGCCAAGCGCTCCAGAAGGAGGTGGAGGCACTCTGCCCAGAGCATTCGCACGCCGTCTTTCCGTACCTCGCCCAGCTACTGTCGCTGCCGGCGGGCTCGGAAGTCGAGAAGCAGCTCCAAGACCTGGGTGGTGAGCGACTCAAGCGCGGCGTGCGCCGGGCGATGGAGATGCTGCTCGCCTGTGAGTCGGCGAATCGTCCTCTGGTTCTGGTCTGCGAGGATCTGCACTGGGCGGATCCCTCCTCGGTCGAGCTGCTTGAGGGTCTGCTGCCCCTCGTCGATCGCACGTCGCTCCTGTTCATCTGTCTATTCCGCCCGCAGACCGATCAAGGATCCTGGCGGATCCGCGAGACGGCCGCCCGTCAGTATCCTCACCGCCATATCGATCTGTGGCTGAGGCCGCTCTCCGCTGGCGCCGGCGAGACGCTCCTGGCCAATCTGCTGGGCGGGAAGGAGCTGCTCCCAGGGCCAGCCGACCGGCTGCCGCAGAGGGTGAGGGAACGTATCCTAGGCCACGCTGAGGGGAATCCCTTCTACCTGGAGGAGATCATCCGCTCGCTGGTTGACGAGAGCGTCATCGTGCGGGACGAGGTCACCGGGCGATGGAAGGCGATCCAAGACGTGGGGGACATCACGATTCCCGACACGTTGAAAGGGGTCCTGGCGGCCCGCATCGATCGGCTCCAGGAGGAGACCAGGCGGGTGCTGCAGATGGCCGCTGTCATCGGGCGGATCTTCCCGTACTCCGTACTGGCGGCTATGGCGACAGCCGACGCACCCGCCGACGAGGAGTGGGCGCTGGAGGAACAGCTGCTCACCCTGCAACGGCAGGAGATGATCCGCGAGCGGGCACGACTACCGGAGTTGGAGTACATCTTCAAGCACGAGCTGACGCGGGAGGCGGCGTACACGGGTCTGTTGAGAAGCGAGCGGCAAGCGCTTCACCGAAAGGTAGCGAATGCCCTGGAGGCGTTGGTCCCAGATCGCGCCGAGGAGCAAGCAGGACAGCTGGCCCGCCACTGGTTAGCCGCCGGGGAGAGGCAGAAAGCAGTATCGTATCTCGTCAAGGCAGGAGACCAGGCCCGTACCCTCTACGCGAACAGCGAGGCCGAGTCATTCTACCGCCAAGCGCTTGAGGCCCTGGACGGCCAGGGCGAGGATGAACTCACGGCGAAAATCTACATGAAGCTGGGGCTGGTCTACACGGCCGCATTCGAACCGGCAAAGGCTCAGGCCGCGTACGACGCGGCCTTTGCTCTGTGGAGCCCGCTGCGGTCATCTACTGGGCGAACGGAGCAGCTGGCTCCACCGAATGCCCTGCGCCTCGCCCTGGAGGAGCCAGTCACCCTCGACCCCGGCATGATGGACGATGACGTCTCTACGTTCATGGCAACGCAACTCTTCGAGGGACTGGTTGAGGTGGATCCGGATAACAATGTGCTGCCTGCCGTTGCCGCACGGTGGGAGGTGCTGGATGAGGGGAGGCGATACATCTTCCATCTGCGGGACAATCTGCAGTGGAGCGACGGCGTACCCATCACGGCGGGTGACTTCGAGTATGCCTGGAAGCGAAATCTTGAACCGGCAACGCATTCCCCATCGGCGCATCTCCTGTACGTCATTGAGAATGCGCGGATCTTCAGCGAAGGCAAGATCGCAGATCCGAAGGAAGTGGGGATCAGCGCCCTGGATCGCCTGACCCTGGAGATACGCCTGGAGGCCCCGACGGCGTACTTGCCGTACCTACTGGCGGACTCGATCGCCTATCCGCTACCGCGGTGGGCCGTGGAGACCTACGGTCCAGCCTGGACAGAGCCCGGCAACTTCGTCAGCAACGGCCCCTACGAACTGAGGGATTGGATCCGGGGCAAGAAACTGAGCTTGAGGAAGAATCCTCTTTACCGCCGACGATTTCCGGGCAACGCAGAACGGGTCGAGGGCTCCGTCTTTGCGGATTATGAGCTAGCCCTAGAAGCGTATGCACGAAGTGACATAGATGCCGTGACCATGTTCAACGCCGATCCAGGAACGGTCGGCCGGGCGCGAGCGAGGCACGGTGACGATCTGGTCTCTATCCATCGACCGATCACCTTCTATCTCGGCTTCCGCAACGATCAACCACCTTTCGACGATGTGCGGGTGCGGCAAGCTCTTGCCCGTGCCGTAGACAAGGAGGCTCTGGTCAGGGACGCCCTGGAGGGTGAGCGCGTGCCGGCATTGGGAGGATTCGTCCCGCCGGGGCTGCCGGCCCACTCGCCCGATCTTGGTCTGCCGTTCAATCCCGACCGGGCCCGACAACTCCTCAGCGAGGCGGGTTTTCCGGGAGGCCAAGGTTTCCCTGCGGTGACTTGGCTGGTCTCGGGGGGCTCGAAAGATGAGCGGGTGGTTCCCTTTCTTCGGGATGCGTGGCGAAAGAACCTGGGGCTGGACCTGGAGGCCCAGAGCCTCGAGTGGGGGCCATTCCTCGAAAGGCTCGAAGCTGATCCGGCTCATCTGACGCTGGCTGGATGGAGTGCGGATTATCTCGATCCCGACAATTTCCTGCG
>CAZGSX010000105.1:4066-8568 GCA_964528475.1 uncultured Anaerolineales bacterium
TGGGAGAGGTTCCATGAGCCGGACAGCGCGTTTGTTGTACGCGCCGACGTCGTGGCGGGCCCCTATGACATCGTAGTTGCCCTGGACGCGGAGAGCCACGAGGTGTTGACGGAGCGGGCTGTCAATAGGATCCAGCGACTGGACGGCGTGCGGGAGACGCTGACCCTGGTGGTTGGGAAGCACTATCCCTGGCCTCCTCACCTCGCTGCCGGGTACGTGAGTGAGGCGGAGGCGAAGGCAAGCAATCCGCTGGAAGCGGGGCCGCTGCGACACAACGCGTGGGGGTAGGGGGCAACGACCGAACCGGTGTGAGCGTCTCGCTTCAACCGGAGCTTAACCCAGGGACGTGGGGGCAAACAGCCTGCCTGCCGCCCTGCGAACAGAGGCTGAACGATCGCCCCCTCGTTTGAAGCTGCCAGGTGCCACGCTGAGGCAGAGTACACGGCCTGGTGACCGCAAGGGAACCCAACGCAGGGGCATCCTGCTGAGTTTGCACAGGGAGACCATCCATGACGCCCATCGACCCAGAACTGCTGCGCGCCCTGCCCTTCCTCCACGAGGCCGCTCCCGAGGTCCTGGACGAGTTGGCACAAGCGGCCAGGGAGAAGTTGTTCAGCCCCGGCCAGGTCATCCTGCATGAAGGCTCAACCGGCAGCAGGCTCTACGTGGTCCTTGACGGCATGGTCGAGGCGGTTAGGTCGTATGAAGGCGAGGAGGTGGTGCTGGCCCGGCGGGGTCCCGGGGAGCTCCTGGGTGAGATGGCCCTGATCGAAGGTGGCCCCCGCTCCGCAACGGTGCGGGCCGTCAAGCCTACTCGACTGGTGGAGATCTCGGAATCGGACCTGCGCTCCGCCTTCGCCGGGGACCCAGAGTTAATCTACGAGGCCGCTCGGGTGCTCAGTTCGCGACTGCGCCAAGCTGACCTGGCAAGGATCGCCGAGCTCCAGCGCAAGAATCGGGAGCTGGCCAAGGCCTATCGTGAGCTGAAGGAGGCTCAGGCCGGCCTGCTGGAGAAGGAGAGGTTGGAGCACGAGCTGGACCTGGCCCGTGAGCTTCAGGAGAGCATTCTCCCCCGGACGTTCCCAGACCTTCCCGCGGCTAGCTGTGCGGCCCATAGCCGGCCTGCTCGTCAGGTTGGAGGAGACTTCTACGATGTCTTCCCGCTGACCGGGAACCGGGTGGGCCTGGTCATCGCGGATGTCTCCGATAAAGGGATGTCCGCGGCGCTGTACATGGCGCTGACACGGAGCCTGATACGTGCGGAGGCGAAGCACCACCCATCGCCGCGGGAGATGTTGCTGAGCACGAACAAGCTGTTGATGGAGATGACGCAGGGCGACATGTTCGTGACCGTCTTCTGTGGCGTGCTCGAGCTTGACCACGGCGTCCTGTGTTACGCCCGCGGGGGTCACGACTATCCGCTGCTCTTCAACCCGCTGACCCGGCAGTGCCGTGCCCTCACTGGTAAGGGGACCGTACTGGGATGCCTGGAGGCGGTGGAGCTGGAAGAGGTGAGTGTGGATCTGCATCCTGGTGAGCTGCTGGTTCTTTACACGGATGGCATCACCGATGCGAATTCACCTGGCGGGGAGTTCTTCGGCATAGAGCGGTTGCGGAAAGCGGTCTGTGCCAGCGGAACGTTGAGCGCACAGGACGCGTGCGACTTGATCTTCGACCGGGTCGCGCGCTTCCAGCGGGGAGGGGTGCAGTACGACGATATGGCGGTGTTGGTGGTGAAAATGGCGTAGGTCTGTCGTGCGGCGTCGGGGAGGTGAGGGGTTCTGACGGTTTCGGGGGAGAGGCGGAGTGTTGTTCGGGGGAAGCTGTCGGAGGCCTGATAGATCATACACCCCTCGTGCTTCCCGAGAACTGACCGCGGCGTTCGAGCTTGGTTGGACAGCTCCGTTGGAGATCTGTGAGGTCCTGCGGTGGAGAGGAGTTTCGCGCGGGGTTGACGCGGGGGCAGCCGTCGGTATCATGGCAGCGGGGTCAGCGCTATGTCACCTGATGTGGGGAACCGAATCGCCGTCCAGACCGAGAAGCTGAGCCGCACCTTCGACGGCCGATCAGGCCGGGAACCAATCCTGGCCGTGGATGCGGTCACGCTGGAGGTGTACCGGGGGGAGGTGTTCGGCCTGCTCGGCCATAATGGCGCGGGAAAGACCACGACCGTGCGCTTGCTGAACGGCGTGCTGGCGCCTACCGACGGAACCCTTCTCGTCCTGGGCTACGATCCAGCGAAGGAGGGCACTGCGCTGCGGCGTCGCACGGGGGTATTGACGGAGACGCCTTCGCTGGACGAGAAGCTGAACGCGCAGGAGCAGCTGACGATCTACGGTCGGCTCTACGGCGTGGCCGAGGACGGCCTCCAACATCGAGTGATAGAGCTCCTGAAGATGTTCGACCTCGCTGAACGTTCCACGGAGCTGGTGGGGCGCTACAGCAAGGGGATGAAGCAGCGCCTGGCGCTGGCCCGGGCTCTGCTGCACGACCCCGAACTCGTCTTCCTCGACGAACCAACCGCAGGGCTTGACCCGGTAGCCGCCCGGGAGGTTCATCAGTTGATCACCCGCTTGAGCCAAGCGCGGGGACGAACGGTGATCCTGTGCACGCACAATCTGATGGAAGCGCAGCGGCTGTGTCACCGCGTGGCGGTGATGGAGCACGGAAGCCTGCTCGCCGTCGGCGCGCCCGCCGAGCTGGCCGACGAGCTGTGGCAGGGTGTGCGGCTGGAGGTGGAGCTCGATCATTGGACGGCGGACGCCATCAGCCTGGTGCCCGAGGCGCGAGATCTGGCGTGGCACCCACAGGACAGCACCCTGGAGGTCTCGATCCCCCACCGCGACGTCATCCCGAGACTCGTGACCGCCTTGGTCCATAACGGTTTCCAGATCTACCGGGTGGAGCCGCAGGAACCAACGCTGGAGGATGTGTACTTCGCCCTGCATGACGGCCGCGCGAGGGAGGAGATGACATGAGCCCGGTAACCGGTCGCCCTGAAGTAGGTGGCGTGCACTGGCGAGCGGTCAGCACGGTGGCACTGCGCGACCTGAAGGTGATCCTCCGCAGCCGGGGCGTCATACTGCCGATGATGATCGTGCCGCTGATCCTCATCGTGGCCCTACCTGGGGCGGTGGGCGCCCTGGCCCCCCAAATGGCCGCAGCCGGAGAAGTGGAGGACCTCGCTCAGTTCCTGGAGATGATGCCGGAGCCGATGCAGATGCACTTCGCCGGATACGACGACGCGCAGGTGCTCGTCGTGGTCCTGCTGGAGCACCTCTTCGCGCCAATGTTCCTGATCGTTCCTCTGATGGTGGCCAGCACGATTGCGGCGGGGAGCTTCGTGGGAGAGAAGGAGCGGAAGACGCTGGAGGCCCTGCTCCATACCCCGACCACGGACACAGAGCTATTCCTGGGAAAATTGCTGGCGGCGTGGGGGCCTGCAGTCGTGGTGGGGCTGGGGGCATTCGTGCTCTACGCTGTAGTGGTAAACGTCAGCGCGTGGCACGTCATGGGCGGGCTCTTCTTCCCGAATGCGATGTGGGTGGCGCTGGTGCTCTGGCTGGCCCCCGCGACCGCTGGTCTGGGCCTGGGAGTCATCGTGCTGGTCTCCTCGCGAGTGAGCACCTTTCAGGATGCTTATCAGCTGAGCGGGCTGCTGGTGGTACCGGTACTGCTCTTAGTCTTCGGGCAGATTGGCGGGGTGCTCTACCTGAACGTGACGGCGGTGATCCTGGTGGGGCTCGTCGTGTGGCTTGTGGACGGCGCCATTATCTGGGTCGGCATCAGGACGTACAAGCGGAGCGAGATGATGTCTCGCTTGTAGCCGCGCTCGAGGTCCCGCCTGAGGCTGCTCGTGTGTCGCCCAGACGGGCAAGAACGCGGAGAAGAGAGATTTCCGAACGATGACGGGAGGTAAGTCGGCATGAAGGCCATGGTAGTCTATGACTCAGTGCACGGCAACACGGAGCGTGTGGCCCAAGCGGTGGCGGGGGCCCTCGGCTCCGAGGAGGAGGTCGAGACAAAGGGCGTCACAGAGACAAGCGCGGGGCAGTTGACGGGGCTGGACATCGTCGTCGTGGGTGCGCCAACGCACGCATTCCGCCCTACCCCGGTCACCAGAGAGTTCCTCGGCCGGATCCCAGATGGTGGCCTCCTGGGGATCAAGATCGCCGCCTTCGACACCAGAATATCCGTGGAGGACACGGACTCGGCCATCCTGTCGTTCATGATCAAGCTCTTCGGATATGCCGCCAAACCCATCGCGAACGCGCTCCGAAAGAAGGGCGGAGAGCTGGTCGTAGCCCCGGAGGGATTCTACGTCGAGGATACTGAGGGACCGCTGAAGGAAGGGGAACTGGAACGGGCGGTGGCCTGGGCCGAGGGCATACGAGAGGCTATCCAGTAGTATGTACCGCTCTCATCCGGAGAGAACGAGGCCGAGTAGCGGCATTCATGCCCCGACCGGAGTTCCCCGGTGTGGAGCCCGAGGACCTGCTCGA
>CAZGSX010000106.1:0-8545 GCA_964528475.1 uncultured Anaerolineales bacterium
ATCTTCGATATTGTGGAGTTCGTTGACGAGACGAACTCGGAAATCGTCCACCGCATACCTGAGCGAGGATCAGGGGACTTCCGGATCGGCTCGCAACTCATCGTGCGAGAGAGCCAGTCCGCTGTCTTCTTCCGCGACGGACAGGCACTGGACACATTTGGGCCCGGTCGGCACACCATCACCACAGCCAACATACCGCTCCTGGTGAACCTGATCGGGAAGGCATTCTCCGGCAATACCCCCTTCAAGGCAGAAGCCTATTTCGTCAGCCTGCGTGAGTTCACAGACATGAAATGGGGCACGCCCACACCGATCACCGTCAAGGATCCAGAGCTGGGCATGGCAAGGGTCCAAGCTCGCGGGACCTACGGGCTCCAGGTGGCGGATCCCCAGCTGTTCGTCAATAAGATCGTTGGGACTCAGGGAATCTACCGCACCTCGAATATCCGTGATTTCTTCCGCTCCATAATCCTGACCAAGCTGGCTGACCTCGTGGGGGAGAGCGGCAAGAGCGTGATCAACATCGCGGCCCACACCGAGGAGATCGTGGCCGCCATCCGAGCCAAGGCTGCTGAGGACTTCGCCAGTCGTGGCGTCATGCTCACATCCGTGTACGCTGAGTACATTGGACCCACAGAGGAGACGGCCCAGGCCATAGATGAGCGTGCATCCATGGGCGCCATCGGCGACATGCAGGCTTACATGCAGTTCCAGGCGGCGCGCGGTATGCGAGACGCTGCTCAGCAGTCAGGTGGGACCGCAGGTGCCGGCGTCGGACTGGGAGCCGGAGTGGGCATGGGGGCTGCCATGGCCCAAATGATGTCGCAGAGCATGCAGCAGCCCAGTCAACAGCAAGGGGCTCAGCAGGCTGCGGGTGAGGTATCGGCTCCAAAGACGGCAGAGGAGGTGCGGGACATGCTGGACAATTTGGATGCCCGCCTGATGAACGGCGAGATCAGCGAAGACCTATACAACAAGCTCCACGCCAAGTGGGAAACGAGATTTGAGGAGCTCGAGTAAACGGCATGGATAGAAATCGTGCAGACGAGCAAGACGCCACTCAGCCCTCGTCACCTGACGAGGCGTGGCGTGAGGTTGGCACGCAGTTCGAGGCCCTGGGGGAAAGCCTCTCCAGGGCCTTCCGCGCCGCGTGGCAGAGTGAGGATACGAGACGACAGGTGCGGTCGGTGCAAGACGGCCTCGAGCGCATGGTGGCTAAGCTAGACACCGCAGTCAGGGAAGCAAGTGATGCGGAACATCGACAGACGGTTCGCAAGGAAGCAGAGAAGACGGCCGACTCCGTCCGGCGGGCGGGCGAGCGGACCTGGCATGAGGTGCGCCCGCAACTGCTCTCGGCCCTGAGGACAGTCAATGCAGAGCTCGAGAAGATGATTGACCGCATGGAGCCTCACGAAGGGGACCGTTCAGAAGGAAACGCCTCCAGGCCGCGCGAGAACGAGTGATGGCAAGGCATCGGCGCTGGCCTGGGTAGTTCCCGGGAGGGCCACGCGCCGGGTTCGGCACCACGATTGACTACAACTATGCGGCTATATAACTCCCTCTCGCAGGACTTGGAGCAATTTGAGCCTGGCGATGGGTCCGTTTCCGTGTATGTCTGCGGCATCACCCCGTACGATGCCACGCACCTGGGTCACGCCTTCACCTACACCAGCCTCGACATCCTCATACGCTACCTCGAGTTCCAGCAGCACGAGATTCGCTATGTGCAGAACGTCACGGACGTTGACGACGACATTCTGCGCAAGGCAGACGAAGTCGGCGAGCATTGGAGGGAGCTCGGGGACCGATGGACCGCTCTCTTCATCGAGGACATGATCACCCTCAACGTCCGGCCGCCGGACCGTTTCCCGCGGGCTACCGATGTCATACCGGAGATCATCGATGTCGTTCAGGCCCTGATCGATGCCGGCCTGGCCTACGAATCCGGGGGTTCGGTCTATTTTCATATCGACGCTTGGCCGCGGTACGGCGAGTTGAGCCGACTCCCGCGCAGCGAGATGCTGCCCATAGCCAACGAGCGCGGCAACAACCCCGAGGATCCTCACAAACGTGATCCGCTTGACTTCGTCCTCTGGCAGGCCGAGGCCCCCGGGGAACCATCCTGGGAGAGCCCGTGGGGGGCCGGGCGCCCCGGCTGGCACATTGAGTGTTCAACCATGGCGATCCACTTCTTGGGAGTTCCGATAGACATTCACAGTGGGGGCGCGGACCTCAAGTTTCCGCACCACGAGAGCGAGATAGCCCAGGCCGAAGGGGCCACTCAAAGGCAGCCATTCGTCCGCCACTGGGTACACACAGCCATGGTCTACCACGAGGGCGAGAAGATGAGCAAGTCTCTTGGAAACCTGGTGATGATGCGCGACTTGCTGGACACTTGGGAACCGGACGCCCTCAGACTCTACCTTGCACGTCACCATTACCGAGAGGAGTGGGCTCACAACCCTGACGAGCTGGAGCAGATGGCACAGCTGTGCCAGAAACTGACCACAGCCATCCACGCCCAAGGTGGCATTCGCGACCAGCTCCACACCGCCGAGTTCCACGCAGGCTTCTGCGGGGCAATGGACGACGACTTGGATGCACCTCGGGCGATCGTCCACCTGGAGCAACTTGCCGACGCCATCTTGCAGGCCGCTTCCGCTGGTCGTGACGTGGCTGCCGCGCAGGCTACCCTGCGCTCGCTGGCCGCGGTCTTGGGCCTCCGCCTTGACGTCGCTGCGCCCGAGCCGCGCGTCAGCGAGCAGTGGCGACGGTACCTGGAGCAGTTCTCCTAGGTTCTTCGCAGGGCGAAAAGGAGGCAATGCCGTGCGCCAACAACCCACCTCGCGCCTGTGCTTCGTCTGCGGGCGGGATAACCCGCATGGACTGCACCTGCAGTTCTATGAAGACCGCGACGGGCAGCGAGTGCAGGCGACGTTCAGCATACCCGACCACTACCAGGGGTACCCCGGCGTGGTTCACGGCGGCATCGTCTCCACGATCCTCGATGAGGTGTCGGGGAGGGCCGTCATGATGGAGCGAGACGATGAGCAGCTTCTGGTCACCCTCCGCATGACGATCAGGTTCCTTCAACCGACGCCAACGGAATGCCCGCTGATCGCGGTCGGCTGGGTGGAGAAGCTAAGCGGAGTGGGAGCGAAGGTCGCCGGCGAGATTCGCCTGTCGGACGGCACGGTGACGGCGACCTCCAGCTCGGTCCTTGTCCAGCCGCCCGACGACTTCAAGCGAACGTGGGACGAGGAGAAACCCTATTGGCGGGTACGAGAAGGCTGATCCACCCTGTGCCGGTTGTGGGTCCGCGATGGCCCACGACCCGCGCACTCGCAGGCTCGCTTCGTTGATGTTGGCCGTCTTGCTCGCCGCCGGGCGCGGCACCCGCCTGAAGCCCCTCACTGACAGCCGCTCAAAGGCCATGCTGCCTGTGGCCGGGGAGCCGATGGTTGGCCGTGTCCTGGACATGCTCATAGGAGGAGGGGCTGAGGCCGCCGTCGTCGTCGCGCATCCTGGAGACAGTGACCTTCTGCACTATCTCCGGGAGCCGCCGTACGCTGCGAGAACCCGCGTGGTCTTTCAGGAACAGCGTCTCGGTATGGCCCACGCCGTGGAGTGCGCCTCTCCACTGGTTCGAGACACGGGCATCGAGGAGTTCCTTCTGGCCTCGTGTGACAATCTGTACCCACCCGGTCACGTCGAGCGCCTCATCGCACACCGCCGGCAAGCGTCTTTGGACGCTGCGCTGACCCTGTTGTGGACCACTCCAGAGCAGGCCACTGCCAGCGCCGTCGCAGTCTTGCGGAATGGGTTCGTGACCGAGATCATCGAGAAACCCACCCCAACTCAGATCCCCGTGTACGAACATCGCCAGGAGGCCCTGAGCGTCCCTTCCCTCTACGCGCTTTCCACAAGGATACTGGATTATCTCCCCCGGGTCTCACGCTCGCCCCGCGGGGAGATGGAGTTCCCAGACGCGCTACGCCTCTTGATTGCGGATGGGGGAAGGGTGGCGGGCACTGTCGTCGGCACCAGGACCACCCTCACGCAGCCCAGGGATCTCCTGACGCTCAATCAGCAATTCCTTCACGAAGACCCCAGCCGTGCTGCGATCGAAGCCCCCCTGCCTGCCGCCGTGACGATTGAGGCCCCGGTGCGAATCGACGAGAAGGCTATCGTCGGTTCGGGATGCTCCATCGGTCCGGCAACCTACCTGGAGGGTGGTTGTCGCGTGGACGGCAATGCAGTGGTGCGCCATTCGATCGTGCTGCGAGGCGGCACAGTGGATGCGGGTGAGACAGTGGTTGACTCGGTCATTAGCGCTGACGGACGGATCGTGTGATCCGTTGTGAAGGGGTGAACCAGAGATAGGACGTCAGGCTGCTGCTTGAAGCACAGTGGCAGTTACAGGTCCGGCACGGTTCGCTTGATTATCTCGTATCTGGCCAGGGCCTTTCCCGCCCCCAAGGCCACACAAGCCATCGGCGCGTCGGCCACGTAGGTAGCGACACCTGTCTCCCTTGCGATCAGTTCATCCATCCGTCGCAACAGCGCCCCGCCCCCGATGAGGGCCATGCCCCGGTCAATAATGTCCGATGATAGCTCAGGCGGGGTCCGCTCCAGCATAGACTTGACCATTGAGATCACCGCTGCCAACGGCTCTGACAAGGCCTCGGCCACCTCTTCCGACGTCAGGGTGACGCGATGGGGCAGCCCTGCCACCTGATCGCGGCCCTGCACGTCCATCGATTTCTCCTCCTCCAAGGGAAGGGCCGCGCCGATGCGAGTCTTAACCTTCTCAGCCGTCATCTCCCCAATCATCAGGTTGTATTTCCGGCGGACGTAAGCGATGATGGCCTCATTCATGCGAACACCACCAATTCGAACCGCGTTCGCCCGGACAACGCCGTTCAAGGAGACCACAGCGGCCTGACTAGTGCCCCCGCCCAGGTTCACGACCATGCTCCCCGCAGGCGTGTCGACTGGGAGTCCGGCCCCTATAGCGCCGGCCAAGGGCTCTGGGATCAGATAGGCCTCGCTCGCGCCGGCGTCCAGCGCCGCATCTCGCACAGCTCGGCGTTCCACACTGGTCACACCGTAGGGTACGCTGACCATGACCCGGGGTTTGAAGAGGTTAAAGCGACCGCAAGACTTCTGTATGAAATACTGCAGCATGCGATGGGTGACGCTGTAGTCGGCGATGACGCCGTCCCGCATTGGACGAAGCACCTCAATGGAGTCCGGGGCACGCCCCATCATGGAACTCGCCTCCTCACCCACGGCCATGATCTTGTACTCATCCGGCGAGAAGGCCACAATGGAGGGTTCCTGCAGAACGATCCCCCGCCCGTTGACGTGGACCAGCACGTTCACTGTCCCCAGATCGATCCCGAGTTCCTTCTGAAACATATGCCTTCCTGCTCTACTCCACCTAGTTGATCTACGGAGGCCCACACGCAGGGCTCAACTACAACTCTAGAGCCCAACCGCCGCGTCGTGAGGGCAGATGTCGCCCCTTCTCCGCCATCCTCGGCCCGGTCGCCCGCGGGGCCAAAGCGTCAGAATGATACACGGATCTGAAGGATTTGTCCAGCAGCCGCCTTCCGATATGGGAACAGGCAAAGCTCAGCACACCAAGTGACAATCGCCGCAGCAGGTGGGACTGCCTGCAGCACACCTGGCATTGACGCTGCCACTCATTGTGCTATACTAGACGCATTAAGTTGTCACGCACCAAAGGAGAGGAACAGATGGTTAGCGAGGACTTGTTGGAGATTCTTCGGTGCCCCTATTGTGTCAGCGGCGACACGCGTAAGCCAGGTGATGATCCAGGACAGCTGCAGCTGGTACACGATAGCTGGCTGGTCTGTCAGGAACCGGATTGCGGGCGGAAGTATCCCATTCGCGACGGCATCCCGGTGATGCTGATCGATGAAGGAGATAAATGGAGAGAGACCGACGTGGAGGACCTCCCTGTGCCTCCGCCGGCGGATTGATCTTATGCTCAAGTGGTACATCGTCGTTCTGGCAGCACTGGCCGTCATACTAGTGGTGGGCGGCTTGCTGGCACTGATCCTGCCCGAGGACTACGAAGGGGAGGAGATCTACCGTATCGACAGGATGCACGCGGTGCGAATGCTAGATGTCCTGGGAGGCGCGGCCCTCGGCGCGGGATGCCTGCTTGCCTGGACGGCCGGCATTCTGTGGCAGCGGAGCGTCCATGCTTCCTGAACGACCAGGCTCATATGTGCTCATCCTTCACCTGATGCATTCTAAGAGGATCGGGGTCGGCAGGTTGGGCGAGTTCGATTTTGACGCCGGCTGGTATGCGTACGTTGGGAGCGCACGCGGGCCCGGTGGCTTGGCGGCTCGCATCGCCCGTCACCAGCGTGAGCCAAAACCGCGTCACTGGCACATCGACTACCTGCGGGCCCACGCAGAGCTGATCGCCGTTTGGTACACCGTCGGGAGCTTAGGGCGCGAATGTAGCTGGGCAGGCGCCCTCCGCCACCGGCCTCAAGCGTCTCTTCCGATCCCAGGCTTCGGTGCTTCGGACTGCCGCTGTCCGGGTCACCTGATCTACTTCGGGGCCCGGCCCAGGATGTTCGCATTTGCGCCGCATGCAGGGACTACGGTAGCAGACGTCCTGCTGAGCGCTTCCTGAGCGATCTGGGTACGGATTGTGGGAGGCCATTTCATAAGCCGCACCCCCACGACGAGGCGTGGGGGTCTCAGCCGACTTCATCGCTGTCTTGGGCTGGGCTAGCCGAGTACCCATCGCGTTCAGCGCGCAATCTTGTCTGCGGCCCAGACTCTCGGATCCGTCATGGTCTTGACAGGGGGCAACCATCTGTTATCATGTAGGTGAATGCCCAAGTCGGCCAGGCGGTCGCGTGCAAGACACGAGGAAAGTCCGGGCTCCGAAGGGCGTGGTGCTGGGTAATCCCAGGTCGGGGTGACCTGACGGAAGAGGGCCACAGAGAAGGAGACAGCCGCGGTCGGCGCTTCGAGCTAGAAGCTCGGTGAGTGCCGTCAAGCGGTGATGGTGAAAAGGTGGTGTAAGAGACCACCGGCGGCCGTGGCGACACGGCCGGCCAGGCAACCCCCACCAGGAGCAAGGCCAAGCAATGGGGCGAGACTCTTGATCTCTTGAGAGATCGAGGGCGCGGAGCGGCCCGTTCCGCGGAAGTCCCGGGTAGGCTGCTAGAGATGATGGGCAACCATCATCGCAGATAGATGATCGCCGCCTTTCGCTACGAGAGTGGTGGAGGGCACAGAACCCGGCTTATCGGCCGACTTGGGCAAGTGCAAGAATCCCCGCATCTGACCGCCTCCGACCCCTGTTCGCCGCGTGCTGACGGAGGCTTCGATGCACTTCTCCGCCCAAACATAGAGCTATCGACCGGAGACAGCTGTGAAACAACACATCATCCCCGCCCGCGAGGTCCGGATCCAGCTTCGGGTGGCAAACTCGCATTTCATAGCCGCCGCTGCGCCAGCTTTCACCGTCGAAGAAGCACGGGCGTTTATTGACGCCATTGAGGCCGAGTTCGAAGATGCAACCCATCATGTACCGGCCTACATTATCGGACATGGCAATTCGGTCATTACCCACTGCAGTGACAATGGTGAGCCTTCCGGCACGGCTGGCCCGCCAGTGCTTGCGGTGCTCAAGGGCAGCGGTCTGGGGGACGTAGTCACAGTGGTGACACGCTACTTTGGAGGCACCAAGCTGGGTACAGGAGGACTGGTCCGTGCGTACAGCCGCGCTGCTCGTCAAGCGCTGGCCGCCCTGCCCCGTGCGCGCAAGGTCCCGACGCATACGGCCCGCGTGGTGGTCCCCTATGCCCTGTTCGAGCAAGCCCAACGGTTGGTACGCCTACACGGTGGCCAGGTGGTTGACAAAGCATTCACCGCCGATGTCACACTGACGGCCCAGCTCCCGCAGGAGGCCCTGGGCCAGCTTCAAGCTGGTCTCAAACAGATTTCCCGGGGGAGCATTGAAGCCGAGATCATTCACAGTGACCCTTCAACCATCCTCCCCCTGCAGAGCGAGTAACACTAGCTCCTAATCGCGAGCTGACGCTCAGGCAGTATGCATTGCCCAGCGGTCGCATTACTACAAGAATAATGGGATCATTGACAACAGCACCGTTGTGTGATATACTGATGATCAGACAGGGAGCCCCGAGGATCGCACGGCCATCCTGATCGAAGCCACAGCCGCAGCTGGGATTCTGTTGAACTCCAAACCAGGCGGCAACGCCGATGAGTATACAGTAGGCCGGTCATGGCGGTGGCACAGGAGATTTAGAGGGCGAGGCCAGACGTTATCGGGGCCCCTGTTTTAGGTCCCCAGCAGAGCGCTCCCTGGTACCACTCGGAGCGCTCTCTCTTTGTCTCGTAAGCCTTGATGCTTAGCAACCGTCAGGTGCTTAAGTCACCCATCAGGCGAGACACGGTGCAGACAAAGATAGAGCCGAGGCTTTCGCCTCGGCCCTGTCTAAAGGAGGAGAAGAAGAGAATCTTCTAA
>CAZGSX010000107.1:0-2829 GCA_964528475.1 uncultured Anaerolineales bacterium
GAGAAACAATATCATCGCCGCGGACCCGCGTGGTGCCGTCTCCGGCCCGACCGGCCGGGCGGATGACCTACTCGCAGCCCTGGATACTCTCGAGATAGGCAGCGTGGGGCGAGTGTCAGCGGTGACGCGGCCTGCGCGCCCCTCTGGCCGAGCGAATGGTGGCCCACCTAAGACCCTCATCTCGTCACCTCCGGGCACGCGCTGTACACCGTAGCACCAGGGTCTGGCGGGCAGAGTCAGCCGGAGCCCAGGCCTGAAGCGGTTCCCGGCGCCCCGTCGATCCCGCTGCCATCCCCTGCCCCCGGCGGTACACGACAGGGAGGGCCGTTGGACCACCCGTCGGAAGATGGAGAGGCATCTCGATCATGCCATCCGGCATTGCGGGATCAACGCCTCCGTCCCGGGGGTGACTGCGGCGGAGGCGATGGGGCGGCTGCTCGGGAATGCGGCCCTCCACCGCTCTGGCATTGGGAGGATGGCTGGCAGGTCGGCTCAAGGGAGCGCTTCGACGATTCCAGCGAGGGGTTTCTATCCATCCAGTCCGGAGATCCCCGGTCGCACCATCGCCCTACGTATGCTACAATGCCCCTCGCGGGGATGAGGAGCCGTGAAGCAGCAGAGGAGGGCCGGTCTTGACGCATCGCAGGGGGATGGCGACGATGTTGACCCTATGCACCGTGACCCTGACGGCGTGCGGAGGGCGTGGGGCGGCGAAGGGGCCGGAGGCGACGCCCACCGCCGAGGCGTCCACCACACCTACCGCCATCCCGTCCAGCACCGCCACCGCCACGCCGTCCGCCACGCCCACGCCCACGGCAGCTCGGACGCCGACGGCCGTCGCCCCGGCACCGACGGCGACCCAGCCGTCGACCCTGGAAGGACGGGTCGACGCTCTGCTCTCCCGCATGACGCTGGAGGAGAAGGTGGGACAGTTGTTCGTCGTCTCCTTCGAAGGGAGCCATTACTCCCAGCGGCTGGAGCGCACGATTCGAGAGCTGCACGTCGGCGGCATCCTGCTGTTTGGCTCGAACGTGGGTTCCGCGGAGGCGCTCATCGACTTGATCGATGCGGCGCAGACGACGGCGGCCGAGACCGGGGCCGGGATCCCTCTCTTCGTCGCCGCGGACCACGAGGGAGGAGGGGTGAACCGCTTCGGTGACGGTCTCACCGAGTTCCCCAGCAACATGGCGCTGGCCGCCACCGGCTCTGTGGCGCACGCGAGGGCGGAGGCGGGCGTGATGGCCGAGGAGTTGAGCGCTCTGGGCATCAACATGAACCTGGCGCCTGTCCTGGACGTCAATACGAATCCCGACAATCCGGTGATCGGCGTGCGCTCGTTCGGTTCCGGTCCGTATACCGTTGCGGCGTTTGGCGCCGCGATGATCGAGGAGCTCCAGCGGCACGGTGTGGTGGCCACGGCGAAGCATTTCCCGGGCCACGGCGATACGTCGGTCGACTCGCACAGGGCGCTCCCGGTCGTGCCGCACGACCGGCAACGCCTGGAGGCGGTGGAGTGGGTGCCCTTTCGGGCGGCGATTGCTGCCGGCGTCGACGCTGTGATGACGGCCCACGTCGCGCTTCCGGCCATCGATCCGCCGGGCGCCCTGCCGGCGACGCTCTCCGCGGTGGTGCTGACCGACCTGTTGCGCGGAGAGTTGGGATTCGATGGGCTGATTGCCACCGACTCGCTGGGGATGGGAGCGGTCTTGGAGAGTGGGGGCGTCGTCGACGCCTCCGCCATGGCCTTCCAGGCGGGGGCAGATCTGCTGATGTTCGGCCCCGGCGCGGGTCAAGGCCCGGCAGAGCAGTACCTGGCCTGTCAGAATCTGATCGAACTGGTGCGCGATGGTACCGTGTCCCAGGAGCGCCTCGATGCATCGGTGCGGCGCATCCTGCTGGTCAAGGCTCGCAGGGGAATTCTCGACCGGGAGCCGGGGTCCGCGACGGAGCTATCAGCCCGAGTTCGGACCGCGGAGCACCTGGCCGTCGCCGATGCCATCGCGGAGCAGTCGGTCACGGTGGTGAGGGACGATGGGCACCTGTTGCCCATCGGAGCGGACCAACGGGTGCTCCTCGTCTACCCCTCATCCCAGGCGGAGGTGGAGCGCGCTGTTCGCAATCTGGCGGGGCAGGTTGAGGCCATGGCCCTGAGCCTGGATCCCAGTCAAGCGCAGATCGCGCAGGTCATCCGTTTGGGGGAGAGGTCGGATGTCATCGTCGTGGTGACCGCGGATGCCCGTCGCCATCCGGGTCAGATCGCTCTGGTTGAGGCCCTGCAGCACCTGCCCGCGGTCGTCCTGGCCGTCCGCAGCCCTTACGACCTGCTGGCCTTTCCCGATCAGTCCACGTACGTGGCGACGTATGGGGATGGCGCCGCCTCGCTGCAGGCGGCGGCCAGGGTGCTCTTCGGGCAGCTGCAGCCGTCAGGGAGGCTGCCCGTCGTGCTTCCCGGGCTTTTCCCAGAGCGGCTTGACTGGCCGAAAGAGCCGAAGTAGGTGGCGACAGACCTGCGGGCTTGCCCGTGGGAACTGAAGGGCTAGGGGGTGGCCGGACCGGGCATCGATAGCTTTGCCGGACGGACAGAGGACAGAAGATTGGGTCTGCTGAAGGAAGGTCATTGGGCACGGAGATTCTAAGGGTTCTTGACGCGACCCTTCGTGGTCTTGGCGTAAAGATCTTCCATGTCAGCGAATCTTGAGTCCAACCTTGACTGGCTGAAACCCTTAGGGTCGTGCACCCAGTTCTTTCAACGCAGACAAGATTGATTCAGAGACACCGGAAGGAGCAGCGATGAGGTTCATTCACGCCGCGGACATCCACCTGGGCTAC
>CAZGSX010000107.1:2929-8329 GCA_964528475.1 uncultured Anaerolineales bacterium
ACCGGAAGGAGCAGCGATGAGGTTCATTCACGCCGCGGACATCCACCTGGGCTACCAGCAGTACGGCTCGAAGGAGCGCTTCAACGACTTCAGCAAGGTATTCCTTCACATCGTCGATCAGGCGCTGAGGGAGAAGGTGGACTTCGTGCTGCTGGCGGGGGATCTGTTTGAGAAGCGAAAGGTGGATCCGCTGGCCATGCGGGCGGCCATCGAGGGGCTGACAAGGCTGCGGGATGCCAAGATCCCGGTCGTGGCGGTGGAGGGGAACCACGAGCGCTCGTACTACCGCAATCAGTACACGTGGATCGACTTCCTCGACGCGATGGACTACTTCCGGCTGCTGGAGCCCCGCTTCGAGGAGGGCCGGGCGGTGCTGGAGCCGTGCGGCGAGGAGCGAGGGGCGTACGTGGACCTGCCGGGCGGGGTGCGGGTCTACGGGCTGCGGTATCACGGCGCGTCCACCGGGAGGGCGTTCGGGATGCTGGCGGAGGCGCTGGCGGAGATGGACCACGACGAGGTGGCCTTCACGATTCTCATGGCCCACGCGGGGGTCGAGGAGCAGCTGCCGAATTACTCCGGGACGCTGAAACTCAACGCCCTCGCCCCGCTGCGGGGCCAGGTGGACTATCTGGCCCTGGGGCACATCCACAAGCCGTATGAGCTGGGCGGGTGGATCTACAACCCGGGCTCCCCGGAGACGTGCGGGATGGATGAGGTCGCCTGGCCGGAGCGGGGATATTATCTGGTGGAGATCGAGCCGGGCCAGCGCCCCAACCATCAGGCGCAGTTGATCGCGCCACCGCGCCGCCCGTTCCACCGTCTGCACCTGGAGGTCGATGGGTACGGCGACCCAAACGCGTTGTACGACGGGGTGCGAGAACTGATCCGGCGGAAGGACAGGAGCGTCACGGCGGGCGGCACGCGGGGGGACCGTCAGCCGGTGGTGAGGTTGACGCTAGATGGCGTGCTGCCCTTCAGCCGCTTCGACCTGGATGTGGGGTACGTGGAGGGCCTGATCGAGGAGGCGTGGACGCCGCTGATCACGCGGGTGCAGAACGAGACCACCCCGGCCGAGTTCGACATGGACGTGGATACGGAGGCCACGCGGCCGGAGCTGGAGCGGAGCATCGTCGGAGAGCTGCTGGAGCGGGACGCGCGTTTCCGTCCGGCGGCGGAGGCGTGGACCCGGGTGGTGCTGGACCTGAAGCGCATGGTGCTGGAGGGGAGCCCTCCGGAGGCGGTCATCGACGCGCTGCGAGACGCGCGGGCCGAGATGGGGCTGGCAGCGGAGGAGGCGTAGGGTGCGGATTGTCGGGGTGGACCTGGAGAATGTGAAGAGCTACGAGCGGCAGAGCGTGCGTTTCGCCCCGGGGACGAACGCCATCTGCGGCCTCAACGGCGCCGGGAAGAGCACGATCGTGGAGGCGATCGGCTTCGCGCTCTTCGACGCGCTGCCCACCACGCAGGAGCAGTTCGTGCGGGAGGGGGAGAAGACGGCCACGGTGACGGTGCACGTGGAGGATGAGGACGGCCGTCCGTATGAGGTGTGGCGCAGGTGCGGCAGCACCAGTCAATACTTCGTCTACGATGCGGAGCTCGACGAGAAGCTGACGGACGGCAAGGGCGACACCATGGGGTGGCTGCGCGAGTTCACGGGGGTCGAGCAGCGCGGGGACCTGACGGCGCTGTTCCTGGATGCGGTGGGGGTGCCTCAGGGGCTGCTGACCGCGGCGTTCCTGGAGACGGCCAGCCGGCGGAAGGACATCTTCAACCCCCTGCTCCGGGTGGACGAGTACGAGGATGTGTGGCGCGCGCTCCGCGAGCCCGCCGGGTGCCTGCGGGATGACATCGCGGAGGAAAAACAGCGCATCGCTGGGTTCGAGGGGGAGGTGAAGCGGCTCCCCGCGGAGAGGGAGCGAGCCAACGAGCTGGGGGCGGCCATCGCCAAGGACGAGGCGAGCCAGGAGCGGGTCCAGACGGACCTGGACCAGGTCAGCGAACGCAAGGACCAGATGGCGGAGACCAAGGAGCGGCTGGAGCGGCTGGAGCGGGCGCTGACCGCGGCGGAGGGGGATGCCAGGACGGCGAAGGTGCAGTGGGAGGAGGCCCAGGAGGCGCTGCGGCGGGCCGAGGAGGCCCAAGAGGTGGTGGCGGCCAGCGAGGCCGGGCACCGGGCGTACGTGGCCGCCGAGAAGGCGCTGGAGGGGCTGGAGGCGAAGCGGGACGAACGCGACCGGGTGAAGGAGGCGCGTCAGGCCGCGGACAAGGCGCTGGCTGTGGCCCAGCAGGAGATCGCGGCGCTGGAGAGGAGCCTGGAGGAGATCGCGGCCGCGGAGGAGGACGTGGAGGCGCTGCGGCCGAAGGCGGAACAGCAGGAGGCGCTGGAGGCGAAGTTGGAGGAGGCCAGGCGCGACGCCGACCGGCTGGAGGACAGGCGCAGGGCGCTGGAGCGGCGCCGGGAGGACGTATCCCATCTGGACAAGCGGCTGGCTCGGGTCGACGAGGGGCTGGAGGAATCGGGGGAGATCGAGGAGGCGCTGGAGGGGCTGAGGGAGGCGCTCAGCGAGAACGAGGCAGCGCGAGAGACACTGGTGTCCCGGATCGCCGCGTGCGAGGCGCAACTGGCGCGAGTCGGCGAGCAGACGGAGACCCTGAGGTCCGCGGAGGAGGCGACGTGCCCCATCTGCGAGGGGCCGCTGACGCCCGACCATCGCGCGGAGCTCCTGGCGCGCAACGAGGCCCTGGCGGCGGAGCTTGAGAGCACCCTGGCGACGCTGGAGACGGAACAGGAGGGGCTGCAAGCCACACGGGACGACCTGCGGGCCAAATTAGACGCGCATCAGGAGCGCCTGAAGGCGTTACCGCGGGTCGAGGAGAGGGAGGAGCTCGCTGAACAGGTTGCGAAGGGGCGGGAGGCGATCCAGGCACTGGATGAGGAGATCGCCAAGCTGGCGGATGCGGCGGAGCGGGTGGCGGAGTCCCAGGAGGCGCTAGAGGCGCTGGGGGATCCCCGCCACGCGTATCAGCGGGCGCTGGACGTGGCCGGGAGACGAGGGAACGTGGAGCAGGATCTGGGGGAGGCCGAGGCGCGGGTGATCGAGCTGACCAGCGAGCTGGGGGCCCTGGAGGCGCGCCTAGCCGAGTTCGCCGACCTCGATGAACGGATCGAGGCGGAGAGGAAGGAGCGGGAGAGGCACGCCCCGGATCACGAGCGGTATGTGGCCCACATCCGAGAGGCGGAGGCGCTGGAGACGCGCCAGACGAGGGTGGTGGAGCAGAAGGAGGCCTGGGACGCGGCGGAGGCCGAACGGGAGCGGGTGGTGGCCGAGCGCGACGGGGTGGCGGAAATCTACGACGCGGAGGCCCACGAGGAGGTGCGGGCGAGATACGATGCCCTGCGGGGGGAGCTGGCCACGCTGAAGGAAGCGCTCCGTCATCGACACAGGCAGCTGGAGGAGACGGAGAAGACGATCGCTCACCTGACGAAAGTGGAGGAGGAACTGAAGGCCGCGCGCGACAGACGGGAGGAGCTGGAGGGCCTGCTGTCGCTCCTGGAGGTCGTGCGGCAGGTGGTGCGGGACGCGGGGCCGAAGGTGACCCGGGCGCTGGTCCAGGTGATCTCGCTGCAGGCGGAGCGCCTCTACGCGGAGATCATGGCGGACCACAGGGCGCGGCTGGCGTGGACGGAGGACTACGAGATCGTGCTGAAGTCGGAGGGGCGGGAGCGGGGATTCCAGCAGCTGTCCGGGGGCGAGCAGATGGCGGCCGCGCTGGCGGTCCGATTGGCGCTGTTGAAGGAGGTGTCGGCCGTCGACCTGGCTTTCTTCGACGAACCGACCGCGAACCTGGACGACCGGCGGCGGGACAACTTGGCGCAGCAGATCCTGAACGTGAAGGGCTTCTCGCAGCTGTTCGTGATCAGCCACGACGACACGTTCGAGCAGGATACGGATCACGTGCTGCGGGTGGTGAAGGAAGACGGGCGGAGCCGGACGATCAGTGAGTGAGGGGGAGGGGCGATGCTGCACCGGGAACGTGTGATCGCGGCGCTGGAGGCGAAGGCGGACCGCTTCGCCGGCTATGAGCTCAGCGCGGCCGACGCCCTGAAGGCTTACCGAACGGCCCTCGATGAGCTAAGAAGGATGAGCCGGTCGGAGATTGAAGAGAGGCTGGCCGGCATCCCCTCACCGGGGGCGAGGCCCACGGGCGAGCACGATCGACACGGGGTGCTCGTGCCGTTCGATGAGGCGTGGGAGAGCCACGAGGAGGCGAGGGCCTGGGCGAAGGACGTGCTGCTGGGGCTGCCCACGGCAGCGGTGGACGGATCCCAGATCACGCCGAGCAAGGAGATCTCGGTGCCGCTGGGGGCGGTGCAGATCGGGTGGTTCGTGAATCCCCACGACCCTGACGAGCCCTACGTGAAGGACATCACGTTCGAGGTGCTGGCGCCGGACGAGCTGGCCGGGGATGAGAGCGGCCAGGGGGAACGGCGAGGAGTAGGGGACCCCCCCGGCTTCCCGGACCGGCACGTGAACCGACGCCGTTTCGTGGGGGAGTGCCGCCGGCTGACTGCGCTGATGGAGGAGGCTGGGGACGGGGAGACGAAGCCGGTCTGCTTCTTCGACGGATCGCTGGTGATCTCATTCGTACAGCACATGGATCCGGCGCTGCAGCGCGAGTACGTGGGCGCGGTGACGCGGCTGCTGGCCACCTCCGAGGCGTGCGGGGTGCCGCTGGTGGGGTACGTGGACGGGAGCTACGCCACGGACCTGGCCGCGATGCTGGGCCATGTCGCGGAGATCGAGGGGCAGCACGCGATCAGCGACGGCGGACTGTTGAGGGAGGAGATGGGCTGGGGAGATCGGAGCGCGGCCTACGTGTGTGCTCGCGACGATGACGTGGAGCAGCGATACTACGAGCGGGTGGTGTTTTCGTACTTGAAGACCACGGCGGAGGGGCGACCGGCCCGGCTGGAGGTGCCACGCTGGGTGCTGGAGGCGGGTGAGCTGGACCGCGTGATCGACGTCGTGCGGGCGGAATGCGTGGTGGGGAACGGGTACCCGTACGCCCTGGAGACCGCGGACGCGGTGGCGGTGATCACGCACCGGGATCGGGAGCAGTTCTATCGGGTGTTTCAGGCGTTCGCGGAGGAGAAGGACCTGCCGCTGCGGTTCTCACGGAAGGCCACCAGCAAGAGGGGAAGGAGAACGTCGTGATGATCGGCAAGCTCGTCAAGTCGAACGTCCACACGGACTATGTGTGTCAGATCTACGGGAAGGGGGAGGTGAAGGAGCCGCCGGGGCCGGCTGAGTACGCCTTCGGCACGTTCGTGCAGGTGCCGTTGGGCGGCTCCGGGGGCGACCTGGTGGGCGTGATCTATGACACGGTGCTGCAGAACCC
>CAZGSX010000108.1:0-8203 GCA_964528475.1 uncultured Anaerolineales bacterium
TACCGGCCGAGGAGTTCTTCCTCGGTCCGGGCACGACAGCGATCCAGCCAGGTGAGTTTATGACGGCGGTTCGCTTCCCGATCCCACCGGCAGGTAGTGCAGGGAAGTATCTGAAGTTGGGCCGCAACAAGGCCGGTGACCTGGCGATTGCTGGCGTCGCGGTCCTCGGCTTCCCGAATGGGACCACGTCCGGTCATAGTTTCCGCATTGGGCTGGCATCGGTGGGGCCGGTACCACTGCGGGCGCGGCAGGCGGAGCAAGCACTGGCAGCAAATCCGCCGGGAGAAGAGAGCTTCATGCTGGCAGCTGAGAAGGCAATGGACGCCGCAGCGCCGATTGACGATGTGCGGGCCAGTGCTGAGTACCGCGAGGCGATGGTTCGCCGCCTCACGTTCCGGGCATTGCGTGAGGTTTGGGCCCAGATGGAGGAGGGCAAGTAAGATGGGATTTCATCCAATTACTGTGACGGTAAACGGTGCCAAGGAGCGCCTAAACGTCCAATCAAACGAGACGTTGCTCCAGACGCTACGCGAGAGGTTGGCGCTCACTGGCACAAAGAACGGCTGCTCCGCAGGCGAGTGCGGCGCATGCACCATCTTGATGAACGGCGAGCCGGTCAACTCCTGCATGGTATTGGCGGTGGAGGCTGACGGCGCCGAGATCGTCACTGTCGAGGGGCTGGCCAAAGATGGCCAATTGAGCTTGCTTCAGGAGGCATTTGCCGAGCATAATGCGGTTCAATGCGGTTTTTGTACGCCAGGCGTGTTGATCTCTGCTCATGCCCTGTTGGAGCGTAACCCGCACCCCACTGAGGAGGAGACGAAGCTGGCGCTCGTTGGCAATCTATGCCGGTGCACGGGCTACCTGCGCCTCGTCGAGGCCGTGCAGGCGGCAGCGGAGAAAGCCGCCCCGAGCGTGCCGATGAAAGGAGATGCTTGAGATGGCCGTTAGCGAAGCGACATCCACGTCCGATCCCGTCGGCAAGAGTGTTCGCCGGGTGGATGTGTTCGATAAGCTCACCGGGGCTGCCACCTTCACCGACGACATCCAGTTCGGCCCCAACCTGTACCACGCCCGCCTGGCGCGGAGCCCCCATGCGCACGCCCTAATCAAACGAATAGACACGAGTAAGGCGCTGGAGGTACCCGGTGTGAAGGCAGTGGTGACGGGCGAGGACGCGCCTGAGCTGGTGGGCATGTATCTCGTCGATCGCCCTGTGCTGGCCCGTGAGCGGGTGCGCTACTTTGGAGAGCCGGTGGCCGGGGTGGTCGCTACCAGCGAATCGATCGCAGAGGAAGCGACTCGACTGGTCGAGGTAGAATACGAGGAATTGCCCGCGGTATTTGAGCCGATGGACGCCATCCAGCCAGATGCCCCTCTAATCCACCCGAATCTGGGTGAATACGAGGTGGTCCCCTTTATCTTCCCCGAGCCCGGGACCAACATCTCGGAGCACTTCAGACTCCGCAAGGGGGACGTCGAGTCCGCCTGGCCTGAGTGCGATGCCATCGTGGAAATGACCTTTGGTCTGCCTCAGATACAGCACGTGCCGCTGGAGCCGCACGTATCGGTGGCCCTTTGGGAGGCCTCGGGTGAGGTGACGTTATGGACTAGCACGCAATCGCCCCACGCCCAGCGGGACCTGATCGCTCAAAGCATTGACATCCCGCACGGCAACCTGCGGGTCTTGTCGCCGTACGTCGGCGGCGGGTTCGGCGGCAAAGCGGGCGTAACGATGGAGGCGAGTGCGGTGGTTCTTGCCCGGGCCGTCAAGGGACACCCGGTCAAGCTGCGCATGACGCGCGAAGAGGAGTTCGTAGGCACGACCATGCGCCAGAGCCTGGTGGCGCAGACCAAGATCGGCTGCGACGCCGAGGGCAACCTGCTGGCGATGGAGACCGAGTACTACTTCGGCGGCGGAGCGTATAATGACTATGGCGTTAACATCGCCCGGGCAGCTGGCTACTCCTGCACCGGCCCATACGACATCCCGAACGTGAAGGGCGACTCCTGCTCTGTCTACACCAACCTGCCCATCGGTGGACCCATGCGCGGCTTTGGCATGCCAGAGATTCACTGGGGCATCGAGCAGATAATGGATCAACTGGCTGAGAAGATCGGGATGGACCCGGCTGAGTTCAGGCGGCGCAACTGTGTCAAGACTGGCGACACCATACTGACGGGGATGGAGATGCCCGCGATCGACGTGGGGGCCTGCGTCGACAAGGTGACGGACGCCATCGACTGGGACAAGAGGGAGGAGCCATCGGCCCCTCACAAGAGACGAGGAAAGGGGATCGCCATCATGTGGAAGGCCCCGGCCATGCCCCCTAACCCCGGCAGTTCAGCCGTGGTGCGCTTCAACGAGGATGGGACGCTCAACGTGGAGATCGGTGCCCAGGAGCTGGGTCAGGGCGCCTTCACTGTCGCCGCGCAGATGGCGGCCCAGGCCCTCGGTTTGCCCTTCGAGCGGGTGCGCGTGGTTGGGCCGATCGACACAAAGTATAGCCCCTATGAATGGCAGACGGTCGCCAGCCGCATCACCTGGTCAATGGGCAACGCGGTCAAGGCAGCCGCCGAAGACGCCCGCCGACAGATTCTCGATGTCGTCGCCGAGACCTGGGATGAGAATCCCGAGGATCTGGACATTAAGGACGGCGTGGTCATCTCCTACAGGTCCGAGCGAGAGCAGCCGCTGAAAGAGATGGTGATCTACGGCTTGCCCAAAGAGGATGAGGAAGGGTGGAGGGGAGGGCCGATTGTGGGGCGAGGTAGTTTCATGCCCACCTACGTGACCAACCTGGATTTTGACACCGGCCAGGGCCCTCGTGCCGTCGTGCACTACACGGTGGGTGCGCAAGCCGTTGATCTGGAGGTAGACACCGAGACCGGCCAGATCGACTTCCTGAAGATCGCCAGCGCATACGACGTGGGCAAGGCTATCAACCCCGACTTGATCATGACTCAGATCGAGGGCGGCGCGGTTCACGGAATGAGCTCTGCTTTTGAGGCCCTGCGCTTCGACGAAAGAGGTCGCCCTCTTAACCGGAGCATGGTCGACTATCGCATTGCCAGCGCTGTAGATGTGCCAAAGGAGATCCACGGCGACTATGTGGAGACTCCCCTGGAGGACGGGCCGTGGGGAGCGCGCGGGGTGGGGGAACACGTGATGGTACAGACCGCGCCGGCTATCGCCAATGCCATCAACAACGCCATCGGCATTCGGTTCAACAACCTGCCGCTTTCGGCGGAGAAGATCTTCCTGGCGCTGCAGGAACGAGAGCAGGAGAAAGCGTAGGTTGGACTCAAGAGCTGGCTCACCCACGGGAATCCGCTGGGCGCATGGGTGCCAATGGTCGTGCCCTCGGAGCGCCCCCCCTGCGGCGCTTGTTAATGACGCGCCGTCACTCGATCCAGAGTCGATCCAGCGCATCTATGGTGTAGGCACGGTGCACACCTACCAGGAGGCCTGATGCAACCGTTAGAAGACCTGCGTGTCCTCGATCTGACCCGGGCCCTGGCCGGGCCCTATTGCACGATGATGCTGGGTGACCTAGGCGCGGAGGTGATCAAGGTAGAGCGGCCCAATCGCGGCGACGACAGTCGGGGCTGGGGGCCGCCTTTCGTCGGAGAGGCCTACGGTCCCTATGCGGGCGAGTCTGCCTACTTCATCTCCGCCAACCGCAACAAGCGTAGCGTGACGGTCAATCTCAAGAGTTCGGTCGGCCAGGAGATCGTCCGTCGGCTGGCCGAGGTGTCCGATGCGCTGGTCGAGAACTTCCGCACGGGTACTCTGGATCGAATGGGGCTGGGGTATGAGGACCTCCGCGTTCTGAACCCGGGCCTGGTCTACTGCTCCATCAGTGGCTACGGCCGCACTGGCCCCTGGGCCCACCGACCTGGCTACGACTTCATCATCCAGGCCGAGGGCGGGCTCATGGGCATCACCGGGCCGGAGGAAGGTCTGCCCTATCGGGTGGGCGTGCCAATTGTGGACATCACTGCCGGGATGTTCGCGGCGACGGCGATCCTGGGAGCTCTTCGTGCACGCGATGAGACGGGCGAGGGTCAGCTGGTAGATGTCTCGCTGCTGGATGCCAGCGTGGCGCTTCTCACGAACGTGGCCTCCAACTACCTGGTCGGAGGAGAGTCCTCTCGCCGCTTGGGCAATGCGCATCCCAACATCGCTCCGTATGAGGCTTTCCATGCCCGCGATCGCTGGTTCGCCCTGGCAGCGGCCAACCAGCGGCAGTGGGCCACGCTGTGTGAGGTCATCGACCGGCCGGAGCTGAGGGAGGATCCTCGCTTCAACACCAACGAGGCGCGCGTCTCCAATCGTCCGGCACTGCTGAAGACGCTCGGTGAGGTCTTCGCTGAGCGCGATGCCGATGAGTGGCTGGCTGCGCTCCGCGAGTCCGGGCTCCCCTGCGGGCCGATCAACACGGTGGCGGAGGTCTTCGATCACCCCCAGGCGGAGGCGCGAGAGCTGGCGCTGGAAACTGAGCATCCTGCGGTCGGCCCAGTGCGTTTTCCTGGCTTCCCTTACAAGCTCTCGCAGACTCCCGCGGAGGTACGCCAGCCGCCCCCCATGCTGGGGCAACACACGGAGGAAGTGCTGAGCGAGCTGCTGGGCTATAGTCCCTCGGAGGTGGCGGAGATGAGGGAGTCCGGAGCGATTTAGTGTCCATTAGGGAGACTCCATGACAGCCAATGATCTCAACCAGCGACTCCTCCAGCGCCGCGAGGCGGCCCGACAAGGTGGAGGACCTGAGGCAATCGAAGAGCAGCGCGCCAAGGGAAAGCTAACCGCCAGGGAGCGGATTGGCCGTCTGGTTGACCCGGGGACGTTTGAGGAAGTAGATCCCTTCGTCACGCACCGGCACACGGCCTTCGATCTGGACGAGAAGCGGTTCCCGGGTGACAGTGCCGTGGTGGGCTTCGGCCGGATAGAAGGCCGGAGGGTCGCTGTGGCCGCGCAGGACTTCACCGTGATGGGAGGGTCTTTTTCCGAGGCGCAGGCTCAGAAAGTCTGCAAGGTGCTCGATCTGGCTATAGGTTCTGGCGTACCCTTCATCGCCCTGAACGATTCGGTGGGGGCGCGGATTCAGGAGGGGGTGTGGAGCCTGGCGGGCTACAGCGAACTCTTCTGGCGGAACACTCAGGCCAGCGGTTTCATCCCACAGATCAGCGTGATGCTGGGTCCGTGTGCTGGTGGCTCAGTCTATTCTCCTGGACTGACCGACTTCATAATCATGACTGAGGGCATAAGTCAGATGTTCATCACGGGGCCAGAGGTGATCAAGACTGTGACGGGCGAGGAGGTAGATCTTGGGACGCTGGGAGGTGCGAACACCCACGCCAGTATCAGCGGCGTCGCTCACTTCGTCGCCACGGACGAGGCTGAGGCGCTCGCTACGACGCGGAAGCTGCTGAGCTATCTGCCCTCGAACAACGCCGAATCTCCGCCCCGTGCGTCGGCGCAGGACGGTCCAATCGTATCCGATTCAGTACTGGACACATTGGTGCCTCCGGATGGAAATCAGCCCTACAATATGCGAGAAGTAATCACCAGCATCTTCGACCGAGGGAGCTTCTTCGAGGTGCACGCCCGCTTCGCCCCGAATGCGATCGCAGGCTTCGCCCGGCTCCGGGGCGAAGTGGTGGGCCTGGTCGCGAATCAACCGGACCATCTGGCTGGCGTGCTGGACATCGACGCCTCAGACAAGATTGCCCGTTTTGTGCGCTTCTGCGATGCCTTCAACGTCCCGCTAGTGACCTTTGTGGACTGTCCTGGATTCATGCCCGGGATGGAGGAAGAGCACGGTGGAATCATCCGCCACGGGGCCAAGATCGTCTACGCCTACTCGGAGGCAACGGTGCCGAAGCTCTGTGTTGTTATCCGCAAAGCCTACGGAGGGGCGTACATTGTCATGAGCAGCAAACACATCCGCACGGACCTGGTCTACGCCTGGCCGACGGCGGAGATCGCGGTGATGGGGGCCCAGGGGGCGGTCAACATCCTTTACCGGAAGCAACTAGCGAGAGCCGAGGATCCTGAAGAGCTGTCCGCGCAGCTGACAGCCGAGTTCGGCGAGCAGTTCGGCAATCCCTACGCAGCAGCGGCGAGTGGTCACGTCGATGACGTCATTCTGCCCAGCGAGACGCGAGCGAGGTTGATCGCTGCCCTCGACTTCCTGAGGGATAAGCAGGCGATGCCGCTGCCAAAGAAGCACGGCAACGTCCCGCTGTAGGATGTTGGACTAGTAGATTGGCAGGCTAAGAATGGCAAGTCGGCTCGTAACTTCACTGGTCGTGTCTGGCCTCGGTATGCTGATGCTCTTCGTGGCTATGCTTTTCCTCTACGCGCTGATGTACGGGATGACCGTGCTCATCAAGGATCGCCCTCAGGCAGGGGAACAAAGGGTGAGAACAACAGAGGATGGAGACAGCAGGGGGACAATAAGTAGGAAGCGGGAGGCAGCGGTAATCGCGACAGCGCTGGCGAGGGCGGAGGAGGAAATGAGCGGAGTCGCCGCACAGAAGACGACCGAGGAGACGGTCAGTGCGTGGTGGACGCTGCATCACTACCGACGACTGGCACGGGATCGGCGGAGGCGAGGCCTCGGATGAAACGATACCGAATCACGCTGGATGACCAGACCTTTGACGTCAGGGTGCTGGGCGATCCGCGCCAGAGCGAAGTGCAGGTGGAGGTGAACGGAGAGATCTTCACGGTGGGCGTGGAAGCTCCCTCAGCGGATGCAGAAGCAGCTACTGCCGAGCCAATCCCAAAGGCTGCGCCGGCCACCAGCGCGCCTATCCCCAGTGGCCCAGACGCTGCAGTCACCGCCCCGCTTCCTGGAGTGGTCAAGTCGATCGCCGTACAGCCTGGCGATGAAGTTGCCGCCGGCGACCCACTCCTTGTCATCGAGGCGATGAAGATGAACAATGTGATCCGCGCTTCGCGCGTGGGCACCATTGCCGCTCTCCACATCTCTGAGGGTCGTCAGGTCGCCCACGGCGATCTCCTGCTGGAGTTCGCAGACTGAGCGAGATACGATGAGCAATATGGACGCAAGCGCACTTCTAGGGGGCCTGCTGACCATTACCTGGCAGCAGATGGTGATGGTGGCCATCGGTGGAGTGCTGATGTTCCTGGCCATCGCCAAGAAGTATGAGCCCACGCTTCTGCTGCCCATTGGCTTCGGGTGTATGCTGGGGAACCTGCCGGTCTCCGCTCACATGACCGGACCGGCGGGGCTGTTTGGGGTGCTGAAGCGAGCCGGAATAGATACGGAGCTCTTCCCGCTCCTGATTTTCCTGGGCGTAGGGGCAATGATGGATATGCGCCCGCTTCTGAGCCAACCCGTCTTTGTCCTGGCGGGGGCGATGGGCTGCCTGGGCATCTTTGGGACGCTGATAGGCTCCGTTCTCCTGGGCTTCAACCTGGCCGAAGCGACGAGCATCGGCGCTATCGGGACCATAGACGGACCCACGGTGATATACGTCGCGGCCAGGTTGGATCAGCTCTTTGAGACGCCGGGGCTGGCAGCGGCGGTGGCGGTGACCGCTTATTCCTACATGAGCCTAGTGCCCATCATCCAGCCACCGCTGATGCGGCTTTTTACCACCCGTTCTGAGCGTGCCATCCGCATGGCGTACGCTCCTCGGCCGGTCTCCAAGACGGCGGTGATCCTTTTTCCTGTCTTGGTGACGGCCCTGGCAGCGATTTTCCTGCCGCAGGCCGCGCCGCTGATCGCCACGCTGATGCTGGGCAATCTGATGCAAGAGTCGGGGGTGGTCGAAGGGCTCAGCCGCACCGCCCGCGAGGCGATCGCAAACACGGTTACGTTGTTCCTGGGTCTGACTATCGGCTCGACAATGCAGGCCGATGCATTCCTCAGCATCGGTACTGTTAAGATCCTCCTGCTGGGCCTAGTTGCTTTTGCTCTAGACACGGTCGGCGGCATACTCTTTGGGAAGCTGATCTGCGTGCTGTCCGGTCGGCGCATTAACCCCCTGGTGGGAGCTGCGGCGATCAGCGCTTTCCCGATGAGCGGCAGACTCGTTCAGCAAGTGGCCTGGGAGGAAGATGATCAGAACTTCCTCTTGATGCACGCCCTCGGCGCTAACACTGCGGGGCAGGTGGCGTCGGTCATCGCGGCTGGCGTGCTGATGGCGCTGGTCTTTCCCCTGCTGGAAC
>CAZGSX010000109.1:0-8137 GCA_964528475.1 uncultured Anaerolineales bacterium
TTCAGATCAAGCGGTTCTCTCCAGTATTTCATGTGGCCTCTGGGTTGTGGGCAGGCCGATGGATCGGCACAGTGGTGAATCGGTTGTCCTGCACGCCACCGCCGGGTGCTTCGTGGGCGGCTCGGTCATGATATCCTCGGGCCGACGATTCGGCAAGGAGGCCTGTCACGAAAGCGACATCGATACCGAGCCACGGGACGCGGCCCGGGCCTCACCCACCGATACCGGTCGGCTTCGTGAGGTCGCAGAGGGTGAAAGGTGCGGTTGACCGGAACCCGCAGGCGGGTCAGCCCGTACGACTCAGCTGCGCACCAGACGATCCAGGGCGGCCGATGAAGCCGCCTCCACCTGCTGATGGATACTCCGCCCGTGGGTATCCATTGTCACGATCAGCGGCAAGCTCTCAACGCGGATCACCCAGAAGGCCTCCGGCACGCCGAAGTCGTCCTTTTTGTACACCGCCACGACCTCCTGAACGGCGTCGGCAATCAGCGAGGCCGCACCGCCCATGGCGTGAAGGTAGACGGCGCCGTGCTCCTCACACGCGCGAAGGGTGTTGGGCCCCATGCCGCCTTTGCCAACGACGCCGCGGAGGCCGAAGTGCTCAATCACCTCTGGCTCGTAGACCTCCTCGCGGATGGACGTGGTGGGGCCGGCGGCCACGAACGCCCATTTAGCCTCCGCCCCCTCCTCCGAGGCTGGAAGACGGCGGACCACGGGGCCGCAGTGGTAGATGACGCTCTCGTTCAGCAGGCGCTTGAGTTGTTGATAGAGCTCAAGCTCGCTCTCAGGGACCTCGGAGGACCGAATGAACGTCTCCACCATGTACTTGTGCGCGGCATCTCGACCGGTGACCATGACCCCTGAGAGGTAGACCGTGTCACCCACCTCCAGGGAGCGTACGCTCGCCTCGGATATGGGGATTGTCAGTTGATGGGTGCTCATTGGAAGCTCACCTCCTCTCCCTCCAGCCGCATGGTCGATCGCCGCAAGGCCCAGCAGTTGTAGGCAATGCTGACGAAGTAACAGGCCGGCAGGCGGTGGTAGGCTCCCACCTTGACGCCGAAGAGGGTCGTCCTTCCACCGAATCCCATAGGTCCGATCTCGAGTCCATTGGCCTGTTCCAAGATCTTCTCCTCCAGCTCGGCCAGCTCAGGATCGGGGTTGACGTCCGGTAGCGGGCGCAGGAGCTGCTCCTTAGCATGGACGTAGCCGCTGCCCCGATCGCTGCCGATGGCAACACCCAGCACACCTGGCGCGCAGCCCTTGCCCTGGGCCCGGTAAACGGCATCCAAGACCACCTTGCGCACACCGTCGAGATCGCGTCCGGCATTGAACGAGATACCCCCGGCGCTGCTATAGGGCAGTTTGTATTGAGCCCCGACATTCTCGCTCCCGCCCCCTTTCAGGAGGAGATCAACCTGCAGGGCGTCGTCATCCCATTCCTCGAAGTGGAAGGTGGGAAATCCGCGCCCCAGGTTGTTGCCGCTGTTGCGACCCGTGACCGGATCAACGGCATTGGGACGGAGATAGGAACGCGCCGTAGCCTCAGCGACCGCCTGCTCCATCTGCTGCCTGAGCCGTTGCGTGCTGGTACCGACGGCGTGACGGACATAGAAGATGGGCACGCCCGTGTCCTGGCAGATGGGCGTGGCGTTATTGCGCGCGATGATCACGTTCTCCAAGATGGCATCGAGGGCCCCCTCGGCTGCGGAGCCTGAGGCCTCCTCGTCGCGCGCGTCCCGCAAGGCGGCCTCCACATCTGGAGGCAGATCCGTCGCTGCCCTGCGAACGAGTTCCACGAATGCTTCGGTCAAGTCGCTCAAGTTCCTCCTCCCTCTTTCGTCACCCAGAGGAGACCTGACGGGTCCATCAGGACACTCCTCACGCACTCAGAGCAGGATCTGCGCTGGAGGTTGGAGCCACCCGCGGCCTCCCCAGCCCCGTCAGGTCAGCTAGATGTGCGCGTCAACCGGCAAGCTAGTCGCGGCGTCTACAGCTGTGGAATGGCCAGATCGTCCGGGCCCAGATCCGAGAGCTTCAACTGCGGGTTGGTGGCCTGGATCAGCTCGTGGATGATCTGGGCGTACTTCACCTTCTCGCGCGCCTGCCAAGATAGCAGATCGGGGCTGGTCCAGGGTTTGTACCAGGCACCCGCCCCCGCCGCCAGGGCCGGACCGGGTTCGATCTTGAAGTAGCAAGGAGAGCAGACCCGAGCCATCTCCGCTCCCTCGTAGAACCGGTTGAACCCCCCGAAGGATTCGGAAAGCATGATGTGGAGGTCCAGGGGGATGTCAGTCGCCTGGCGGATAGAGGCCAGCTCTGGTAGTGTCAGATCGCCCAGGGGGTTAAACGTCGACGCCCCGAGCATCTCGAGGAGCTTGCCACCCGCTGCACTGGCGTGGCCGGCATAGATGCTGACCTTGAAGACCACGTCCTCGGGAATATCGCCGGTCTCCTTTAGCTGGTTGACGACCCACAGCAACCCCTCATCGATGCACAGGAAGCCACGGAAGCCGAGGTCAATGCAGCGCAGATACTCAGCGATCACATAGGTCAGCTGGTCCGATCCGCGATAGCGGAGCCCAGAGAGCCCACCCTCTGGGGTCGCCAACTGACGTCCGACATCCCACCCCGAACGGGGACCTGGGGTGATGATCACCTCCAGATCGGCGTCGGCGGCCATCTGAGCGAAATCCTTCAACTCGGCGTCGTCCAGCAGCGTCGATCCCATCACCGTGGAGATCAAGCGATGGATGGCGATATCGCGCTTCTCCATCTCGTCGATGACCGCCTCCAGCACCTGGGGACGCTCCACCCCCGAGACCTCCATCCGGTAGTGGGCGCCATCAGGGAACGTCTTGGGGCTATCCGGCAGGTCGTAGGCGTCCGTGCCCGGAATGCCAACCTTCTCGAGCATAGCTTGAACATCGTGCAGGTTACGCATCGTTCTTCCTCCTGTCGTCTGCTAGCGGGTCACCTGTTAAACCTGTCTGCATCTATCTCACAGATGGGTCTCAGGATTCAACACCTGAGATAGCGATCTTCACGGAGTCTTTACCTGGGACCGACTCTCCACCGACCCGCCACGAGGAACTCACAGCAGCCGGCGACCTCCGTGGGAGTCCACGTGCGCGGTGAAGGCTGCACCAGGGGGCCCGCCACGACCACCGCCATCCGATCAAGCAGGCCCCAGGCAGGAACAAACCGCTGGTATGAGAAACGCTTGGTAACGCCGTCATAGGCGTCCACCAAGTCCAGCCCGCCCTCATCATAACCGACCACGATGAACGTGTGCTGCCATCTCACCACGGTGGACTCAGCTCCATCGGACGAAATCCAGGTATCGACGGGGGGCAACTGCATATCGTAGGTTGTCCAGACTATCACGGGTCGCTGGGCGGCCAGCTCCCTCTTGAGAGCCTCCACCTCCATGGCGTGCATCGCCTTTGCGTCAAGCCCGAAACTACGGAGCGTCGCGGCGATGGGCTCTGCATACACACCGTAGCCGATGGGCGGCATGCTCCCGGCCGGCCTATCGACATCCCCGACGAACCCCCGGTGGGGGTTGTCAGACTTCGGGAGCCTTTGAAAGAACGCCTCTTCGGTGAAACTAGCACCCCAGTAGGCGGACAGATCGGTGGCCGAGCGCGACTCGCAGCTGAGGTTCCGCTGCTGAGGATAGCCCGCCAGGCCCTCGACGCTCGCCGCAGGTGGAAGGTCACCGGCGGAGACAGGGGATGAAGAGGCCAAGAAGAGCACCACCGCAAGCAAGCCAGCGGACGCTCGACAGGCCATTCCCCTCACGCAGCCTCCAGCCTCGCCACCAGGTCTCTAGCCTCCTGCACCGTCTTGGGCGCCGCCTCGAAAATCCCCTCACCGCGCATGTCGGCGTCGCGCAACTCGCGGTTGACGGAGAGATAACCGAGGGTCGGAACAGGGCTCTGCTGCGTCAGGAACTCCCAATCCCGAGCGTCACGTATCTTGTTGCCAACGGCGTAGACGTGAGAGATTCCGATGTCCTCAGCGAGCTGCCGCACGCGCTCAGCGGTGGTCAAGCTGCGACGACCTGGCTCAAGGACGACGAGGAAGGCATCAACCGCCTGGGCCGTCGCTCGACCGAGATGCTCGACACCAGCCTCCATATCGAGGATCAACATCTCATCCCGGTAGAGCAGGAGATGCGTCACCAAAGCCTTCAGCAAGGCGCTCTCCGGGCAGATGCAGCCCGTGCCCCCGATCTCAATGGTCCCCAGGCGCAGGAAACGGATGCCCTCATGGGAGACACTGAAGCGCTCCGGGATGTCGTCAACCCGGGGGTTCATGGTGAAGAACCCGCCAGTGGTGCCGGGTTTGGCTCCGGTACGCTCATAGATCAACTCGTCCATCTCGGAGATGGGCTTTACCCTGGCCACGAGTTCTTCGGGGAAGCCAAGCGCTTGCGCGAGTCCTCCGACGGGGTCCGCATCTATAACAGTGACGTCCCGTCCCTGTTCGACGTAGATATGAGCCAGCAGGGAAGAGAGGGTGGTCTTGCCCACCCCGCCCTTGCCGCTGATGGCGATCTTGGACAGAGATTTCACGGACTCACCTCCCAAGCCCCAGCCGCCAGGATGACTAGGCTACATCAGGCGCACGGGCACCGGTCTCCGGCTCATCAGCCGGCACAAGCGCAGCGCGCTCGATGATCTCCGCCACAGCCTCTTCTTGGCGGTAAGCCATTACGTGAACGCCGTGGACCCCTTCGATCTCCCGAACCTGCCGGATGATCTCCACACAGATGCGTATGCCCTCCTCCCGCTTACGGGACTCGGGTGCTCGACGCATGCGATCCACGATTTCGTCTGGAATCCATATCCCCGGGACCTTCGTGCGCATATACTCGGCAGCTCTCTCCGAACGGAGCGGACCGACACCGATCAAAATGTACACCTTCTCGTGGAGCCCTAGGCCTCGCACCTGCCGCATGTACTCCCTGAACCGCCCTACCTCGAAGCAGAACTGGGTCTGGATGAAATCTGCGCCAGCCTCGACCTTCTTGGCCAGCCGCTCGGGGCGCCAATCGTAGGGTGGCGCACAGGGGCTGGCAACCGCCCCCAGAAAGAGACGGGGCGGCGTCGTAATGCGACGACCGCTCAGAAAGACCCCTTGATCGCGCATCATGCGTGCCGTGCGCAGTAGATGAACTGAATCCATGTCAAACACGCGGCTGGCGCCGGGCTGGTCGCCGACGGAGACGTCATCGCCGGTGATGCAAAGCACGTTCTGGACCCCCATGGCAGCGGCTCCCAGCAAATTGCCCTGGATAGCAATGCGATTGCGGTCACGGCAGTTGACCTGAAGAACCGTTTCATAGCCCGCACGGGTAAGGAGCGCACAACAGCCGATGCTGCTCATGTGGCAGTTGGCCCCAGCGCCATCGGTCGCGTTGATGGCGTGGCAGCACTTGGACAGGACCACGGCATTCCGGTAAACATCCTGCGGATCAGCGCTATCAGGTGCATTCAACTCAGCGGTGACAGCGAAGCGACCAGACCGCAGTGCGCGCTCCAAGCGGCTGCCCGAACGAACCGGCTGCCGAGAAGACGTCAGAGTGGTGTTCATCCGTCATCCTCCTCAGCCCGGGCGGCCGAGGCCCACCCAGGAGGCACCTCTGTATCCCGTCCCTCGACCATGTTGACCCAGGCTGACATGGACTCGAGCGCGTGATTGACCGGCGGCTGGACGATACGCATGTCGTCGCCGTAGTATCGCATGTCCTGGCTGCGCTCCCAGGCCTGGACCCAAACACAAAGCCTCTCGGGAATGACCTCGCAGTGATTGTTGTGGCGAACGCCACCGCAGGGACCGTTGCGCAGCTTCTTGGGACAGTTCATGGGACAGGTCATGCCTGTGCTGTGGAGGATGCACTGACCGCACATCTGGCAGTTGAAGATCCATCTCTTGAGCACTACCTCGCCCCAGATCATCAGCCGTTCGGCGAGCGTTGGGCTGATCCGCTTCATCAGCGGGTATATCCGGACGACTACCTGTTTGGTGATCCTGTAAAGAGCTTCCAAGGGTCTTGGGTGGTCCTTGACCCACTCACTGCACGGTAGTCGCCGCGCTTCCTCCATATAGATGGCTTCGGGCATCCGTCACGTCTCCTCTGATCCAGGTTCCGCCCGCTCTCACGTACGGGCGATCAGATCTCTCGCACGTCCAGGATTTGCATTTCTTCCTGACTCTCGATGAGGCTCACCAACTCCTCCTGCGAAAGGTTGGCGACTTTGACGACGGAGATCCAAGAACCCGGCTCTCGCTTGGGAAAATATCCAGCGCAGACAGACAGGTAGCCCCCTTCTTCCGCGATCGTCTTGCTCAGGCGAGCCACCTCCCCTATCCTGTCTGGCTGAAGCACAGCCAGCCGAACACCTGACCGCCGAGCTCCCAGCAGGTTCAGCATCGCATTGAACAGGTCGTTGTCCGTGATGATGCCGACCAGCTCACCATCCCTCATCACCGGCAAGCAGCCAATCCGCTCGTCAGCCATGACGCGAGCCGCTTCCTCCACGGGCACGTCTGGCTCAATGGTTATCACGTCCTGGACCATCACGTGGTGAGCCTGGATCTTCGCGAGGATGTAGCTGACCTCGAACTGACTGAGATCGCTCTCTTCTGTGCGCAGCGCACTGAAGAGAGAGCGCTGCGTGACCAGGCCAATGAGCTTCTCGGCCTCGTCCACAATGGGCACGTGGCGGATCCTGTTATCACTCATCAGCCTCTGGATCTCCGTGACCACCATATCCGCCCGTCCACAGATGGGATCAGGCGTCATCAAGTCTTTGACTAGCACGTTTGCCCTCCTATGAAGAATCCTCGACCGACTCGATCAACCCATACTCTCGGAGCACCGGACGAGCATCGATAATCTGCTTGTTCAACTCCGCTTTCTTCTCGCCCATACCAAACGCCAGGGTCATCAACTGGGTGATGTAGAGGACAGGAAGGTCGAAGCCCAGGTCCATCTGCATCTGACGGGCTTCCACGTTTACCTGACACAGGGGGCAAGCGGTGATCATAAGGTCCGCTCCGCAGGCCTTGGCGTTCTCGAGGATCTTGGCGGAGAGCTCCAGTGCCACGTCGGTCTGGGTGATTCCCAGGCTTCCCCCGCAGCAGTCGGTCTTGTAGGACCAGTCTACGGGCTCGCCCCCCAAGGCACGCACCACGTCATCCATACACATGGGGTACTCGACGTGCTCCGCGCCAGTCAGGACGGCGGGACGGGTCGTGGCGCATCCGTAGTAGGAGGCCACTTTCATTCCTTCCAGCGGTTTCTTCACCCGGTCGCGAATCTTGTCCAAGCCCACCCGCCTCAGCAGAGCATCCACGGAGTGCAGCGTCTTGACGGTGCCCTGATACTCATATCCGATCCTCTCTGCCACCTTCTCGGCTATCTCCGGATCGCGCTCTATCTCGCGAGCAGCAGCCAGGAAGCGCTGATAGCATCCCAGGCAGGGTGCCACCATCTGGTCGAGTCCCATCTGCTCAACAGTGGCGAGAGTCTGAATCGCGTAGTAGGCAGCCAGCACAGGGTCGGTCGTGTGGGCAGGGGTGGAACCGCAGCAGATCCAACCGGGTGGCTCGATCAACTTCAGATCTAGTGCATCGCAGACAGCCCTGAAGGTGTGGTCGAACTCGGTAGCCGTGGACTCCAGGGAGCAGCCCGGGTAGTAAGCGATGGTCTGCTCATCCGCCTCCACGGCTTCTACCTTCCGGGGAGGACGGGCGAAGTCGGGCAGAAAGCCAATCTTGCGCTTGAGGATCATCTGCACGCCCAGATCCATGTCTTTCATAGGCCGCAGCGTGAGCATATTCATCGCCGCCATGAGGCCGGCCTCGTAGAGGCGCCCCGTGGTGCCGATGCTGGTCAGGAAGATCTTGGTGAACAGCTCGACATCCGGCAAAGCGGGTTTGATCCCCCGCTTGCGGGTTTCGATGCGCAGCACGTCCATGACACCGGCCACGTCGATCCCCTGCGGGCAGCGAGTCGTGCATGTGACGCAGGCGGCGCATATCCAGGGCGTGTTGGCCTCCAGAACTTTCTCGTCGTTGAACTGGATCGCTCGCATCACCTGATGGGGAAGCAGATCCATAT
>CAZGSX010000110.1:0-8069 GCA_964528475.1 uncultured Anaerolineales bacterium
TTCTGTGTCCCCCTTCCCTACGAAGAGCAGATGACCGTGCTGGGCGCCGTCAATGAGTGGTACTCTAACAACCTGAGGGCTGAGGTTCCAGGGGGCTGAACGCCAGGGCCGAGGCCGGGATATGGCTGAGGGAGGTCCCCTTTGGGTACGATTGTCACTACAAGAAGGACGGCGGCGACGGGGTGGCGTACCCCATTGAAGAGGAGGCCGAGGGCATGAAGCTCGCCTTTGAGAAATACGCGACCGGTCAGTACTCGTACGCTGACGTCGCCCAGATACTGAACGAGGTAGGCTACTGTCCGAGGGATAGAGGCGACAGGACGTTGAGCCTCTTCAGCAAGGATATGGTCAACGTGATGCCTACCAACCGATTCTACGGGGGCGAGGTGGAGTACAGAGGCAAGCACTATGCCCGACTTTCAGAGAGCGGCGAAGCCGGTAGAAGACTTCGGCAAGGTAGGGGACGCAGCGACTCCAGAGAAGAGGAAGCAAATCGTCCATACGCTGGTCGAGGCGGTCTACCTGGACAGTGGAGAGAAAATGCCTCTGGTGGCCGTCGAGCCTAGGGCGGAGTTCGCGACGCTATTCGAGATGATGGGCGGTGGGAGCGTCCAAGGGAGCCGACCGGCAGGCGGCATTCCTATCCTGGCGCCAGGAGAAGAAATCGACGGTCTGCTCAAATAACCAGTAGGAACCTCGTCCTCTATAGTGACCTTCCCGTCGTTCCCCACGTTTGCTTCAACGGCTATCCCGTGATACACCGGACCTTGCAAGCGAATGGGGGAGTGCCACCAGCAACCCCCTCGCCTAACCCCTGAGCTACCCACTGTGACGCAGTTGGCCCCAGGTGTCTTTGATAATCAGCTCTAGGTCAGTTGTGTTATCCAGGAAATCCAATAGGTCGTCCAGGCCGGCAAGGCCCTTTTCGTCGCCCGCCAGAGCGCTTTCGACGGATGTCCGTCAACTCCATGCTGCTCCACCTCTGATCTCCCACAGGCGCCGTAGCTAGGATGCGGAACCCCGTCGCCCTAATCCCCCCCTGGAGAGGCAGAGGAGACAACCGCCGGCATGACGCAATCCCTGATGAGCAACTCGGGTTCGACGAAATCCAGGTCGTTCAGCCCCCCGGTGAAAATCACCACCACGTCCAAATCCGGCATCACGTAGATAAACTGTCCGCCGCTTCCATGCGCGGCAAAGGCACCGATGTCGTGCACCCACCAGCCATAGCCGTAGTGCAAAGCCCAAGGCTCGCCCGGCTCCTCGATCTGGAATTGCCTTTCGACCGACCCGTGTACCCACTCGGCGGGCACGATCTGCTTCCCCTCCCAGACGCCCTCGTTCAGGTAAAGCAGACCGATCTTGGCCATGTCGCGCGGCGTCATCCAGAGGCCCCAGCCGCCCATCGTGATACCGTTCTGGTCAGACCCCCAGGTGACGTCCGAGATGTCAAGGGGACCAAAGAGATGCGCCTGGGCAAATTCCAGGGCGCTCATCCCGGTCGCCTGTTGAAGAATGGCCGACAAGAGATGGTAGTTGCCGTCGTTATAGTCCCACGTAGCTCCGGGCTGTGACGTCATCTCCAGGTTGAGCACGTGTTGTACGGCATCGTCGCTCTGCAGCATCTCGAGTATCTCTGTCTGGCCGAGGCCGGAGGACATGGTGAGCAGGTGCTGCAGCGTTAGGGCCTCCTTGCGCGGGTCGCCGTCGGGGATGTGATCGGGGCGATAGCTCAGAACCGGGTCTTCCACGCTGCCGATGAAGCCCTTGTCAATGGCGATACCCACCAGGGCGGATACCACACTCTTGGTGATAGAGTGGAGGTCGTGCTTTGTGCTTTGTTCGTAAGGTGAGTAGTATCGTTCTGTCACGATAGCGCCGTTGCGGATGACGAGCATACTGTGGACGGCCAGCCCCTCTTGTTCGATGGTCCTGGCGGCTTTCGCTAACAGCCTCTCGTCCATCCCCAGCGCCTTGGGGTTTGAGGTGCGCCAGCCATCGGGTGACGGCGTTGCGCTGTGACCGGCGCAACCGGCGAGGAGAGACACCATCACCAGAGCGGTTAGGCGCCGCAACAGTTCTTTCATCGCATTTCCTCCTTGGCTCCGCTGAAAGAAGACCGCGGGAGCGGGATTGGTCCGCATATCCGCCCCCGAGGATCGCTCCACTGAGCTCAGGACAGGCAGGGGGTGCGAGCCTTCTTTCGGGGAAGCCCTCCGTGGATGGGCGGGAGTGGCACCCGCCCATCCACACCCTGGGTCTTGTGCCGGTTTGCTATGGTTCCTTGTGCCAGCTGACAAGGTGGAGCGTGCCCATGCGGTCAGAGCATTCATCTTCCCCTTTGACCTCGAACGTTAAGGTGTCGTCTTTGAAGGTCCAGGTATACGTGGCCTTGCCCGCGCCGAGCGAATCGCAATAGCTATCGCTCTCGTAGGTCAGCTCATTGCCCTCGACAGAATAGGTCCCGCTTGCCATTTCCTGTCCATCCATCCAGGACGTGTAGGTGCCGTCGTCCCTCCATTCCGTCTTGAAGGGGGCGGATTCACAGACAAAGGTGCCCGTCGGAAAACTCGACTTGCCGCTCGGCGTGCCGCAAGCAGACAACAGCGGCAACGTCAACGTCAACACAATGCAAACTACACTGACGAACTGCTTCCCCTTCATGGTTCCTCCTGTTCACTGAGTTAGTGATCTCTCGCACCTGCCCAGTCAACCGGCTGGCATGGGCCTTCACGCCGGCGCTGGTTCAATGTGGGGATCATCTGAGCCACGCTGTTTGTTCTATTCGTCGTCTTCTCCCTCCCTTCTATCATCGCGGCAGGCCTCTATCTGGTTCGCACAATCTTCTCTCTCCGGGTGATGACCCGAACCCGTGGATGTTTGCTGCCGGAGAAAGCTGAATAGAGTCTCCAGATCGGCAAAGCCTCTGCGTTCGGCATCGTGCGCACTCTCTAGGGATGCCCGCCAGTCCTGTTGCCCGTCATTCACCTGCCACAACCGCAGCAGATAGGCTCGATAGTTCAAAGGCTTTCCTGTTTTCTCACTCATGCTTCAAGTGTACTGGCCGGAGGTGAGAGAAACGCCCGTAGAACGTGAGCGAAACGTGAGAGTTGCCTGCTCGTTGCGCCCGCTGTATAATGAAGATATTGTTAGACGCCTTTTTGCCCATCTCACTCAAGAAGCTAACACTCACAAGTGCGTCCGTTGTTTTGTCGGGAGGACGAGATGATGAGGTCGTTGGCAATCCGCCTGCTTGGCCCCATCCAAATCAGCCTGCACGGGGAGCCGCTCTCCGAGCTTCGCTCCAACAAGGCCCTGGCGCTCCTGGCGTACCTGGCCGTCGAGTCGGATCGGGCACACCGCCGCGAGAAGCTGGCCGGGATGCTGTGGCCTGACTACACCGAATCGTCCGCGAGAGCGAACCTGCGCCGTGCTCTAGCGGACCTGCGTCAGGCTATCGGCGATGACGCGGCGAGGCCCCCCTACCTGAACGCGACGCGGCAAACCATCCAGTTCAATCCCACCAGCGACGCGTGGGTGGACGTCACGGCATTCACCGGTTTGGTCACGCGGACCTTCCACGAACAGACCGTCGACCAGCTCGAAGAGGCCGTAGCTCTGTACCGTGGGCCTTTTCTGGAGCACTTCTCTGTCCCCGATAGCGCCGGCTTTGAGGAGTGGGTGCTGCTCACCCGCGAACGCCTCCAACGCCGGACCCTCGAGACCTTGCTTCGCCTGGCCAGCGACTACGAGGAACAAGGCGAGTATAAGCGTGCACTGCGCCATGCCAGGCGCATGGTAGAGCTGGATCCATGGCAGGAAAGAGCGCAGCGGGCGGTGATGCGATTGCTGGCCCTCAACGGCCAGCGCGTCGCAGCCCTGGCCCATTACGAGAGCTACCGCCAGGAGCTGGCGGAAGAGCTGAACACCCAGCCCTCGAAACAAACACGCGAGCTGTACGAATGCTTGCGTGAGGAGGGATGGCCTTCCGCAGCGACCGCCGGCCTCGCGCTGCCAGCCCGCAAGCCGAAAGACATGGGGGGCGAGTGCCCCTACCGCGGCCTCGGTGCTTTCCGCGAACAGGATGCCCCGTTCTTCTTTGGCCGCGAGCGCTTCACCCTCCTACTGCGTGACGCCGTGGAACGGCAACCTTTTGTCGCCGTCATCGGTTCCTCCGGTTCGGGCAAGTCGTCGGTCGTATTTGCCGGCTTGCTGCCCCAACTGCGTGACGATATCGGGGACGCATGGCTGATCACCAGCTGCCGCCCCGGAGAGCAGCCCTTCCACGCCCTGGCAGCGGCCTTGCTGCCCTTGCTGGAGCCACCGTCGACCGAGGCTGACCGCCTGATCGAGGCCCGCAAGCTAGCCGCGGCCTGGCTGGAGCGCGACCACACCCTACTCCGAACTGTCGGGCGTGTGGAAGAGAACCACCCCCAAGAGCCACTGCTCCTGGTCATCGATCAATTCGAAGAGCTGTACACCCTCTGCCCGGAGCCGGAAAGGCGGCAACGGTTTCTCGACCTCGTGCTAGCGGCGGGCCGGGCCGGGCAGAACCGCCCGGCGTCACCCCTTGTCTTGCTGGTCACACTGCGCGCAGATTTCATGGGACAGGCGCTGGCCTATCGCCCCTTTGCCGACGCCCTGCAAGCTGGATCGCTCCTGTTGGGCCCGATGCACCGGGATGAGCTACGCGCCGCTGTTGCCAGGCCGGCCCAGAAGCAGGGCGCTGCTTTCGAGCCGGGGCTGGTGGATCGCATCCTGGACGATGTGGGTGAGGAGCCCGGCAACCTGCCGCTGCTCGAGTTCGCCCTGACCTTGCTGTGGGAAGAGACAGACGATGGCTGGCTCACCCATGAGACGTACGAGGCGCTGGGCCGCGTCGAGGGGGCGCTGGCGCGGTATGCGGAGCAGCTGTTCGTGGGTCTGGCGCCGGACGACCAAGCGAGGGTGCGCCGCATTCTGGTGCAGTTGGTGCAGCCAGGCGAGGGGACCGAGGACACCCGGCGCGTGGCGACACGCGCTGAGGTGGGCGAGGCCAACTGGCTACTGACGCGGCACCTGGCGGACAAACGGCTGGTGGTCACCGGCCGGGACGCGGCGGGGAACGAGATCGTGGAGGTGGCCCACGAAGCGCTGATCGAGAATTGGGGACGATTTCAAGATTGGCTGGAAGCCGATCGGGCGTTCCGCACCTGGCAGGAAAGGCTGCGGGCCGCCCTGCGCCAGTGGGAAGTCAGTGCCAAGGACGAGGGCGCGCTTCTGCACGGTGCACCACTGGCTCAAGCTGAAGAGTGGCTCGCGGCGCGGGAGGATGTGTTGAGCCAGGCCGAAAGAACCTTCATCCGCGCGAGTATCTCACTGCGCGAACGGCGCGTAGCCCAAAGGGAAGCCCAACGACAGCGCCAGCTAGCGGCTGAGCGCCGCGCCCGCCGTCTCTTTGGCGCGCTCGCCGGGGTGTTGGCCGTGGCCACCGTCGTCGCCCTTATCCTCACCTCCTTCTCCGTCCGGCAGCGGCGCCAGGCATTGGAAGCCTACAGCCTCACCCTGGCCGCCAACGCCCGGCAAGTTCTGAACGATGGGGATGCCACGGCGGGACTGACCCTGGCGCTGGCCGCGAACCGGATTGACGACCCGCCCCGTGAGGCTCAGCGCGTGCTGCTGGAAGCGGCTCTTGCCCCTGGCGCCCGTTGGCGCGCCCAGGTCGAGACGCTGTTTGAAGGGACGACGGGGCCGGCGACGGCCCTGGACATCGGGCCTGACGGGCGGACGGCCCTCGCCGGGCTGGCGGACGGCAGCATCGTCGTGTGGAACCTCGAAACCAAGAAAGAGATCGCGCGCCTGCGCGGACATACGGCCCAGGTCAACGCCGTCGTTTTTGGGCCCGATGGGAGAACAGCGCTCTCCGGCGGGGATGACGCGAGGGTGATTCTGTGGGACGTCAAGCGCGGGGAAGCGTTACAGCGGTTTGATGGACACACGGGCGTCGTGCGTGCGGTGGAAATCAGCCCGGATGGTCACACCGCCGTTTCTGGCGGATTTGCGGGTGAATCTTTTTTGCAGCCCGGAGAGTTGATCCTGTGGGATCTGGAGACAGGTCAAGAGACCCGCCGATTCGTCGGGCACGATTTTGGGGTGGTAGCGGTCGAGTTCACGCCCGATGGTCGCGCTCTGCTGGCGAGCTCGGGGGATGCAGAGCTCTTTTCGGAAAAACTGTCTGAAGAAACCGAGGAACCCGGATTGGTCGCCGTTGACCTGATACTCTGGGATGTAGGGACGGGGGAGATCATCCGGCGCTTTGAGGCGTTGGGCGACGATGCGTACAGCCTGTCAATCAGTTCCCATGGGCAACATGCACTGGCCGGTTCATTCTACAACAATGTGTTGGTCCGGTGGGACCTGGAGACCGGGGAGAGAATCGAGACGTTGGAAGGCCATCAAGCCGGTGTGCGCGCGGTCGCCTTTGGGCCGTACGGGAGACGAGCCGTGTCGGCCTCTGATGACGACAGCCTGATCCTCTGGGACCTGAGCAGCGGACGACGACTGGCCCGTCTCAACGCCCACCGCAGCCACGTCCTGGACCTGGCCCTCATACCGGATGGGCGGACCGCTCTTTCCAGCTCGCGCGACGGCGGGGTGATTATGTGGGACCTGGTGGATGCGGCCGAGGTGCGGCGTTTGGCGGGACACGACGACATGGTCTGGGACGTGGCCCTTACGCCGGATGGCAAGCAGGCTCTCTCCTGCTCAGGTGCGGCCTCGCCCAGTGTGCCCGTCCAGGATGCCAGCATCCGCTTGTGGAACCTCGAGACAGGCGAGCAAACGGAAGTGTTTGAACTGCCAGTCAATGTGGTATTCCAGGTCGCGATCAGCTCCGACGGCCGCACAGCGTTGGTGGCTACCAACGAGCCCTTCATCCGCGTCTGGGACCTGTCAGCGTGGCAAGAGGTCGGTCGCCTGGAAGGGCATGCTGGCCCGGTGACCGGCGTCGAGTTCACGCCAGACGGCGAGAGAGCGCTCTCCGTCTCTGTCACCGGCACGCTGATTTTGTGGGACGTACCGCGCCGCCAGATCATCCACCGCTTTGGTGGGCATGGCGAGGACCTGTGGGCGGTGACCATCAGCCCCGATGGCCGCACGGCGGTCTCAGACTCGGGTGACAGCAGCATGGTCCTGTGGGACCTGGAGACAGGGCAAGAGATCCGGAGCTTTGTTAGAGAGGACCGGCCCGCAAAGATGGGCAGCACCGGCCACGCCTTTCTGCCCGATGGTCGCACTGTCCTTTCGTGCGAGGGTGACAGCTCCCTGATCGAATGGGATCTGGAAACCGGTAAGGAGGTCCAACGGCTGGGCCAGCATGCGGGCCTGCGCACGCGGGTGATCGTCAGCCGCGACGGGCGACTCGCCTTGAGCAGCAGCATGAACGGGAGCTTGATGCTGTGGGACCTGGAGAGCGGTGAGCTGATCCGCCGTTCGGAGGTGCATGGAACGATCTTCGATATAACCCTCGCCGCCGACGGGCAGAGCGTCTTCTTTGGCTCGTCGGACACCACCATCGTCCAGTGGCGCTTTCAGGCCCCATCCTTCGACGAGCTAACGGCGTGGGTGGCCGCCAACCGGTGTCTACCCGAGCTGACCTGTGCCGAGCGCGAGATGTACCAGATCGAGCCGTTATGTGAGAGCGGAGGCGAGGGTCAGGCGACACAGCCCTAGCGATTTGACTGCTAACGCTCGGTTACGGCCAGCTTTTCACCCGCAGGTTATCCACGTACTGAAAATGGCGGCCGGTGGAGAGCACGGCAGCCTCGCTGGCCTGCTCAGCGGCGCGTCCGGTCCGTGCGCAGCACCGGCCTCGGGCGCGACGGGCGATTCACCGTCTGCCTCAAGGCAAGCGATAGAATCACCACAGTCCATAATATCAGTTGGGTGCGCGTGCACCTCTCTCCTTTCGTGGCCCTGTGCGTAGCCTCAGCCGCCATTCACCGCGCCCGCCCGGCAGTCTAGTCCCGCCACCGCGCGCTGGGCCCTCCCCGCCCCGGCGCCGACTTGCGCCTCCAGTAACGCCTGAAAAG
>CAZGSX010000111.1:0-7825 GCA_964528475.1 uncultured Anaerolineales bacterium
GGGTGTACGAGTTCCTGGAGCGGGCCACCGTGACGATCAACAGCGAGCGGCGAGTCAAGGGGCCTTACGGACTGGAGGGAGGTAGGGATGGCCAACCGGGAGTCAATCGGCTGATACAGGACGGTCACGAGCGCATCATGGGTGGGAGGACCAAGGTCCAAGTTCAGCCAGGCGACCGGCTGATCATTGAGACGCCCGGGGGCGGTGGATGGGGGACCCCCAAGCCCTGAGAGAGATCGACGTCATCCATCGCCCGAACTACACCGCATCTCGGTCGCAGAAGCCCTATTGACGCCTCGACGATTAGGCATTATACTATGGTCAGATACAGAACCACCCTAAGAGATTTCCTTCGACCGCGTTCGGGAGGAGCGCCATGTCCTCGTTCTTGGTCGGGATCTAGCGATCCTGGCCAGGCAAGACCTCATCCACAGACAGTCGTCTGTTCGCGAAGCCATATCCCAGAGAAGGAGGGTCTCGATGCAAGTCACCACTCAACAGTATAGACGCTGCGATGTCGTCAAGCCCAGTGGCCGCCTGGACTCGGCCTCCGCCCCGCAGCTGCAGGAAATCCTCGACGCCATCGCAGATGAGGGCGGTTTCAATGTCGTAGTCGACATGAGCGATCTGGAGTTCATCTCGAGCGCCGGGCTGCGCGTGCTGATCAATGCCAGAAAGAAATGCAGGCGATACAACCGCGGCGACCTAAGGCTGGCGAGCGTGGGTCCGAATATCGAGCGGACGCTGGAGCTTGCAGGCTTCCAGACGCTTTTCCACCTGTACGACACGACAGTAGACGCCGTCGGCAGCTTCTAGCCAACCGTCCTCAGAGCATCGGCAGGCGCACTACTATCGGCTCGCTTCTTCATGCCGTCAGGGGGGTTGATCCGCCTGCGACGGACGCGACAGGGACGCTGGACGCGGCGAGGCGCCGTCTCGACTGAGTGGACGGGCCGCGGCTCGCGTGGCACGTACGGGAGATGGAGTCACCCGCTCAAGGTGACTCCTGCTTCTCCTGTGGCGCCCAGACCGGAAAGCGATCTTGAGCGACCGCTTCGATGACCTCTGGCGACAACTTGACAGATTGCCCCCAAACTGAAATGCACGCGTGCCCGACCTTCCGCTTGACAGTTCACCAAGAATCCAGTACACTCTGACTGGTTTCCTCTCCGGCTATCTTTGCTATCTGTCAGATCTGGTTAGCGCCGATCATTCAGTCTCGGAGCAATCCGGACACGGCGACGTCTAGCACCGAGATCGTGTTGCGAAAGAGCTATCCCGCTCGTGCCAGACAGGGAGGTGGAATATTGAAACGACCAGCGCGCAGAACCGAAGGGTACGGAGCATCTCTACTGGACGTTCCCTAGGCCGCGTTCCATCAGTACATCTCCTGAACCTTCATCGCCACGGTGGAGGAGAGGCTCCCTAACGTAAGGAGGAGAGACCCGATGAAAAGGCTTACACTGTTGTTGAGCATCATCTTAGCTCTGGCCCTGGTGCAATGCGGGCCTCCGGCGACGCCAGCCCCAACCGATACGCCTGCTGCAGCTCCTGAGGAGACAGCACCGCTAGAGCCAACGGACACGCCTATCCCCGAGCCCACGCCAGAGGAGGAGGAGGAGGAAGTTGAGCAGGTCCTCCGCATTGCCTTCGATGCATCAGACCTGAGCAGCCTCGATCCGCATTTTGCGGCGGCGACGCAAGACCGCGGCATTGTAGATATGGTCTTCAACGGGCTGGTCCGGTACAGGCCCGGCGATATCTCACAGTTCGAGCCCGACCTGGCCACCGCAATCCCGGAGCCGACGATGGAAGGCGATCAGCAGGTCTGGGACTTCGAGCTGCGAGAGGGGGTAATGTGCCACCCCTGGAACGGCAATGAGGGATACGAACTCACGTCCGACGACGTAATCTACTCTTTGGAGAAGGCCGCTGACGCAGACCGGTCCGCCTACGCAGGCGAGTACACGGGGATGACCTTCGAGGCCCCGGACGCCTACTCGGTGCGGATCATCCTCGATCAGCCACTCTCACCCGCCCTGTTCCTGCCCAAGGTTGCCGACTACGCTGGAGGGTTTATCGTCTGCCAGCAGGCGGTCGAGGATCTGGCCGACGAGGGGTTCAAGACTCATCCGGTGGGCACCGGGCCGTTCGTGTTCAAGAACTATCAGCCTATGGAGAGCGTGACGCTCGCCGCCAACGAGGGATACTTCCGCGGCGTCCCACACTTGACCACGGTCGAGGCCCACTACGTCCCTGACATCAGCAGCCGCGAACTTGGCCTGCGCGCGGGAGAGCTCGACCTGGCAGAGGGCCTGCGGGAGCAGCCCTGGATCGACAAGATGGAGGGCGTCGAGGATGTCACCGTGGACATCTTCGGCCCGGGAGAGACGGTCGTCTTGCACATGAACCAGGCAGTTGAACCGCTCGGGGACGCGAACGTCCGGAGAGCGATTGCCTACACCCTGGCCCGAGAGGACTTCCTCGCCTTCTTCGGCGAAGACACAGCAGCCCCGCTCTACTCGCCGGTGCCCGCGGAGTTCCTTGCCGGGGGTCTGTCCCAGGCAGAGGTCGCCGAGGCCGGCGTGCAGTATGAGACGGATCGAGCTAGAGCGGAGGAGCTGCTGGCGGAGGCAGGCGCGGAGGGATTCTCCCTCACGTCGAACACCTCTGAGCGGGCTAGCTACCGAAGGACCTACGAGGCCATCCAGGATCAGCTCAAGCAGGTAGGCATCACGCTCAACCTGGAGGTCGTGGACCATTCGACGATGCACAGCCTCATCCGCGAGGACGCCAACCCCCTGGTCGTCTACATCGCCTGGCGGCCCAACGCAGACGTGTTCCTGACACGTTTCTACCACTCGGACTCGATCGTCGTCACCGGTGAGAAGCCGGACACCAACTTCTCTCACTACGACCAGATTGACGACCTCATCGAGCAAGCCCGCCAGGAGATCGACCCAGATGTGCAGGCCGAGCTGTGGAAAGAGGCCCAGATCCGGATTCTGGAGGACGCGGCAGCCTATCCGCTGTTCATCCTGCAGTTCGTCTTCGGGCGGGCGGAGTACGTCGACTTCGGCTATGACCTCCAGTCGACCCTGGCACTCTACCCCCAGATCACCGAGAATACGCAGTTGACGCGCTGATCGACGGTAGGACAAAGATGGGAGGCCCGCGGGCCTCCCATCTCGTTGCCCTCGGCCTTTGTGATGGTCTGAACGTAGGACGACCAACGCCCTCCCACCTCATAGGATCGCTGAAGCTGGAGAGACTTGCTCTTGGCTAGCCTCTGACGCCTTGACTGCGGGTTCCTTCGGCGGGCCGGGCAACAACTGGATAGGGAGACCAGGCCCGCCTGGCACGAGGAGATTCAGTGCCTGCGTTCAGGCATGAAAGGAACGACCCATGCTTGGCTACGTGCTCAGAAGGATCTTCGTCTCCGTCCCCATTCTGCTGGTGGTGCTGACACTGGTGTTTCTCCTGGTGCGCACCGCGCCCGGGGACCCGGCTGTGGCGGCATTGGGAGACTACGCCTCCCAGGAGGCCGTCGAGAAGATGCGGGAGAGAATGGGTTTGAACGACCCGCTCTGGCTGCAGTACGTGCGATTTCTGGGGAAGCTGGCGCGAGGAGATCTCGGGCGGTCCCTGATCAACGACGTGCCGGTGAGCCAGCAGATACGCCGAGTTCTCCCTTACACGCTCGAGCTGACAGGCGCCGGTATCCTTCTCGGTCTTCTTTTCGGGGTGCCTTTGGGGGTTGTGACAGCTCTTCGCCGAAATACCCCGCTCGATTATGCCGGGCGGGTGTTTGGGCTGATGGGCCTCTCGGTCCCGGCTTTCTACCTGGGTATCCTGCTGATGCTGCTCTTCTCCGTTCAGCTCGACTGGTTTCCAGTGGTCGGTGGTGGCGAGCTGTCGGACCTTCGGGACAACCTTCACCATCTTTGCCTCCCAGCGCTCTCCCTGGGCCTGATCATGACAGCATATATCACACGTATGACGCGCTCGGCGATGCTCCAGGTGCTGGACGAAGACTACATACGGACGGCGCGCTCCAAAGGACTCCGTGAACGGGTCGTGCTCCTAAGACACGGGCTCCGCACGGCCCTCATCCCCATCGTCTCGGTTGTCGGCGTCTACTCGATCGTTCTGATCGGCAGCTCGGTGATGACAGAGGTGGTCTTCTCGCGTCCCGGACTGGGGAAGATGATGGTCGGGGCGATGAAACAACGCGACTACACGACGCTGCAGTCCATCATGGTGATCTACGCCTCTTTCGTTGTCATGATCAATCTAATAACCGATCTAGCGTACGGCGTGATTGATCCTCGGATACGGTACCAATGAGCGAGCGGCAGAGCAGTTCACGGAGAAGACTGTGGATCACCTTCGGGAGGAACAAGACGGCACTGGTCGGTCTCTTCCTGGCCGTCATTGTCGCGGCGCTTGCCATCCTGGCTCCCTGGATTTCGCCTCACGACCCGCTGAAGCAGAATGTCTATCATCGCCTAAAAGGCCCTGAACCGAGCTACCCGTTGGGTGTCGACGACTTTGGGCGGGACGTGCTGTCGCGCATCCTATGGGGCGCGCGTACGTCGTTGGCCGTCGGCCTGGCGTCAGTGGCAGTAGGCATGATGCTAGGGACACTCATGGGGATCGTGGCCGGCTTCAATGGCGGACCGGCCGAGTATCTGATCATGCGCAGCGTAGACGTCCTCTTGTCCTTCCCTACCCTGGTGATGGGGTTGATGGTGATGGCCATCCTGGGCTCGGGCATGCTGAAGCTGACCCTCGCCATTGGCGTGGTGATGTCGCCCCGATTCGCTCGGGTGGCCCACGGACCGACACTCTCGGTGCGCGAGCAGGAGTACGTCATGGCTGCTCGAGCCGTCGGGGCCAACGATTGGCACATCCTGCGCCACCACATTCTGCCAAATATCTTCGGCGAGTTGCTGGTGATGGCAAGCCTGTGGACAGCCACAGCGATCCGCATCGAGGCGAACCTGAGCTTTATCGGACTCGGGGTCCCACCCCCAACGCCCACCTGGGGCAACATGATTCGCGACGGGGTGAAGTGGCTGACGAATGCCCCCTACCTCTCCGTCTTCCCTGGACTGGCTATCCTGATCACTGTCCTGGCGTTCAACATGCTGGGCGATGGCTTACGCGACGTGGCCGACCCCAAGCTGCAGGTCTAGGCTCGGGGGATCAACAGGCGACTACCAGCCAGCGGCCAAGCGATCTCGATCGCCCACTCTCATCTCATAGGAGTTTCTTGCCGTGACTGACAGGACTCGCGTCGTTCAATACGGACTTGGACCTATCGGGGCGGCAGTAGCAGCCCACACGTTGGATCACGCAGGGCTGGAGTTGGTCGGAGGTGTGGACATTGACCCCGCGAAAGTGGGCAAGGATGTCGGCACGGTGATCGGTGCGGGCCGCTTGCTCGGCTTTCCAGTCGTCCAGGATCTGGCCGGGGTCCTGGACCACAGAGACGTCGACGTGGTGCTACACGCCACCGGCTCCTACATAGAAGGAGTCAGGGCCCAGATTCTGGAGATTCTGGAAGCAGGACTCGACGTGGTCTCGACAGCGGAGGAGCTCTGCTTCCCCTGGCTGGCCCACCCGCTGCACGCCACCGAGATCGACACCGCGGCCAGAGTCGCGGGAAGGACCGTCCTGGCCACCGGCGTAAACCCCGGCTTCATCATGGACTCCGTGCCCCTGGCCCTGACGGCTGTTTGTCAGCGGGTGGATCACATCGCAGTCAGACGAGTGATCAATGGATCCACTCGGCGGGGCCCTTTTCAGAAGAAGATAGGCTGCGGCTTGACGCTGGAGGAGTTTGAGAGGAAAATGGAGGCGGGCTCTATGGGACACGTGGGCCTGCTTGAGTCCATGGGTATGATATGCGATACGTTGGGCTGGGATCTGACAGACTACCAGTCGCATGTCACGCCGGTAGTGGCTGGGAAGCGAATCAAGACCCAGCACGTGGAGCTAGCACCCGACCAGGTGAAAGGGCTCAGGCAGGTCGCCCGCGGGCGTACGGACGGGGAGGAGTTGGTGCACCTCACCTTCATCGCCGAGCTGGAAGCCGACGATGAGGGCGACACAATCCGTATCACGGGCCGGCCGAACCTGGAGATGAAGCTGAAAGGCACGAATGGAGACATCGCCACGGTGGCCATCGTGGTCAATGCCATCCCCCGGGTGAGACAGGCCGCGCCGGGACTGGTAACCATGCGAGACGTGCCCGTGGTGACAGCTTCGTAGGGAACGTTCCTTCCCCACGTCTGCGCGGTAGTCCCCAGTATGGTCCGGTCAGCCCAAGTCCAGGTCCGTCCACCTACTCAGAAACTGATCACCGAGAACCGTCACTCCGAGCGAGCATCGCGATGCCGTCAGTCCGAGCGAGCGCAGCGAGTCGAGGAATCTCGCGCTTGCTGGCAACGAGATTCCTCCGCTACAGTCCGCTGTGCTCTCCGTTCCAGGGGGAATGACTAAAGCAGCGGTATCTTGCCTACTGAGTGGGCGTGCACCAGGACTGTTCTCAGAATGACAGATCTGTTCAGGTCGTCATTCACACCGCTTCCTAATACTACAACCTCACTTGTGACTTGCGCTCTTGGGCAAGCCATGCGATGAAGGCCTCCAAGACCCGGGAGGTGAGAGAGGCCAATGAGCAGAGATGGATTTGAACAGATGGACCACCGGAGAATTGGTGCACGGACTGGGAGCGGCGTCACGAAGCGCGAGTGCCGGATGATGTGGTGTTCAAGACGAAGCCGCAGTTGGTGTTGGAGATGCTGAAGCACGCTTGGGCTCAAGGCGTGCCGATGGCGTGGGTCGCGGGTGATGAGGTGTACGGGGATGCCCCCTACCTGCGCGATGGTATTGCCGGAGCTGGCAAGAGGTATGTCTTGGCCGTCTCCAGCACGACCCCGGTCTGGAAGGAGCGGCCGCCGGTGGTGGAGCCGTTCAAGGGGCGGTTGGGAAGACCGAGAGAGAAACCGCGTTTGGCGGAAGGGGCTCCTCTTTCGGAGACCGTAGCGGCGGTGATCGCTGCCTTGCCGGGAGATGCCTGGAAGCGACTGACGGTGAGCGAAGGCGAAAAGGGACCGCGGACGTATGACTGGACGGCGATTCCGATTGTGGAGAGCCGGAATGGGCTGCCGGGTCCGGATGGATGTTTGCTGGCCCGTCGTTCCATTCCGGATCCATCGGACTTGGCTTACTACTTGTCCAACGCCCCCCCCAGGAGACGCCGCTGGCGACTTTGGCCGAGATCGCGTCGGCCCGTTGGAGCATCGAGACCACCATTGAAGAAGGGAAGGGAGAGACAGGGCTCGACGAGTACGAAGTCCGTCACTGGCATAGCTGGCATCGTCACATCACCCTCTCCATGATGGCCCACGCCTGGCTGGCCTCGATCCGGCAGGCGGAGGGGGAAAAACCCGCAAGACCCGGCGCTGGCCGAGGTGAGCGTTCCCGAGGTGCGTCGGCTGCTGGAAGTGGCCTTGCCGCTGCCGGCTCGTTCTCCCGAACTGCGCCTGGCGTGGTCGCGCTGGCGGCGAGCCAAACGTCAGCAAGCTCGCCGCAGCCACGACAAACGACGTGGCGCTGCTTGGCCTGAAACAGCACTTCATAGAAACGGTTCACCTTAAGTGCGCTTGTAGTACTAGCGCGTGGGAGGAAAGCGGGGCATCGTGACCTTCCCATTGAGGGCCGGCGATCGCCCCGATGCTATGGTCAAGCAGCTGGATCTTCAGGGTACGAAGGAGGTCGGAGGCTTGCCCTCCGATCTGGCTAACCCGTCCATCTG
>CAZGSX010000112.1:0-7718 GCA_964528475.1 uncultured Anaerolineales bacterium
AGCCCAAAGGCGAGGTGGCGTTCGCCGTTCCTGCGCGAAGCGCTTAGTTCAACTTTCGCTACAAAGAGTGTCAAACCTGCGCCACAAGAATTGAGCCGCTTTAGCTTGACCTGAGCGTCAGCGATACTACAATATGAAGTCCATCCCAACCGACACTGAAGCCCGAGATATATGGGGCGAGAGCTTGAACTGTAGCTGACCTTCACGGATCGCGGAGATGCCCCAACCAGCGCGGTGAATGACAGCGGGCCTCAAGGGATAGCGGTGCCAAGGCCGCGGAACCCACTGGTTGCGCCAACATGCGTCATACGCGGAGAAGATGAAAAAGATCAACGACATCTTCGACAACCTGGATGACTGGCGACACCTGCCCGCCTACCAGCTCGAACGGCGGGCCGACATCTTCTTCTCCATCTACCTACCCGAACTCTTGGAGGAGCGATACGGCTTTGAGATCGAGGGGCTCGTACCAGAGTTTCCTCTGCGCATCGGAACTATCTACCCCAAGGTTGACACGAATCGGTCTGTCAAGGTCGACTATCTGGCCAAGGCCAGAGGCAGCAACGTCGTAATCCTTGTCGAGCTGAAGACTGACGACAAGTCCAGACGGACGAAGCAGGACTGGTACCTGGAGAGAGCCCAGGAGGTCGGCCTGCCGCAGCTGCTGCGGGGATTGGGACAGATCGTCGAAGCCACGGCGCACAAGAGGAAGTACCACTGTCTTCTGAAGAGGTTGGAGGATCTCGGACTCATCGCTGTTTCACCGGATGGCGGACTCCTGGCGGCGGAGGAGCCCTACGACGTGCGGGTGGTCTACCTGCAGCCCAATGAGGGGGAGCGCGGAAAGGACGTGATCTGCTTTCACGAGGCTGCGAAGGTCATCGAGCGACACAGAGACGCACTCAGCCGGCGTTTTGCAGGTAGCTTGTGTGAATGGGCTGATGTGGCAGCGGGTGAGCGTGCACAATACTGATGAGGGTCAAGCCGCGGCGATCGCGGTGACGGCATCGGGGCCAATGGCTCGGGTACCCGAGTTTCCTGGATACACCTAGCAATCACGAGGTGATGTATCATGCCCATCGAACTCGGCATTTGGCGAATGGATGAAACACTGAAAGAGCTGCGGCCGACCGAGTTGGCTCAGGAGGTACGCCTGGAAGACTTCCTGGAAGGGGATTTGTCCCTGCTGAACGAGGATCTGCTTGTCATTGGCCGTCAGGTCATGACAGCCCACGGCAAACAAGTCGATCTGCTCGCCATAGACGCCGAAGGCGGTTTGGTCGTCATCGAGCTGAAGCGAGACCGCACCCCGCGCGACGTGGTCGCGCAGGTCCTTGACTACGCCTCCTGGGTCCAGGATCTGAGCTATGCCGATATCACGGAGATCTACGGGGACTATGCTGCGAAGACCCAGACCGATCTCCGATTTGAACAGGCATTCTCCGACAGGTTTGGCAGCAGTCCGCCTGAGGCTCTAAACGAGAGCCATCGGCTGATTGTGGTTGCGGCAAAGCTGGATCCCGGCACAGAGCGCATCCTCACCTATCTGTCAGAGGGGTACGGCGTGCCGATCAACGCCGTTTTCTTCCAACACTTCGACGACGACGGGCGCGAGTATCTCACTCGCACCTGGTTGCGTGATCCCAAAGAGATTGAGGCGTCCGCACTAGGCAGAGGGAAGAAGGAGCGTTGGAACGGCCGGGATTTCTACGTCTCGTTGGGAGAGGGAGAGCACCGTAACTGGGATGACTGTAGGAAGTATGGTTTCATCTCCGGCGGACAGGGCCGTTGGTACAGCCGCACGCTAGAGACGCTCTTCGTGGGAGCGCGAGTCTTTGTACACATACCTGGCACTGGCTATGTTGGGGTCGGTGAGGTCGCGGAAGAGGCCCAGCGCGTCAAGGACTTCACCATTGAAGTGGACGGGGAAGAGATCCCCATCCTCAGTGTGCGTGACTTGAGCGCTCCCAAGATGGGAGAGAATGCCGAGGATCCGGAGAAATCCGAGTATCTGGTGCGGGTCAAGTGGATCAAGACCCGGGATCGTCAGAACGCGATCTGGGAAAAGGGTATGTTCGCCAACCAGAACACCGCCTGCAGACTGCGCAATCAGTTTACGTTGGAGAGACTCGTAGACCGCTTTGGCCTTGAGGAGTAGTCAGAGAAAGAACCAGGGTGGACTAGGTGGTTCAGCTTGCCGGCAAGACGTGGCCGCGATCGTTGACCAAGTGACGGCCAAGGCTACCATCATCCAACTTCTTGCGTACTCGGCATGAGGTAAGAACGAATACTCCGTACGAAAACAGCACGATCCGATAATAGGGAGCGAATGAACACCAAGAACCTCGACCTCTCACCCTCGAATCCTGGCTCTGGGACGCCGCCTGCTCGATCCGCGGTGCCATCGACGCGCCCAAGTACAAGGAGTACATCCTGCCGCTTCTCTTCTACAAGCGCCTCTCCGACGTCTACGCCGACGAGATCGAGCGCATCACCCGCGAGATCGGCGATCCCGATCTGGCCCGCGAGCTGGCCGCGCAGGATCGCAGCCTCACGCGCGTCTTCATCCCCGAGGCCTACACATGGGACGCCGTGCGCCGCGACCCCACCGACCTGGGCGACCGTCTCACCACCGCCGTCCGCGAGATCGCCAAGGAGAACCCCGAGCTCAAGGACGTCATCAACATCTCCGACTACAACGCCACTACCGCTGGTCAGCGCATTCTGCCCGACGGGCAACTCGCCGAGCTCATCGAAATCCTCAGCCGCTACCGGCTCGGCTTGCGGGACGTGGAGCCCGACATCCTCGGCCACGCCTACGAGTACCTGATCCGCAAGTTCGCCGAGGGCTCCGGCCAGAGCGCCGGGGAGTTCTACACCCCCATGAGCGTCGCCACGCTGATGTCCCACATCCTCGATCCCCAGGAGGGCGAGACCCTCTACGACCCCGCCTGTGGCTCCGGCGGCCTCCTCATCAAGGCCCAGCTCCGCCTCCGCGAGAAGATCGCCGCGCGGGAGGGCATGGACGACCCGCACGACCTAACTGCCGAGCAGATGGGCCGCCCGCTACAGCTCTTCGGGCAGGAACGGGAGAACTTCACCTACGCCATGGGCCGCATGAACGCTTTCATCCACGACATGGACGCCGAGATCGTCATCGGCGACACCATCCGCGCGCCCCAGTTCACCGATGGCGAGGGCGGGCTGCGCACCTTCGCCAAGGTGACGGCCAACCCGATGTGGAACCAGAACTTCCCCACCGATGTCTACGAGAAGGATCCTTACGACCGCTTCACCTGGGGCACGCCGCCGGCCAGTTCTGCCGACTGGGGCTGGATTCAGCACATGGAAGCCAGCCTCGCCCAGGGCGGCAAGCTGGCCCTGGTGCTCGACACCGGCGCGGTGAGCCGCGGCAGCGGCAACCGGGGCTCCAACCGCGAGCGGGACGTCCGCAGCAAGTTTGTCGAGAAGGGGCTGGTGGAGGCCGTGGTCCTCCTCCCCGAGAACCTCTTCTACAACACCAGCGCCCCGGGCATCATCCTCGTCATCAACAAAGCAAAGCCGCACCCGGGCGAGATCCTGCTGATCAACGCCTCCCGCCACTTCGAGAAGGGCCGCCCGAAGAACTACCTCACCGACGAGCAGATCGCCGAGATTGCTGACGTGTATCTTGAGTGGCAGGAAGTCGAGGAATTGAGCGCCATCGTCGACGAGGAGGAGGTGGCGCGGAACGACTACAACCTCAGCCCTAGCCGCTACGTCGTCATCGACGACACGGAGCCGGTGCTGCCCCTGGAGGAGGCCCTGGTGCTGCTCGCCCAGGCGGAGGAGGCCCGTGCCGAGGCCGATGCTGATCTGGAGAGCGTGCTGGCCCAACTCGGCTTCGAGGGATGGCGGAGTACTTGAGTTTTATCCACAGTTTGGGCCCCAAGTGTGAATATGGAGTGGCCTATGTCCAGAAGTGTGAACAAGGAGCCCACAGGGTCTGGATGAACGAGAGTGGCGAATGACCAGCCCGCGAAGTCAATCCGACGGCGCAGGGACGCACGGAGGCGGGCGGACAGCTCACTCCTGACCGGGGGGTTTACAAATGATGTATTTTGATGTATAATGTAAACCACGAGAAAGTGAGGCAACCCGTAGGGAGGGAAGCGATGGCAATGGGAGAGCGGCTCAAGATGGCCCGCCATATGGCAGAGATGAGTCAGCGGGCCCTGGCCGAAGAGACCGGCGTGAGCGCGACGGCGATCTCGAAGTATGAACGGAATATGATGACGCCCAGCTCTGACGTCTTGCTCCAGCTGGCGCGGGCGCTCGGTGTTCCCGTGGGGTTCTTCTTGCGTCCTGTGACGGCGGAGCTGACCGCGCCGGCCTTTCGGCGCACGTCAGGCCTTAGGGTCAGAGCGCAGAAAGCCATTCTGGCCGAGACCCAGGCGTGGCTGGAGCGGTACCTCGACGTGGAGAGTTTCTTCCCCCACGGGCCAGCCTTCACCATGCCGGCCATTGATCGTCAGGTGACGACCGTCGAAGATGTCGAGCGCCTGGCCCTGGCACTGCGCGACGCATGGGATCTCGGACTCGACCCCATTGACAACTTCATCGAGGTGTTAGAGAGCCACGGCATCAAGGTAGGCGTCATCCAGGGCGCGGACGATTTCGATGCGCTGACGCTGTGGGCCAATGAGACCGACCCGGTGATGGTGGTCAAGGCCGGCATGCCCGGCGACCGGCAGCGGATGAGCCTGGCCCACGAGCTCGGGCACCTGATCCTGGAGCCGGTCGGCGAGCTGGATGAAGAGAAGGCGGCATTTCGTTTCGCCGGCGCCTTTCTCATTCCCCGCCCTATGGCCTTCTACGAGCTGGGCGCCAACCGTCGAAACCTGGACCTGCACGAGCTCCACCTGCTCAAGCACAAGTACGGCGTCAGCATGCAGGCCTGGGTCTATCGCGCCCGGGATCTGGATATCATCTCCGAGTCCACGGCCCGGCAGCTCTGGATCCGCTTCCGGTCGGAGGGCTGGTACGAACGAGAACCGGGCGATCAGATCGAGCCAGAAGCCCCCGGGCGCCTGAAGCGTCTGGTACTCCGAGCGCTGGCGGAGGACGTGATCTCCGAGTCGCGCGCGGCGGAGCTACTGGGCCAGTCCCTCGGCCGGTTCTGGCAGGAGGAAGCGGAACGGCATGAGGGATTCCCGGCCCCGGTGCGTGGTTGACACCAACGTCTTCATCGATTTCCACCGGGGAGGGCTACTCGGGGCTATGTTCGCGCTCCCCTTCAGCTTCCTCGCGCCGGACGTGATCGTGGAAGAATTGGAGGCGCCCGACGGGCAGCAGTTGCTAGCGCGGGGGCTGCAGCGTGTCTCCCTGAGCGGGGAGCAGGTGGCTGCTGTGGCAGCCCTGACCGCGGTTCACCGCCGACCGTCCGTGAACGATCTCTTCGCCTTCGTTCTGGCCCGCGCCGAAGACGCCATACTGCTCACGGGAGATGCTGCTTTGCGACAATTGGCTGAATCCGAGGAGATGACCATGCACGGCACCCTCTGGCTGCTCGACGAGCTGGTCCGGCTCGCGATCATCGGCCCGGAGGAGGCCACACAGGGGCTGGAGCGGATGGTAGCTTCCGGCAGTCGGTTGCCGGAGAAGGAGTGTCGCCGGCGGATGCGACGATGGAGTAGAAGGTGAGGCACGCAGGCACAGGGATGGAGGAAGCCAACGCAGAGGCGCAAAGACGCAGAGACGCAGTGGGAGATCCCGATTCTCGATGGCAGGAGACGGAGATTGGGTTGCTCCCGGCGGAATGGAAGGTGATTGAACTCGGGAAGGTTGTCGATATCAACCTTGGCCAATCTCCGCCATCCTCAACATATAACATAGTAGGTGACGGACTGCCATTTCTCCAGGGTAAGACAACGTTTGGTCGAGTTTTTCCGACGCCAGAAAGATGGTGCTCTGAGCCAAAGAGAATCGCGCAACCGGGGTCTGTTCTGATCTCCGTGAGGGCACCCGTCGGAGATGTCAATATTGCTCGAAACGAGTACTGTATCGGACGAGGTCTTACAGCACTGAACGGGAATGCTGTTCTTGACAACTGGTTCCTTTTCTATCTCTTGTTCCATTCGAAGTCTCGTCTAGAAAGCAAGAGCACTGGCTCGACGTTCAAGAGCATTACTGACCCGAACGTATGAAACTAAATTGCCTGACCGAGGATAGTAAGCGCTTGACTGGACGCTCAACGTGAAAAGCCTGCTTGACAGCCGCCGAGGTGCCCATCTACAGCCCTGGATCCATCCGGTGGGAGCACTATCTGGACGGCGGTTTAGAAAGTAATGCACGGATCAGTAACAAGGGAATACTCAAGAGCTTTCCCATTCCCCTGCCACGCTTGCGCGAACAGCGACGCATCGCCGCCGCACTTCGCACCATCCAAGAGGCCATGGCCGCCCAGGACGACGTCATCGCTGCCGCCCGCGAGCTCAAGCGCAGCCTGATGGAGCGCCTCTTCACGTACGGCCCCGGCGCGGAGCCAGCCCCAACGAGGGAAACAGAGATCGGTGAGACCCCGGAGCACTGGGACGTAGTGCGTCTAGGTGAGATCGCCCAGATCGAACGGGGGAAGTTCGCTCATCGTCCGCGAAATGATCCTGACTTCTATGGCGGCAGCATACCTTTCATCCAGACTGGTGATGTTACAGCTTCGAACGGACGAATCAGAAGTTACACGCAGACACTTAACGACCGGGGGTTGTCTGTCAGTCGCACCTTCCCGAAGGGCACTATAGTCATCACGATTGCGGCCAATATCGGCTACTCGGGTATCCTACAGTTTGAATGCGCCTTTCCGGATAGCCTCATAGGCATAACGCCAGACGACAGGGTTGACAATGTGTTTCTCGAGTACTACCTGCAGACCCAACAGCCCCGAATGGATCGGATGGCCCCGCGAGGAACTCAGAAAAACATCAACATTCAGTTTCTGAAGCCCTGGCCCGTGTTGGTGCCACCTCCGTCAGAACAGCGCGACATCGTAGCGGTTTTGACCTCGTTAGACACCAAGACTAGCGCCGAAGAGCAGCGCAAAGCTACCCTGGAAGAACTCTTCCATTCGACCCTAGAAGCCTAGCCGAAAACCGGGGTTCGGATGCCCATTCGGGTGGAAAAAGGCGAAAAAGAGGCGATCAGCGAGCTGGTGTGATGCCGAATCATATCGGAAGTCCGTTTGGCGTGAGAGAAAAAAAGGGCGGCGGGACCCGGTTCAGTGCGGTCCTCTTGCCCCTGAGGGGTTTTCGCGCCTACCAGCGTCAAGTTTGCCACCGTCGCGGCGATTCGGGCTTGAAACAGTGTCTTCTTTCGCCCGAAGTAGCGAGCTTGACGCATCCCCAACTGAACCAACCGCGCCAGGCGATGTTCGGCCGCCTGTCGCTTCTCATTGTACTCGCGGAACTCCGGGCTGTTCTGCAAAGCTCGCGCTTCCTGCAGCAGACGCTCCTGCGGGTGCAGGGCCACCATTCTCCCCTTCCCGGGACCCGCCCGCGTGCACTGGGGTCTGAGTTCACAGGTGTCGCACACTTGTCCAGCGAACTGGAATGCCTTCCTGTTCCGGTACTTGCCGTCCTGCTCCCGATGCCGCCCATTGCCGACCAGCTTCCCCGTCACGTGCCCACCTGGACACCTGCACGTCATCGCTTCCAGGTCGATCTCAAAGGCATCTTTGGAGAACT
>CAZGSX010000113.1:0-7629 GCA_964528475.1 uncultured Anaerolineales bacterium
AGCGCCTCCAAGTTGACGTCGCCCTCCTCGTTCGAGGGGATCTCCACGACCTCCATGCCGCTCATGGACGTGCTGGCAGGATTCGTTCCATGGGCGGAGTCGGGGATGAGGATGACATCCCGAGCCTCGTCGCCCCGGTCCAGGTGGTAGGCGCGCATGATCAGGACGCCCGTGAGCTCGCCGTGTGCTCCCGCCGCTGGCTGCAGGCTGACGGCGGCAAAGCCGCCGATCTCCTGTAGCAGCTCCTGCAGCGAGTACATCAGGAACAGCACCCCCTGCACGGTCTCCTCATCCTGATAGGGATGTAGATGGGCAAAGCCGGGCAAGCGGGCCATCGCCTCGTTGATGCGGGGGTTGTGCTTCATGGTGCACGAGCCCAGCGGGTAGAAACCGGTGTCCACGCCGTAGTTAATCTGCGACAGATGCGTGTAGTGGCGGATAAGCTCCCCTTCGCTCAGCTCCGGAAGGTGTAGCTCATCGCGCAGCAGATCGTCCGGCAGGTCCGCGCGCGGCACGTCCAGATCCGGCAGGGAGGTGGCGCAGCGGCCGGGCTTTGAGATCTCGAAGATCAGGGGCCTGGTCACGATGTCACCTCCTCCAGCACCTGGGCGAACAGATCGATCTCCTGGCGTAGGTTCATCTCCGTCACGCAGACCAGCATATGCTGATCGAGCTCAGGGTAGTCCCGTCCCAGGTCGTAGCCGCCGATGATCGCCGCCTCTCTCAGAAGGTCATGGTTGATCTCCGCCACCGGCTTGGGGCAGCGCACCACGAACTCCTTGAAGAAGGGCTTGTCGCGCTGGACGGAGAAGCCCTCCAGGGCGTCGATCTGGTCAGCGGCGTAGTGGGCCTTATGGTAGCAGAGGTCCGCCACCGTTCGCATGCCGCAGCCGCCGAGCGCGGACATGTAGACCGCCGCCGCCAGCGCCATGAGGCCCTGATTGGTGCAGATATTGGACGTGGCTCGTTCGCGGCGGATGTGTTGCTCGCGTGTTGAGAGCGTGAGCACGAAGCCGCGCTCACCATCTGCGTCCACTGTCTGTCCGACGAGCCGCCCGGCCATCTTGCGGACGTGTTTCTTCTTGCAAGCGAAGAAACCGAGGTAGGGACCGCCGAAACTAAGCCCAATGCCGAGGCTCTGGCCCTCGCCGGTGACGATGTCGGCGCCAAAGGCGCTGGGTGGCTTGAAGAGACCCAGCGCTATGGGGTCGGCCACCACCACCAGGAGCGCACCTGCGTCTGCGGCCGCCTGGCCGAGATCGGTGAGATCCTCGAAGCGGCCAAGGAAGTCCGGGTATTGGACGATGACGCAGGCAGTCTCCTCATCAATCTGCTCCGCCAGGCCGGTCAGGCTGTCCTGGTCGTCGACAAAGGTCAAGTTCATACCCTGCGTGTAGGTGCGTACCGTGCTGCGATACTCCGGATGAACCAGACGCGACATGAGGACTTTGGTGCGGCGCATACGGTGGACGTTGACCGCCGTGATGACGGCTTCCGCGGTGGACGTGGCGCCATCGTAGTGGGAGGCGTTGGCTGCGTCCATGCCGGTGAGCTCGCAGATCATCGTCTGGTACTCGAAGATGGCCTGCAGCGTCCCCTGGCTCACCTCAGGCTGGTACGGGGTGTAAGCGGAGAAGAATTCGCCCCGGCTGATGACGGCATCCACGACGGCGGGGGCGAAGTGTCGATAGGCCCCGGCGCCGAGGAAACACGATCCAGCGGAGGCGCTCAGGTTCGCCTCTGCTAAGGACTCCAGCTCCCATCGGACGCCCATCTCCGACAGGGCGCCGGGCATCTCCAGGCCGGGGAAACGTGCCTCCTGCGGTATGTCCGCGAAGAGGTCTTCCAGCGATGAAACGCCGATCGCGTCGAGCATGGCCCGCCGGTCGGCGTCGCTATGAGGAATGTATGGCATAGGTCACCTCTAGCGTGGGAAGCGCAAGACGGGCGCGGAAATGTCACCCGACTTGACGCATCTCACCTGAAGGTTTATCCCTCCTCTTCCTCAACGAAGGCCTGATATTCGTCGGCCTGCATCAGGTCGTCGATGTCGTCGGGATCCGTGGGATCGAGGCGAATCATCCAGCCGGCGGCATAGGGGTCCTGGTTCACCAGCTCGGGGGCGGTCTCCAGCTCCTCGTTCACCGCGACGACCTCCCCGCCGACCGGGGCGTAGAGATCGGAGGCTGCCTTCACGGACTCCACGATTCCGTACGGCTCGCCGGCGTCGAAGACATCGCCCACCATCGGCAGTTCGATGTAGACGACATCGGAGAGAGTGTCCTGAGCGTGGTCGGTGATGCCACAGACGATCTCGTCGCCATCCCGGCGCGCCCATTCGTGGCTCTCAGTGTAGCGTGCTTCTGGGTCTAGTTTCATTGTAGCGCTCCTTATTGTGTGGATTGGTTTGCGGGTCGTGATCCCGCGTCGCTGGTGCTGCCCTCCGCCAAGCGAGCGTGTGCCCGGCATGTCGGGCGGTGGGGCAAGCTCTGCTTCCCAGCGCCACGGGGCGAACGAAAGGCCGAAAACGGGGCTTTCCAGTGGGGATCTTCCCACCCCAAAGGGGCAAGGGCCGTGTGGGCGGTATAGGACTCGAACCTATGACCTCCTCCTTGTAAGGGAGGCGCTCTGACCAGCTGAGCTAACCGCCCGCGTTCCTCTACCCAAGTCGATTATACTTGGGAACGGTCGGTTCGTCAACGCCAGTTGCCTCGGTCGAGGGGACAGGCCGGGTGATGGGCAGAGCCTGTCGTCACGCTCCGAGCTCGCTGCGCGTCACAAGCGCGGCAGCACAATCGACTGCTGGCGCTGGTACTTGCCCTTCTTGTCCGCGTAGGACACCTGGCACATCTCGTCGCCCTGGAGGAAGAGCACCTGGGCGATGCCCTCGTTAGCGTAGATTTTCGCCGGCAGCGGCGTGGTATTGCTAATCTCCAGGGTGACGTATCCCTCCCACTCTGGCTCAAACGGCGTGACATTGACGATGATTCCGCATCGGGCGTAGGAGCTCTTTCCCACGCAGATGGTGAGGACGCTCCGGGGAATGCGGAAGTATTCGACCGTCCGGCCCAGCGCGAAGGAGTTGGGCGGGATCACGCAGACGTCGCCCTTGAAGTCAATGAACGAATCCGCATCAAAGGCCTTCGGGTCCACAATGATTGACTTGTTCGACTTCAGCTCGGCCAGGGCCCGCGATGCGGCATCACGGCGACACGTCAGGTAGGGCAGCACCTGGGAGAGAATGTACTGGACGTCGGAAGCCTTCGTCACGGTGAGGCGGTAATGCCCGTCCTCCCCACCGCGGACCCGTCCCGTGCCGAGGGTGGCCCGCACTCCTTCCAGCAGAGGGCGGTCGCGCCCGTCGATGCGCAGCGCCAGGTTGGTGCGCCCGGTGGACTCGGGGGCCTGGTAGCCGATATCACCCTCGGCATCGAGCAGCCCTGCCACGTACGCGCACTGGACGTCCGAGAGCTTAGCGGCTGTCACCTCGGGCTGAAAGATCTTGAATTCATCGGCGACCCGGATGTCGTAGCCGTAGGAGGAGAGGCCGTAGGAGATCACGCCCTCGCTCACCTGCCCATCCACGAAGGGATCGATCATCCCCTCGTTCAGAGCCATCTCTCGGATCCAACGATCTGGTTGCAGGCCCATGGCTGTCCTTTCTCCCCGGTTGTGACTAGGCGGCTACATACGCTCCGGCGCCGAGACACCCAGGAGGCCCAGCGCTTGAGCTAGCGTCAACTGCGTGGCCCGCACGAGCATCAGCCGCGCGCGGGTGCGATCCGGGGCCTCCGCTGCCACGACACGGCAGTCGCGGTAGAAAGCGTGAAAGTCGGAGGCCAGGTCTTGGGTGTAGAATGTCAGACGATGGGGCGCTCGCTGCTCCGCCGCGCCGGCCACCACCTCCGGAAGCTCCAGCATACGGCGGATGAGGGCCTGCTCACTCTCGTGGGTCAGGAGCGAGACGTCGCCGCGCTCGTCCAGATCCCAGCCCTCCTCCTCGGCGTAGCGCAGCATGCTGCAGATCCGGGCGTGGGCGTACTGGACGTAATAGACCGGATTCTTCTCCGACTGCTCGACGGCCAGGTCGAGATCAAAGTCGATGGTGGCGTCCACGGTGCGGGTCAGCAGCAGGAAGCGGATCGGATCGGGACCCACCTCGGCGATCAGCTCCCGGAGCGTGACGAAGTCACCGGCGCGCTTCGACATACGGACGTCCTCGTCCCCGCGCTTGAGGTTGACCATCTGATAGATGATGATCTCGACTCGGTCGGGGTCGATGCCCAGTGCCTTCGCGGCCGCCTTCACGCGGGGCACGTCCCCATGGTGGTCTGCACCCCACACGTATATGGCGCGGTCGAAGCCACGGTCGACCAGCTTGTCCCAGGCGTAGGCGGTGTCGGAGGCCAGGTATGTGGGTCGTTCGTCGGGGTGGGGGATGACCTGCGGGGAGCGGATCAGCACGGCGTCGTCCTCCAGCTCCGGCGAGGTGAACCAGATGGCCCCCTCTCGCTCGGTGATGTAGCCGTTGGCGCGCAGCTTCTCCATCACCCGTTCGAACAAGCCGGATTCGTAGAGCGTCCGCTCGTGGAACCAGTTGTCGAACACGACGCGGAGAGCTTCCAGGTCGGTCCGCACTTGCTCCAAGACGCGCTCGATGCCCAGCTCTCCCAGGCTCTGGATGGCCTCGCGGCGGCCCATGTGGAGGTAGACATCCCCGCGCTGGCGGGCGATCTCCTGGCCCATCTGCGCCACGTAGTCGCCGTGGTAGCCGTCCTCCGGAAACGGCTCCTCGACACCCAGTGCCTGGGCGTAGCGGGCGTAGAGACTCTCCCCGAACTTCCGCACCTGGGAGCCGGCGTCGTTGACGTAATACTCCCGCTCGACGTCGCAGCCGGCCGCGGTGAGGACACTGGCCAGCACATCACCGATGACGGCGTTGCGAGTGGAGCCGACGGTGACAGGACCCGTGGGATTGGCGCTGACGAACTCCACTTGGACCCGCTCGCCTTTCCCCACGTCGGCGTGGCCCCATGTCTCTCCGGCGTCGAGGATCGCCTCCACCTGGGCCGCCAACCAGGATGCGTCCAAGGTGATATTAATGTAACCAGGGCCGGCGATATCGACCGCGCCAACAAAGGGTGCTTGGGGGAGGTGCTCCACCAGTCGGGAGGCGATGGCGCGGGGAGCCATCTTTGCCTCTCCGGCCAGCTGGAGGCAGACGGGTGTGGCGTAGTCCCCGTGCTCAGCCTGGCGGGGATGCTCGACCCCGACGGGGGGGAGGGGGAACGGGGGCAGGGCGCCTTCCTGTTGGGCGGTCTCGATGCCTTGTTGTACCAGGGATGCGACCCGGTCGCGAATCAAATCACTCACTGCGCTCTCCTCGGGTGGTGAAGAAGGGTAGATTGGATAGGATCAACGTCTTTCCTTGTGAGTTGCTATGGTGATCACTTGACTCCTTCACCGCCGGACGGATGCGCAGAAGAGCATGCAAGGGACGAGTTACCGTGCTCTGACAAGCCGGAGAGGCCTCACAGATCCAATTCGAACCGCACCGCAGCTGGCGCGGTACGAGAGCCACGGCGCAGGCCGCTGAGAACCGTCATCGGCTTCGGCACGTGCGGGGCGATCACCGGGCTGCCATAGAGCGGGCCCGTCTGGCCCGCTGATCCTTACGCATATGGCAGTGCTTGTACTTCGCGCCGCTGCCGCACCAGCACGGGTCATTCCGTCCCAGATCGCAGTCGGGCCGGACGTCCTCGGCCGGGGTCGGCGCTGCCTGCGTGGGCGTCTGAGCGCTCGCCGTGGCCGCCGCCGGTCGGGCGAGTGGCTGGCGGCGGGCTTGGAGCTCCTGCTGCCTGGGTTGGGCCATGACGTTCTGGGGTAGGAGATAGACCGAGCGGGCGACACGGCGCTGGATACGCGCCAGCAAGTCCTGGTACATCTCGTGTGCCTCTTTGCGGTAGGCGACCAACGGGTTCTGCTGACCGTAGGCCCGGAGCCCGATGCCCTCGCGGAGGTCCCCCAGGTTCGTCAGATGGCGCACCCAGAGACCGTCCACTGCCTGGAGCATCATCTGTCGGTCCCGGACCAGGCGGTAAGCATCGGTGAAGGCGTCCCGGACCGTCTCTTGCATCGCGCCAGAGAGCTCATAGAGGGGTAGGACCGCCTCGGCTGGCTGCGGCTCGCCACTCCGCTCGACCAAGCGCCGGTAGACCAGGCGGTGGGCGGGATCGGCGCTCTCCGCCAATCCCTTGATGGTGGCGTCCTCTCGTACCGCCTGCTTGTAGGCCTGGTGACCGACAGCTCGATTGACCTGCTCGTAGGCCGTCTCGGCGATCTCGAGGAGCTGCTCCTTGATTTCACCCCGCGACAGGCCCTGCCACTGCCGGAAGTGGGTGTCGGAGGAGAGAGGGAAGAACGTCCGCAACTCTCCCTGCAGCCCACGCAGATCCCACTCCTCGGGGTCCGGTCCCGGGGTGTGGGTATCGACGACGTCCTCCACCTCGTCACTGACCATGCGGAGGACCTGGTCACGGAGCTCATCGGCCTCCAGCACCTGGCGGCGCTGGTCGTAGATCACCTCGCGCTGCTTGTTCACCACGTCGTCGAATTCGAGGACATGCTTGCGGATGTCAAAGTTATAGCCCTCGACCCGCTGCTGGGCGGCCTCAATCGACTTATCGAGCCAGCTGTGCTCCAGGGGGACGTCCTCCTCCATCCCGAAGCGGTCCATCATCGACTTGACCCGCTCCCCGCCGAAACGGCGCATGAGCTCGTCCTCCAGCGAGATGTAGAAGCGCGACGAGCCTGGATCGCCCTGTCGACCGGAGCGGCCGCGCAGCTGGTTGTCGATGCGGCGTGCCTCGTGACGCTCCGTCCCCAGGACGTGCAAGCCGCCTAGGGCGACCACCTGGTCACGACCCGCGGCGCAGTCGCCCACCGCATCCGCGAGGATCTCCGCCCATGGCTGTTCATAGATCGCTGTGGCGTCGCGGCCATTGCGCAGGAGCTCGACAGCGCGCTTCCATGCGCCCTGGTCGACCTCCGAAAGATCGTATCCCTCCTTGCGCAGTTGCTGCCTGGCCACGCCCTCGGGGTCGCCGCCCAGCTTGATGTCCACGCCGCGGCCGGCCATGTTGGTGGCGATGGTGACGGTGCCCGGCTGTCCTGCCTGGGCGATGATCACGGCCTCCTGCTCGTGGTGCTTGGCGTTGAGCACCTGGTGGGGCACCCCCCGGCGCTTGAGCATGCGGGACAGGCGCTCGGATGTCTCGATGGCGACCGTGCCCACGAGGACCGGACGGCCGGCTTGGTGAAGCTGCGCGATCTCCTCCACCACCGCCTGGAACTTCTTCCGCTCGTTGCCGTAGATGACATCCTGCAGATCGAGGCGCTTGAAGAAGCGGCGTCCATCGCCGTGCTCCGGCTCGTAGGTGGTGACCAGTGTGTTCGTCCGGCCGTTGAGCACCCCGGCGAACTGCACCTCCTCCAGCTCGTCGGGGTGACGCTGGTGGGTGTCGAGATCGCCGTACGTCGCCCGGTACTCGACGTTGGTGGGGAGGACCACAACATCCATATCGTAGATCTTCTGGAACTCCTCCTCCTCGGTCTTCGCCGTCCCCGTCA
>CAZGSX010000114.1:0-7349 GCA_964528475.1 uncultured Anaerolineales bacterium
AGATAGGGACTGCTCGAAGGTTCGTCCCCTGTCTCGGGTTGTTTCGCTCGGGACGAGGAGTGAAGATGATGTGGGCCTTCGTTGCGTCCTAGTCTGTTTCACTCTCTGCTGGAGCGTCTGTGGCGTCATTGGCGGATGCGCTCACTTAGCGCCACGCTTCTCGTGGTCAACGCAGTGGTGATCATGCCCTCCCTCCTCTTGAGTGCTGCTGCCTGCATCCGAGGGTCTGCCCTGGCGCGCAATCGGTTTCTGAAACATGAAATCAGGACTGGGGTCGGCTTTGTAGTGGAAACACTGAGTCAACGGGCGGCGGCTGTCTCGGCGGCTGCATCCCTTCTAGCGAACGATTCCATTGCACTTGCGGCCGTTCGGGAGGGGGGCGAAGCAGCCGTGAGCGCGCTCGACATGCGTGTGGAGCCGGTACAGGATTCCTTGACCTAGCGCTCGTCCAGGTCTACGAGCAGCAGGGGCAGATGGAGACAGAACTCACGGTGCATCGTTCCCCTGGAGAATCACCTTTGCTGAACCTGACCGAGCCACACGAGCCGGTCATCCGGTCTATGGGCAGTCGCTTGCTTCTCCTGAGGCAAGCGCCGATGCCAGGGTCGGCCGGGACGGTGATCCCCTGCACTGATCTGGAGACCGAGTTGAAGAACATCTTGACCACAGGCCTTCTTCTTGCCGACCTGGGGCTGGATTTCCGTGGTACGTATGCTGCCACGCGACCCGGACTGCCGTTCGAATCGTTCGGCCCGTCAAGGGCTGCCCACAGTTGGGAGCAGTCCGTCACGGTGGAGTCCAGCCACGCTGACCTTCTTGTCGTGCGCCGGACGGAGGACATTGAGTGTGCCACCAACGCAGGATCGGTCGTTATGCTCGGTAGTTCGTTGCTGACGACAGTGCTTCTGGCTGGGATGAACGGAATAACGGCGTGGTCGATTGCTACTCCCATCCGCGCGGTGTCGACGGCGGCACGAGCTGCCGTACGGGGCGAATCGGATGGAGAACTTGGGATCGAAGACGACTCGCTTATGTTCCACGGAGAGGACGAGATAGGCCTGCTGGCAGGCTCCCTTGATGACCTGACAACGAAGCTCCGCGAGCTGCGCACGGATCTGGAGATAGAGACTACAGCGCATTCTGCCGAGTTGAGGACTGTTGTGAAGATCGCCAGAGCCTTCTCCCCGGAACTGGATCTAGACGGAATTTCGCAGCACTCAGTTGAGATCATAGCGGCATGCCTGGTGGACTTGTGTCGGAGTGTTTGCCACGTCGGGGTGTTCCTCGTGGAACCTGGCGCTGACGCAGATATTCTGAAGGAGACGGCCAGTGAAACGGAGAAGGAACCCCACCGAAAACAGTTCCACATTCCTTTTGGCTGCAAGTGCCCGGTGGGCGGGGCCGCCGCAACCGGGCGGCCCCAGGTGATCCAGAATGTGTAGACGGAGACAGTCCACCTCAAGCCACCGCTGTTGATGGAGACATATTCGGCGGTGGCAGTTCCTCGGCTGGTTGAGGGTGCGGTCGTTGGTGTTCTGGACGTGCAGAGCAGACAACCCGGGGCTTTCACACCCGACATAATCCGTCTACTGAGTGCCTTCAGTGATCAAATTGCGTCTGGCGTGCGCAACGCGCGGCGGTGCGAATAGGGGTCATCCGGGCCCAAGGAGCAGTTGGACCTTTGTCGAAGGAACGACCACTTATCTTAGTGACGAACGACGACGGCATCGACTCTGATGGGCTGTGGGCCGCTGCGGAGGCGGTTATGCCGCTCGGAGAAGTGCTTGTCGTGGCTCCAGATCGGCAGTGGTCTGGTGGCGGACGCTCGATGCCCCGGCACGTGACAGGTCGCATCCGGCCCGCCTTCGCAGACATCGACGGCAAGTGCGTTTCTGCGTATGCTGTCGATGCGAGCCCGGCGCTGGCCGTGGATCACGCGGTGATAGAGCTAGCGCCGCGTCCTCCGGCAATCGCGGTGTCCGGGATCAACTACGGGGCCAACCTTGGGATCGAGGTGACGATATCCGGCACGGTGGGCGCTGCGCTGGAGGCGAGCGCCTTCGGAATCCCGGCGATGGCCGTCTCGCTGGAGATGGGGCCCGATTATCACCTGACGGGGGATGATGCTGCCGACTACGCTGTCTCGAGGGCGGTCATCGGTCAGTTTGCGGCGTACTTGCTGGCTCACAGGCTACCTCGGGACGTCGACATTCTCAATATCAACGTCCCCGCGGCTGTCGGACCCCAGACGGCCTGGCGCCTCACCCATCTGTCGCGCCGCCGTTACTTCCTGCCGGTCCCGCCCGATCGTGCCAATGGTGAAGGCCGTCCGGGCTATAAGTTAATCGGTGAACCCGCGCAGGCCGAGCCGAATTCGGACATCCGCGCCGTGATGGTGGATAACATGATCTCGGTCACCCCCCTTTCACTCGATTTGACGTCTCGAATCGAGCTGAGTACGGCAGACCATCCTCTCCGGGCTGACCAGGCCCTGGCCTCCGACGAGCTCTTTGCTCCATCGCCTCCGTCGTGCGGCGGCGATGGCCGTTCTTATCTGTCGGTTGACTGGGTCGCGGGCCATTCTCGCTACATCTGTCCCTGAGCTCGGCAGATACCCTGCTTAACAAATCGTTAACAGGGCGTTAATCTGCCTTGAAAAGCATTGTGGTACTATGTTTACCTGGCACTGAGCCTGGTGTATCCGAATTGATGGGTTTCTTGGTTGGGCATTCGCTATTGGCTGATAGGCCGACGGACGGAGGCTAGCATGCTGAACAAAGTCAGGGGCGTCTTGCAGGTCATTGAGTACCTCGATCCCACGGGACAGGAGATCGTCCACCGCGTGCCCGAGGAAGGATCGGGCGAGATCATGCTGGGATCACAATGTGTGGTCCGTGAGAACCAAGTGGCCATCTTCTTCCGAGATGGCCGTGCGCTCGATATGCTCGGGCCTGGTCGCCACACGCTGACGACGCTGAACATCCCGGTGCTCGTCAATTACCTGAAGATACCGTTCGGGAGCAAGAGCCCGTTCCGAGCTGAGGTGGTTTTCGTCAACGTCAAGGACTACGTCGACATGTCGTGGCAAACACCGAGGTCGATCGCTTTCCGTGACAAGGATCTGGGTGTGGTGCGGCTTGGAACTCAAGGGAAATTCGCCTTCCAGGTTGGGCGCCCCCAACTCTTCGTGAACCAGATTGTGGGTACCCAGGGGCTCTACAGAAGCGCGAATATCGTCGGCTACCTCCAGGATATTCTGGTGAGCAAGTTCGCCGATCTGCTAGGGGAAGTCGAAGCCAGCCTGCTGGATCTGCCGGCCAAGTACGATGAGCTGAGTGGAGGGCTCCGAGCAAGAGCTTCTGACGATTTCGAAGCGATGGGTCTGCTGCTCAAGAGCGTGTACGTGACCTCAATCAATGTCCCTGAGGAGGTGGAGAGAGCTCTCGATGAGCGGGCTCAGATCGGTGCGCTTGGCGACATGCAAGCCTACATGCAGTTTAAGGCGGCGCGAGCTCTTGGCGACGCCGCTCAGGCAGGAGGCGGTGGAGAAGGGTCCCTGGCCGGGCTAGGCGTCGGGCTCGGCGCTGGCATGGGGCTTGGGACCGTGATGGCGAGCGCCATTGGTCAGTCGATGCAGGGCTCGATGGGGATGGGATCCTCGGCCGGGGCGACGGGACCAGTTGGGAGTGGTGGCATTGAGCAGGGGTTCGCTAATCTGAGAAACCTCGTGGCGCAGCAACTCACGCTATCGCCTGACGAGCGAGAAGGCGCTCGGTCTGCGCTGGACAAGTTGTTCAGTGAACTGGCCTCATCGACCTCGACAATGGAGGACGTAAAGGTGGCGCGCCAGGAACTGACGGAGAGGTTTCCCTGGTTGGCAGAGCCGGTGAGAACGCTGCTGAACACGCCCGCTGCTCTCCAGATGCTGGGGCAGATTGCGGCTCGATCCATGTAGCGATGCTCTCCACACCACGCCTGAATTGGGCCCTGTTCACCGTCTACATCTTGGCGACGATTGGTATCCTCGTCGCCGCGGTGGTGTCGCCGACGATCCGGGACCTGGCATACGCTCCTCTGCGGGCGTTGATCCTCCCGCCACCACAGCCGATCGTCGTCGATGTGCTCTACTCTACCGAGAAAGCCGCGTGGATCACTGAGGCGGCCAAGCGTTTTCGGGCGGCTGGCACCCGGCTAAACGGTCGTCCGATCCAGCTGGAGTTAAGCAAATCCGGGTCGCGGGAGATGTATCTCGCGGTACTGGATGGGGACGCTAAACCGGATCTGATCAGCCCGGCGAGTATGCTCCAGATCTCTCTATTGGAGGATCTCTCTGCGGCTCGGACGGATAGATTCAGGTCTGCTGTCGTAGACCGGACCGATTCGAGGACTTGTCGACCTGTCTTGAACACGCCCGTCGTGCTCGTGGCCTGGAAGAACCGCGCCGACGTCCTCTGGGGTGAGGATCCCGGCGCCGATCTGTGGCTCGACCTGCATCGGGCTTGCACCGAGGAAACGTGGGAGGCCTACGGTCATCCCGAATGGGGGTTCATCAAGTTCGCCCAGACGAACCCGCTCAAATCGAACAGCGGCTTCCAGGCTTTTCTGTTGATGACGTACGGCTACTTCGGCAAGACGAGTGGTCTGTCCAACAATGATATCTTGGATCCAGACTACCAAGATTGGTATCGTGCCTTTGGGCGCAACGTTACCAAGTTCGGGGATAGCACGGGAACGTTCATGGAGGAGATCGTGGCCTACGGGCCAAGCCGGTATGACGTCGTCGCCGTCTACGAGGCTACTGCGATAGAGCACGTCGAGAACGCCGTGGCTCGGTATGGGTCAGGGTATGGCAGCCTGCAAGTCTACTATCCGCCAGCGACGTCTCTCAGCGATCACCCATTCTGTGTGTTGAAGGCCGATTGGGTTGCTCCAGAGGAAGCAGAGGCTGCTGAGATGTTCCTGAACTTCCTCACCAGCCCTGAAATGCAGGAACTGGCGCTTCAACACGGTTTTCGCCCGGTCGATGACAGCATCTCGTTGGAGAAGGTAGGCAGTCCCTTTCCGCGTTACGCGGGAAACGGCGTGCGCCTGGACCTGGTGAGTGAGGTCGAGGTGCCCCCGGGCAACGTTCTGAACACGATGCTGGAGCTGTGGGCGCGCACCGTGCAACCGTGAAGGAAGCAGCGGGCGAGCCCTCTCAGATCGGGTAACCAGTGAGCGATTCTGGTCGGATGGCGGTTCGCATTTTTCGAGGTAGGAGTGAAAGGATGAGAAATCGGATACGGCGATCGATGATCGGCCTGGTGCTTGTCTCCGTCCTGAGCGTGGCCTGTAGCGGTGGGTCTCTTCCCCTCGCAGGCGGCGGGAGGACTGTGACCATCAGCATGGTCTACGGCTCGGAGAAAGAGGCGTGGCTGGTGCCTTTGATCGAGGCGTTTAACGTGCAGAAGAACAAGACTGAGGAAGGGTCGACCATCGTGGTCGAGGCGACACCGATGGGCTCGATTGCCTCGGGCGATGGTATCGTCGAGGGAACGGTCCAACCGACGATTTGGAGCCCCGCGTCTTCGGCGTACGTGCCGGTTGCTAACACGAACTGGCGCAGAGAACATGGCGAGGATCTGATGGTGGACACGCCGGATGACCTGGTGCTGAGCCCGGTGGTCATCGCGATGTGGCGACCGATGGCTGAGGCGCTAGGCTGGCCCGACAAGGCCCTCGGATGGACCGACATCGCCGAGATGGCCACGTCGGACGAGGGGTGGGCCGCCTTCGGTTATCCGGAGTGGGGGACCTTCAAGTTTGGCCATACGCATCCCAACTTCAGCAACAGCGGCATCATCTCGGTGATCGCCGAAGCCTACGCCGGCGCTGGGAAACAGCGCAACTTGACGCTGGAGGATCTTCGAGATCCTGCGTTGAAGGCTTTCATGACCGACGTGGAGAGCAGTGTAATCCACTACGGTGAGAGTACAGGATTCTTCGCTCGGAGGATGTTTGAGCGAGGTCCGTCTTACCTCAGCGCGGCGGTGATGTATGAGAACCTAGTCGCGGCCCAGGAGGCGAAGCGGCTCAGTGGCGAGAGTGACCAGCCGCCGGTGGTCGCTATTTATCCTAGGGAAGGCACTTTCTGGAGCAACCATCCCTACATCATCCTCAACGCTCCCTGGGTGAGTGAGGAGCAACGGGAAGGCGCTGAGATCTTCGAGGATTTCCTGCTCGCGGAGCCCCAGCAGCGACGATCGATTGATTACGGATTCCGCCCATCAGATCCGGGGATCGCACTCACGTCCCCACTGGACACACGGCACGGGGTCGATCCGACTCAGCCACAGACGATCCTCGAGGTACCTTCGGCCGAGGTCGTCGTGGGAATTCAGGCGTTGTGGCGTAGCGAAGCGAAGAAACCGGTCGATGTCGTGGTGTTGATGGATACGTCCGGCAGTATGGAAGGGGAGAAGATTGCATCGGCGCGCTCGAGCTTGATCCGATTTATCAGTCTGATGGACGATCGAGATCGCCTGGAGGTGATCTTGTTCAGCGACGGGATGATTACGCTCACGGATCTGTCACCGCTAGGAGCGAAACGCGAAGAGGTGCGCAATCGCCTCTCTGGGGTCATTGAAGGGGGTCACACCAAGCTGTATTCGGCTGTAGCGCTCGCATACAGAGAGGTAGAGGAGAAGGGTAACCCGGACCACATCCGTGCCATCGTGGCCCTCACGGACGGAAAGGATACTGCGTCGACGCTGACCTTGGCTCAGTTGCTCGATCAGATCGGAGCTAAGAGCGAGAGTGGAGATGCGACGAAGATCTTCACCATCGCCTTCGGGCGAGCGGCTGATCGCGAGGTGATGCAGCGCATCGCTGAGATCACGGGAGGGAGGCAGTACGACAGTGATCCAGAGACCATCAATGAGATCTATGCTGAGATTGCGACGTTCTTCTAGGCGTTTCGATCGTTGCGGGATCTTCCGTCAAGGTGACGCCCAGGACGGTGAAGTGGGTCGGGAAGCATAATTCATGTTGATCCGTTCACCGTTGCTCACTGGGCTAATTCATCCCATCAATCTGCTGATGCTGGGAGTGTCCGTGTTCGCCGGTCTCGTGTCGGCCTGGTGGCTGCTCCCTGTGGGATTGGTTTTCTGGTTGGTCATGGTCATCAACATTGCCAACGATCCTTCGCTGCGGATGAGTCATCGGATGCAGAGACGCGAACCGCTTGCACAACGGTTTCAGAAGCGCTTCGACCACCTGGAGCGGTTTCAGGTGAGCATTTTCAACAACCTGGCCTCCGCTCCCCCTGACGTGCGGCGCATGCTCCAGCCGGTGCAGGAGGAGACAGAGCG
>CAZGSX010000115.1:0-7302 GCA_964528475.1 uncultured Anaerolineales bacterium
GCAGGAACTCGGGTCAGGGAACCCGGTCAGCATCCCCGGGTCCGAGTCGACATTCACGAAAGCGGCGGGGCTCGATGCTCTGTGGCAGCGGTGGCGCGAAAGCGTTCGTCGGTGTTCTCCGGACACTCGTCCTTGGTGAGCAACTCTTCTACGATGCCATGCATTCGCGGCGCTGGGAGAAAGGGAAGGTCTTCGCCCACAACACGGGGTCTCGGCGTCTTCGTCCTAGGATCAAGAGGCTCTTGCTGGAGAGCTCGTAAACCGCACCTTGATAGTGAGCAGCCTCTGTACTGCGGTGATAGGGTCAGGCTTGGACGATGCTGATGGCGGGGGCCACTTCTAGTCGTTGACATCACTGCGCGTGGAGTCCCTCTGGAGGCCCTCTGGGCCAATCTGAGGGCTGCTGTTTGGCGCGCGATGTAGCTTACGACGATGCGCTGAGGGACACGATTGGCGAGCACTGCCTACAGCTTGCCGCGACCAGAAAGAGAGTGCCTGATGCGGACCGGAGGTTCAGGCGGCGCCAGGGCCGACTGGGAAGAAAACCCCTGTCGAGGATCACCCGGTGGGGGATCCAAGGTTGCGACCTGACCAGGCCAAGTTACCGGGCGCTAGCTAGCTACCAGAGCTGTGCAGGGATGGGAGTTTCACTAGCGTGCCGACGTGTTCACCCGACCGTGCTCCAGTGCTCCCATCGCCATGCGTCCCATCAGCATCGTTCAGCCCCACGCGCCAGTTGATGGAGCAGACCCGTGCGTGGACCGACAGATGCGCGGAGCTTGCCGTCGCTCTGAGACACGGGATCTTGAAGACATTTGGCGTGGCAAGGAGTGGCGGGTGGGATGTCGATGGTCAGTCTAGTCGTAGGCCGGGGCGGGTTGCGGAGAAGGTCAAGGGGTCTGACCCTTCCGCCGGATCGCCTCCTCGTATAGCACGCGCCGATCCCCTCAACAACAGAGTTTTGAGACCCGACCGCTCCGACCTGTGGTAGCCGGCGCGCTTCTGGTCCCGATGGCAGGTGGAGGCTCGCTCCAGGGCCCCTGGCGTCAGCTAGCGGAGACGACGGGCCAGCTGGCAAGGTGAGTGGTCTTACCTCTGTACGTTGAGGAGTACTCAGCTCCTGAGTCGCCCGACAGCCCCGATCTCGAAATGATCCTCTGAGGGCATCAGCTCGTCGCTGAACCCGTCCGACGTTACGCTAAAGAAGCGGACCGCCCGGAAGCCCGCGCAGGTCAACAGGCGCTTCAGCTCTGGGCAGGTGTAGTAGCGCTGGGTAGCCTCCAGCATCCTCACTTGTCCCTCCCGATCGGTGCTCTGCACTTCAAAACGCTCCCGCAGGGTCACCACATTGAAGTCACCCTCATCCAACCCGTGGGCGAAGGCGTAGGCGGCGTGGGGCGCCGTCATGATCAGCTGCCCCCCAGGCCACAGCACGCGGGCGAGATTCCGCAGGATGAGGCGGTCCATGGCATCGCGCTCCATGAGGGAGAAGGCACCCTCGCAGAGCATCAACGCCGCGTCGAACCGCTCTGCGAAGGGCAGGGCCCGAGCATCGCCAACGAGGAAAGGCACGTCTAGGTAGGGCAGAGCCGCAGCGCGCCCGCGCCGGACCATGTATTCAGAAAGATCAAGGCCTACGACCCAGTACCCGCGGGCAGCCAAGGCCAGGGCGTGCCGTCCGGTGCCACATCCAACGTCCAATACCCTGGCCTGGCACCCGCGGTCGAGCGTGCGCACGACGAAATCGACCTCGGCGGCCGTGCTCTGGACGTAGGGTTCATCGTCGTAGCCAGGGAAGTCATCGTACAGTTCTTCGTACCAGCGCCCTGTCACCGCGTCTCCCCTGCCATTCGACCGATGGTCAGCAACTGGCACCACGACAGCCCTGAAGCGACAACGGCGTCACGCCCCAATGGGATGACCCAGGAGCGCCGCCAGGTGGGGCAGAGAGGTCTGGGGATCCACAAACTGGATGGCGTGGATACCCAGCTCCCGCGCACTGTCGACATTGCGCAGGCCATCGTCCAAGAAGATGGTCTGGTGGGGTTCAACATCAAGCCGCTGAAGGGTTAAGTCATAGATTCTGGGATCAGGCTTGGATACCCCGACGTGCGCCGAGTTCACGTAGACATCGAACTCGGTGTGTACGTCAATCCCGTACTGTTCGCGGATCGTCTCCGCCTGGGCCGGGAAAGCATTGCTGAGAAGGCCGACACTGTAGGTTCCACGCAGGATCCAAGCAGCTTGCACAACCTCGGCGTTGAGGCGGTCGCTGGTGTAGAACGCTTGAAAGAAACTGAGCGCACTCCCTTGGTCGGGGAAACCCAGCTCCTCGGCGACGCGACGAACGTACTCGTCGTCGCTGATAGCCCCCACGGCCAACCTCCGCCAGGTCTCGCCCCAGAGGATACCAGGCAGTACTCCAGGCCCTAAGGCTAGGCGCCTCTCCCAGGCGGCCACGTCGGCCTCGCTGGGCAGCTCTTCCATCACCCCACCCCAGTCGAAGATGACAGCGCGCACATCCTCCACGGGGCGTAGCTCCCGCTTCGGCACGGACACACCTACTTCCCGCAGCCAGATGCGGAGAGGCTCGAGACCGCGGAACCGGGTGGCCCTGATGCCCAAGCGGCGAGCCGCCTCGACGTTGACCGGGGTATCGTCGATGAACACCGCCTGCTCCGGGGCCACGTCCAACCGCTCGAGGGCAAGATGATAGATCTCAGGAGCAGGTTTGGTCACACCCTCATCACCAGAGACCACGGTCACGTCGAAAGCATCGAGGATGCCGAGTTCTGCCACATAGGCCTCCATGTCCGGAGGCGCGTTGCTAAGAAGAGCGGTTCGATAGCCCCGGTCACGCAGGTCGCGGATGAGGGCGACAAGCTCCTCGTCCAGTCTATCACCACTCCAGAAGAGCCGTTGGAAAACGTCCAGTTGCTCAGCATCCAGCTCCAGCTCTTCACCGACGGAGGCCCAGAAGGCATCGCTATCGATGCGGCCGTGCTGGACATCGTTCCAGCGAGGATTGTGGAAGACGACATCGTAGACCTCGCCGGGGGCCATGTCGAACTGGCGCTCGAGCTGCCGGCGGGGCCGGCGGTCGGCGGTGCGCATCAACACACCACCGTAATCAACGATCAGCGCTCTCACACCCTGGTCATTCATACGCAGTCGCTCCTATTGTCTATCACTCTGCCTCACTCTCACTTTCTCCTCGAGGGCGTCCGGTCTGGCTGCCCAGCTGGACGTAGTAAGCGCTATACTCGCGCTCTCGTTGAAAACCGATCTTCTCCGCCGTGCCAATGGAGCCTAGGTTATCGTGGGGACAGTGCCAACCCACGGACGTGTAGCCGGCTGAAAACGCATGCTCCAGAGCAGCAGCAGCGGTCACGGCGGCCAGCCCGCGCCTGCGATGGGGAGGCGCGGTGTGGATGCCGATCTCGCAACACTCATCGCTAACGCAGTCGGCGAGCGACCAGGAGACCACTTCGTCCCCGGCGAGGGCGGCGAACCCGAATCCGTCCTCGAGGAAACGGTCGATGGAGCCCCAGTTGCCAACCATCCAGCCAGTGACATGATCCGGAACGGGGATATCCGGGCTATCCACCAGGGAGCGGTCGATAGGACGGACTGCGTACCCCTCGGGAAGGTGGGATCGCCAGTCGGAGCGCAGACTGCGGCAGACGTAATGGTAGCGCCTGTGGACGACGGGTGAATAAGGGGCGACGATGGTGGGCAGCCGGTCGCGCCAGCCTTCCGGGTGGACGACGAAAAAGAGCACCCGGACATCCTTGCCGAGGGCCCGCCGGGCAACAACAGCCTCGTTAAAACCCCGGTTGAAGGTGGCATTGTCCGGATCGCCGGCCAGGTAGGACCCCTCCGGGGACAGCATGTACGCTGAGCGGGGGCGGGCCGCGTCGTCGACGAGGATCAGACCCGGGCTGTTCCCGTCGAGGACGGCGGCGCTAGCCAGGTGGAAGCGGAGGTCCAGGAAGAGCGGACGGGCGCGCTCAAAAGCGGCAGGCTGTAACTCATGAATCATGGCATTCCCTCTTCACTGTTCTCGCTGGGGGCGAGGAAGGCAGTCAGCTCGGCGAAGCTACTCAGAACAGTGACGCGCTCCGAATCCACCAAGTCCTCCACTTCCAGGTCCCAGGTGTTCGGGTGGGGGACGTAGACCGCGCCGATCCCCGCCTCCACAGCCGGGTTGATGTCCGACCGGGGGCTGTTCCCGACCATCCACGTGCGGTCCGGCCGGAGATCGTACCTGGCGACGAGGTCGCGGAAGACGTCGGCGTCCTTCTCGGCGACCACGTGGACCCCGTGGAAGTAGCGGCCTAGACCGGAGCGGGCAAGCTTCTGGCGTTGCACCTCGCGGTCGCCCTTGGTGAGAAGGAGGAGACGGTAGCGCCCGTCCAGCCGCTCCAGCGTCGCCTCGACGCCGTCAAGAACGACCATGGGATAGTCGACCACGGTCATGCCGACGTCGTGAACAGCCTCAGCGACGGCGGTGTCGGCGGACCGCCCGTGCTGCCGGCAGAGGCGCTCGTAGGTGACGACCAGGCTGCGGGCGAACTCCTGGGGGGCGTAGCCCACCTCGGGCACGCGCTCCCGCTCCACGACGCTCATCATCTCCTCAACCTCGTGGGGATCGAACCCCTCCTCGACCATCAGGGCCGTGAACTCGGCAAGGCACTCCTCGTAGTAGATGTTGTTCTCCCACAGTGTGTCGTCGGCATCGATTATGACGGTGAGCATGAATTCTCCTGTCCTATGGGGCCGCGGTAATGGCGGTCGCGGCCATAAGCCGAACCTTGCGAAGGTTTCCGTTCAGCTTTCGATAGCACGCATCTGTCAGATATGCCAAGTTCTCTCGCCTTAGACGTATCTGCGCGAACCTTCGCAAGGTTAACCTTCTGTCACTCCAAGCAGTACGTCCGAAGCTTGCTCTCCACCAGTGCGTCGACATCATCCCTGACAAACGACGCGTAGTCGCTTGGCGTAGGGAAATAGGCCTGCAGAAAGTCACGGTCCACCAGCGTGTCAGAGCGCTTGTCCACCCACTCTAGGTAGTTGCTGTACAGCCACTCGTCCCGGGATGTGCATTTCGCTCTTCTCCGAGTTTAGTCTTACGAAGGTTGCTCCGATGGTACTACCGGCAGTTCTCTCTGGTCCACCAGGAACTTCGCGCCACCGATCTCTGACCCGAAACCCCTAAGGTGCCGACGTGGTCCGCCTCAGGATTTCCCCCATATTGTCCAGATTTGACGCCCCTTGTCAACAGGGCCAGGCATGGCAGCAGAGCTTCATCGTTCTCCGCAACCTGGCGAGGGTTCGGGCGCCGGACGGCGTGAAGTGGTGGCTGCGCCTCAGATATTGGTCTGCTTAGGCACCTGCTGCTCAGCCTGCGCAAGGTTTGGCTCGAAACCGATAGAACGCTGGCGCAGCAGTCGGGTGCTGTCATACGCATCCAGGAGACGACGGCCGCTCTCGTGGAGAGATCCGAAGGCAACAGAGGATACTATTCAGTAACGCCCCGGCCGTTGTGCTATGCTCCCAAGTCCTGCTACCGTTGGGCAATCCAAGGGCGGCGGCATGCGCCGGTCGATCTACTCCCTGAAACGCGCCATCGTGAAGCAGTCCACGTATTCGCCATCACGAAAGACGTAGGCAGCGAGGGTGCCCTCCGTGGCGAAGCCGAAGCGCTCATAGAGAGCGATGGCTGGCGCATTATCGGTGAACACGGTCAACTCGAGGCGGGCCAGGTTGAGCCAATTGTCCGCCAAATCGATCGCCGCCTCCATCAGCGCGCTGCCGATCCCCTTGCCCTGCCACTCGTCGCGCACCGCCATGCCGATGTGGCCCGCGTGCCAGCGGCGAGGGTGATTGGGGGAGGTATGCAGGCCAAGGGTGCCCACCACCTCACCCTCGACAGAAGCGACCAGGCTGTAGAGACCTTCCCTGGGTTCCGCAAGGCGCTTGCGCCACCGCTCGGCGGAAGGAAAAGGAAGCTGCAGCGTGCCGTGGATCACCGTGGGAGCCGAGAAGATGCGATGGAACGCCTCATAATCGTCTGGCTCCGCGTGTCGAATGACAATGTTCATCGGGATCTCCACCTCCTCGTCAAATCAGGCCAGATGTACAAAAGCATCGAGATACTTCAGAGCGACTGTCAGCGCCCCGGCTGGCGGGGCGTTCGAAGGCCTGCTCCTGAAGGGTGTCGGCTCCTCCAGGAGCAGGTTGTGTAAGCGCCAGCGCTACCCACTCCGCTTCAGCTTCCCGGTGCGCTTGGCGTACATCTCCGCCTGGCGGAAGATGGTCAGGCCGAGGGGGATGGCCCCGACGCCGATGAGCACCAGACGGATCAGGTGCGGCAGCAGTGTGACCGTCCCGGCCCCGTCCAGCAGAGCGGAGCGCATCCCCTCCAGGACGTACGTGGCCGGGGAGAGCCGCGTCAGCGGCTGCATCCACCCCGGCAGCACGGACACGGGGAAGTAGACGCCCGAGATCAGGAGCAGGACCGCCTGGATCACGTGGGTCATCTGCGCCCCGCGCTCCGGGAACAGGAGCGGGAGGACGGAGGCGACGATGCCCAGGCCGGTGAACGACAGACTTCCGGCCAGCAACATCAACGCGCCACCGGCCAGGTTCGCCTGCCGCAGATCAAGCTGGAAGAAGGCGGCCACGACGCCCAAGATGATGGCGGTATGAAGCAAGCCATAGACCAGCGCGAAGAGCGTCTGGCCGACCATATGGGTGAACCGGGTGACGGGCGCCATGAAGGTGTACTCGATGGTGCCCTCCCAGCGCTCCCAGGCGATCATCTCGCTGACGTTGTCGAAGACGACCGACAGGTAGTGCCACACGAGGGTCCCGACCAGCAGGTAGAGGATCATGTGACTGGAGTCGATCTTCTGCCCGGTGACGGCCTCCGCCCCGGCGCCGATGTAGGTGATGGAGAGGGCGTTGGCGATCGAGTACATCATCCAGACGACCTCCCAACCCCAGTACCGCTTGACCAGGTTGAAGTTCCGCTCGACGAAGGCGTAAGACGCCTTGATTTCGTGAACTAGTTGTGCCATGTGGTACCTCCTCGAGACCTCCGAGGCCTTCCGTCATCGACACGTCGGCGCTGAATGCGCCGACTGACACCGACCTTCAGGCCGGATCCAACATGCCGAGACCTCGGAGGTCATCGCTTGTCTATTCGTCCTCCACCAGCTTCTTGCCCGTCAGGTCCATGAAGACGTCCTCCAGCGTCGGCTCGTGACCGTTCGAGCGTTCGACGCGGGCCTTCAGGCC
>CAZGSX010000116.1:0-6975 GCA_964528475.1 uncultured Anaerolineales bacterium
TTGGTGGACAATCCCTCCAGCTCGCCGTAGCCCTGCAAGCGGGCAGTCCCCCCCACCTTACCCGGGGTGATCTGCATGGACCAGTGTCCGGCCCAATAACCTTCGTAGGCGTCGGGGTGAATCTCCATGCTACCGTGATACGTAGCATAGCCGGTGGCGGTATCGATGTTGGCATTCGCCCAGTTTGTGCCTGTCCCGGCGTGGTAGTCCTCGTTAGACGTTACGACAGCCTGGAGAACCCTATCCCTGATATGCAGGATTCCGTCATCACTGACCCACGGGTCAGGTCCCTCATAGCTGCAGCAGATGAAGTAGTTCTCAATGGGAATGCGAGTAGTGCCTTCTGCTGCCGGGCGGGCCGCCACAGGCGCACTGGCGATCCCCAACAGCGCGATCAGTGCCAAGACCAGACTCGCACGCAATGCTAGGCTCTTCATGTCCGACCTCCTTCGATGCTATGTGAGCTTTCCTCAATCTATCTCCCGTTGCAGGGCGGGGGTGAGATCTATTTCCATAGGCTCATCTCCTCTTCGTCTCGTGACAGTTGATCCGCCGATCCCAGTGCGCCAGCTCAGGCTAGACGGGGAGCGGCAGTCAAATGCGGGGCAAAGATTGCGTTAGGAGTGATGTCCTGTCGCGCCGCCCCCCACGCACTCAAAGGGTACAGCAGGGGTGCCAAAAAAGTGCTAAAACGCGTGGGGATGGTCGGAGATCGCTTCGTCGCGCACAGTTGCGCTCCTCGCAATGACGATGTGAGAAGCTGCTTCCGTTCAGAGTGGCGCCCAGGCGCCGCGGGTGTCTCGCGATGATGGGCCAGGGCCGAGTGCCCCACTACGTGGGGCTCGTGCTCGGCTAGGCTGGCCTACTTCCGGTGGCATTCTACTCTGAGTGGCAAACGCGCCACGTCTTGCCTATAATGACAGCAGACGATGCGCCCAGCAGCGCCATCAAGGGCGGTCGCTCCGAGGGCGCGTCAGTGGGGCTGGATGATGGTATCTCTTAGATCCCAGCGCGAGAGGGGCGATGTGGCGAAGTTGCTGACCCAGGGCTTGACCAACAGATGCTGGCGACCGTAGATAAGGGGGACGATGGGCGTCTCTTGTAGCAGAATCTGGTCGGCCTGGCGCAGGAGCTCGATGCGTCTCCTCTGATCGGTAATGTGTCTGGCCTTCTCGGTCAGCTCCTCGAAGGCGGGTCTCTCCCACCGAGTATCACGGATGTCATCGATTGCCAGGTAGATGCCAGGATCGGGCGAGTCGGCAAACTGGGCTAGGATGTAGAGGTGAGGAGGGTCTTGCTGCAGCCGTCGGCAGAACGGTGGCCAGTGCAGCACGTTCCAGCCAGTGGAAACACCCAGGTTGTCCTGCCACTGCGATTGGAGGTAACGCGTGATAAGGGGATCGATCGGTGGCACCCTCAATGCCTCCAGGTCCGGAAAGCCGCGCCCACCCGGATGACCGGCGGCAGCGAGAAGCTGCCGCGCCTGACGGGGATGGTAGGGGAGGCCGATGCCGGGTGAGTGCCCCGGCATGCCAGGCGGGACGAGGCCGCCGGTACCCGGCGCGTACATGCCGCGCAGTGCTACATCCGCCAGCGCTTCCCTGTCTACCGCCATGGCCAGGGCCTGGCGCACACGGACGTCGTCGAACGGCGGCCGGTCGGTGACAAACCCGAGATACACCGTGAACAGCCAGGGTGCGGAGACATACTCAGCGGCGAATTGCCGCCGGAGGCGGTCCCCTTCCTGCACAGAAGCGTCCATCAGTGTCAGAACGTCAAGGTCGCCGCGCTCGTACTGCTCCAAGGGTTCCGATAGATCGTGAGGCGATAGCGGTTCAGGGAAGCGGAGCACAACCCGCTCGACGTTGCCCCGGCGGCGGCCTGGGTAGAGAGGGTTCCGCACCAGGGTCATGGACTCACCTCGCTCCCACGGCTCCAGCATGAAGGGCCCGTTGGTGACGATCTTGTCCACATCGGTCCAGGCCGGGCCTTGTGCAGCCACCACATGCTGGGGGACTGGATAGGTGCTGGCGGTTGCTAACTCGTAAAGGAAATAGCTGACGGGCTCCTCAAGCACCACCTCCAGGGTCGAGCTGTCGAGGGCCCGCACGCCAAGACGGTCCGGGTCTATGCTTTCCCCACGATGGAAAGCCCGAGCACCCTTGATCGCCAAGAGATTGGATGCCGGACCGCCGGCAGCCGGATCGAGCTGGCGTTTCCAGGCGTACTCAAAGTCGCGGGCCGTCAGAGGTGTGCCGTCACTCCAGCGCGCATTGGGCCGTAGGTAGAAACGATAACGGCACCCGCCCTCGGAGACCTCCCATCGCCGAGCAACCTCGGGTACGAGGTCCAGATCCGGACCTTCCGACACCAGTCCGCTAAACAGCTGGTAGAGGACCACGGCCGAGGCGTACTCGCGGTTGAACGCCGGGTCTAGACCGTATGGGCTGCGCCAGCGGATGCGCAGCGGGTGGGGGGCGGGCGACCGTGATGTGTCGGCCCGGCGTGTGCTGGCCTGCTGGCGCAGGGCAAAGGCCTCGTCGAAGGCCTGGCGGGCCTGGGTGAAGTCGAAGTGCGTCTCATGCACCAGCCCGAGCTTCATCAGCGTCCGCGCCGCACCCTCGTACTCGCCCTGCTCCTTTTGCAGCGCCAGCGCCTGGCTGTAATAGTCAATGGCCTCGCGGCGGGCGTACGCAAGCCGCGCCTGGTCGCCAGCCAAGAGGAGGTAGCGCACCGCCTTCTGCGCCAGGGCTTCGTCCGCCAGCCGGGCCCGGCTGAAGTGGAAGGCCAGCTCACCAGCCACATCTTGTCGATCCGGTTCGTAAAGCCTCTCCATCGCCCTCCCCGCCCGGGCGTGCAAGCGCTGTCGGTGGCGGCGCGGGATCTCAGCGTAGACCACCTCCTGGATCTTATGGTGGTGGAAGACGTAATCCCGGGCCGTCGCGGCGCTGCCCTCGTCAACGAAGCGATGCCGAAGCAGAGCATCGAGGGCCTCCAGGGTGGTCTCCTCTTCGCGGTGCCAAGCGGCGGCAAGCAGGTCGAAGTCGAACTCGCGGCCGAGAGCGGCGGCCGTCTGTAGGGCGCGCCGGGCTTCGGGCTCGAGGCGGTGGACCCGAGCCTGGATGGCCTCGCTTACACCCGCCGGCAGCGGCAGCTCGGACCGGGAAACTCCGGCGAAATCGCCCTGCCAGGCTTCGCCATCCAGCCGGATTAACTTCTCCTCGAACAGCGCCTTGATGGTCTCGATCAGGAAGAAGGGGTTGCCCTCGGTGTCTTCGTAGAGGCGCTGGGCTAGGGGAGCCACGGCCTCGCCGCAGCCCGACATCTCGGTTACTAGCGTCTCGACCGACTGGCGCGACAGGCCCTTCAGCTCCAGCGTTCGGACAAGGCCTTCACGGGTGAGCTGCCGCTGGAAGGCACGGAGCGGGTGCTGCGGTCCGACTGCCTCGGGCCGGAGGGTACCCACGATGACCGCGTGCCCATCCGCCAGATGGCGGGCCAGATAATGGACCATCTGGAGCGTCGACTCGGTGGCCCAGTGGAGATCCTCGAACATCAGGGCTAGGCCGGACTGGGTCGAGAGCCAGGCGATGAAACGGGCCACAGCTTCGAAAAGCTGTGCGCGCTGCTGATCCGGGAACGTCTCTGAGCTCTCGCGGGGCTCTGACTGCCTGTCCCGGACCTGAGGCACGAGACGGGCGACCTCGCGCAAGATCCACGAGGGGAGGTGGGTCAGATCCCCCGGCGAGATGGTGGGTAGAACGGTCTGCAGCGCCTCGCTCACGGGCTGGTAGGGCAGGAGACGCTCAAACTCGTAGCAGCGGCCCCATAGCACACGCACGCCCTGCCAGCGGAGGTGGTCAGCGAGCTCCTCCACCAGCCGGGTCTTGCCCACTCCCGCCTCGCCAGGGAGCAGCACGAGGCTGCCCGGACCCGTCCGGGCTTCCTGGTAGCGGTCTCGAAGGAAGGCCAGCTCCGTCTCCCGACCCACCACCGGGCCCCGGACAACGGGATCCAGCGGATTCTGTCCCGGCGGCCGTGGAGGCTCCGCCGCCCTCTCGGCCGCCAGGGCCTCCACGGTGGGCCCGATCTCAAAGCGACCATCCAGGATGTCCTGGTACAGGGCCGTCGTTTCTTCCATCGGCTCGGTATTCAGCTCCTCACCGACGATCTCGCGGCAGCGGCGGTACTGCTCGAGGGCGGTGTTGCGGTGACCCAGGTGACAGTATGCCCGCATGGTCAGCCGGCGGGCATCCTCTCGCAGCGGGTCGTGCTCGAGCAGGCGCAGCGCAACGCCGAGCGCCCGGTCGTGCTGTTCCCTGGCCTCCAAGCCCGCCATCAACCGCGCCAGCACTTCCGAGAACACCATCTCCAGCCGGTAGCGCTCGTTGAGCACCCAATCGTCGTAGAAGCCGTCCATGAAGTCGCCGCGGTAGAGGGCGACGGCGGACTGGAGGGACGATAGCTCGCGGCGGGCAGCCAGAACCTCGAACTCGGCGAGGTCGAGCCACAGGTCGGCCTGGGGGTCAAACTGGACCGAGTGGACGTCACTCAGCAGAAGGGCCTCATCCGGCAGCGAACGGCGGATGTGCCACAGGGCGGTGGTCAACGAGCGCCGTGCCTTGCGCTCCGGTCGCTCGCCCCAGAACAAGGCAGCCAGGCGCTCGCGCGGCTGGGGTCGCTCGCGATGCAGCGCCAGGTAGGCCAGAAGGGATTGGGCGTTTGTTGTGGGTGGCTTGGGCACCACCTGTCCATGGTAGCGGATGTCCAGGCGGCCCAAGAGGTACAGCCGCAGGGCGGGCATCAACCAGCCTCCCATCAAGCCAAAGCGATGACTTCTGAAACATGTTCCAGACCGACTTCGCAGACTCGAATGTCAGAGATGGGGGCCAAGCTCCGACAAGTCGGACGCGGTCGTGAACGCAGTCTAAGCCTAGTATAGGCGATAATCCCCCCTCCGTCAATGATTGCATGCGACGCGGGTCGCAGACCCGCTGAGGGCTATCGGGGCGTCCGCGCCGAGCTGCTTCAGCTTCCGGCCGCCTCCACACGCTTTCAGCTAGCACACCTCATGCTCGTAGCACCCGTCCTCGGGTGCGGTCGCTGGTTGCAGGAAGGGGCAACACTGGGCATCGTCGCGCTCATCGCTGTCTCGCTGCTGATTGCGCCGACCGCGTCGGCAAAGGCGACGGTCATCCCGGGCGAGGGGGACTTCATTAGCTCCAGACGGTTCCGCAGCAGATCGGCGAAGAGATGATGATAGCGATACCACCTCCGCTCGTCGTCCAGGGGGATGAGGAACAAGTTAGCCCGGTCCAGCTGGGCTAGAATAGCCCTGCTGTCACCTCGATCCGTGATCGCATCGCAAAGGGGCCCGATCATGCGCTCAAGGATGGATGTCCCAAGCAAGAAGTCCTGGATGTGCGGAGGTTGCTGGTCAAGCACCTCTTCCACCAGGTAGTCCAGGACGAAACGGTGGCTGCCGCTGAAGGTCTTGATGAACCCGGTCACATCTCTGCACCCGCGGATCGAGAGCGCCGCCATCTGAAGTCCGGCAATCCAACCTTCTGTTCGGGCATCCAGAGCAGCGATCTCGTCTGTCGACAGCCCCAGCCCCATTGACTCGTTCAGGCACATGGCCGCTTCGGCGGGAGTGAAGCGCAGGTCGGCGATCCGCAGCTCCGTCAGTTGTCCCAGTGCGCGCAAGGGTGCGAGCGGCAGCGGCGGGTCGGCCCGACCGCCGATTGCCAGGTGTATCTGCCGCGGCAGGTGGTCGAGCAGGAAGGTGAGGGCCTCGTGAACGGGTCGGGCCGTGATGCGATGATAGTCGTCGAGGACCAAGACCAAGGGAGAACCCTCATTGTGGCCCGGCGCGACGGCGGCGATTTCGTTGATCAGGCTCGAGAGGATTGTCTCGACAGCCGGCGGGTGGGGCGACTGAAGCAGGGACCGGGCTGCTACGCCTACGTCGGCTTCCACTGTCCGCAGAGCAGCGATCAGGTACGTCAGGAAGCACGTCGAATCGTTGTCGCTCTCCTCAAGCCAAAGCCAGGCGACGGCCCTGGGCGGTGAGGCGTTGCCCAGAGCTTGGGCCCATTCACTGAGGCGTCGTCTTGCCGAAGCCCGCCGGGGCAGGGACGAGCGTGAGTCTGTCGTGAAGCCCTGCGCTAAACCGCTCAACCAGACGCGGGCGCGAGACCAGCTTTGGTCGGACTGGGGGAATATGGAGCTTCGTTTCCAGGAGAGGGGTGCCCATTTCGCCCCCTGGCGATGGTCGGGGCCCGCTTCGCCTACAGGCCCTGAGGTCCAGACCAGGCAATACTACCACAACCTGTCTGGTCTAGCAACGCGGTCAGGTGCGTGCGACAATACATCGTTACCAGGTGCTGGGGCGCATAGCTGGAAAGGCCGGCCTCCCTCCAGTAGAATCTGTGTGGACAACACTGATGCAGGAGGGAGACCGGCTATGCCAAGATTAGCCTACAGTAGAGTGTACCGTACGCACCGCATCGGAGCAAGAAAACTGCTGATCGAGACCTACCAAGAGACAGGCAACTTCAGCGACACGACCCGGCGATGGCAGGGGTCGCAGAGGGGTGAGTCCGCTGGTTCTAGGGTGTGCTGTGAGAAGAGCTAGATGTCGCCTATGACAAGGGTTCCCCCCCCGGCAGAGGAGCAGCCAAAACCGCCTAAGAGACCGTCGACCAGTCGCTCTCTGCACATCGGCCCGAGCTCCTGCCGCCTATGTCGGTTCTTGGTGAGAGAACTCGCCACGGCCTACCGCGGCAATCGTGGGACGAGTCCAATCTGGGCCTTGAACACTCGACGCTCACGGTAAGTTGCTGCCTTAACGCAAAGACCTCACCACGAGGGTGAGGTCTTCCTTCCGTCGCACGACCTAGCTAGGCAACGCCCGAAGTCAGTTGGTCGGGCACAGCGCCCCAGTTTGCCGTTCCTTCAAGATGTAACCTGGCG
>CAZGSX010000117.1:0-6855 GCA_964528475.1 uncultured Anaerolineales bacterium
CGCCCACAGGGCGACCACCCTCCGGATGTCGAGCACGTCCATCTCAGCCAGCGTCAGATCGTGGCGCGGTGAGAAACAGATGACACGGCACGTGCCGGGCTGACTGTGCGCGCGTAGCAAGGGGTGTGGGTTCACCGTTGCCTTCGGCGTGTCCGACAGCAGGGCGGGGTAGTCGTTGGTGAAGACAAAGGTACCCTCATAGTCGGGGTTGCGTGCGCCCCCGGCCCGTTCGTTACCCGGGCAGAGGTAGCAGTCGGGCACGTACTCGGGGCGCGCATCGTCCGGCCTCTGCTCCGTCTTGCCCTTCCACGGGCGAGCCATACGCTGGGGCGAGACCAGAATCCACTCCCCCGTGAGCGGGTTGTAGCGACGATGCGGGTGCTTAGTGGGGTCGAACTCCATGGGCTTCCCGCGGCCTACCTGTTCAGTGTCAGACTGATTAGCGCATCTAGCAGGGTCGTCGCCGTTGGATCATATCCAGGGGCGTCATTGGTGACCTGGAAGGTGGTAATCACAGCTCGGCCCTTTCCGTAACGGCGTTCGGCGGTCAATGCCACTGGCTTGTGTATCCACCCCACGAATAGCCCCGCGTGTACGTGAGCTTCGAACTCCCAGGGCTTGCATCCGACAAGCACGTGCTCAGGGATCACGCGGTCGAAGCTATGGTCGAGCAGGGGTCCACCCGGAAGGCCCGAGAAGGGGCCCTCCCGGCGCAGCCAGGCGAAGGACGAGATCCAGTCCCCATTCCAGGGGGTGCCCTCTCGGCTCTCAATCTGCACACCGGCGAAACCTGGCCCGATTGCTTCCGGCCCATCGGCTAGCAACAGCAGGCGCCCGCCATTTCGCACGTAAGAGACCAGCGCCTCATCGAGCCTATGAGCGATGACCGCGCCCGCTCCCTGCAACGTCGGGGCTAGATGGTAACCCAACGCGGTCAGCCGTTCCGCCAACTCGTGGTCCGCTGCCCAAAGTGGTACTTCCGCATCGACTGGCCCGCTCCGTTCAGGGAAGATCGTCAATGCCAGATGATTCGACGCTAGCTGAAGGCCATCGACCGCTTCCAGGTGGAGATCCAGCCGCTCGATCAGTGGAGTCTCCACCTCAGGGGCCGGGAAGACGGCTGTGCCTATTGTCTCAGCCTGTCCCGCGCCCAAGGTTGGGACTCCTACGCGATCACCGGCCGCACTCGACGACAGTTTCCAGAGAACTTCGCTGCCCTCGATTTGCGAACCGGCCCCGTGGCACACGGAGATTCCGACTCGCACTGGCTCGCCAACCCAATAGGCTGCCCGCTCCCAATCCGGCACGACCACGGTCTCCGCATTCAAGGCCGCGAGGTCACCGCAGAACACCTTGGGCTCGCGATGCATATCTAGCAGACCATTGCATTCCCAAAAGACGTCGGTAAGCTCCGTGATCACATAGCCAGCAATATCCGACTGTCGACGGATTGATTCGATCTCGTACTTCAGAGCCTGAAACTGGTGCCACTGGGTGGCCTTCGTGAAATCCGACCACGGGCCGAAGACTCGATCCAAGTGCCACGTTTTGAACCGCTGCTGCACCGCGTGCGGATAGGCGACACCTTCGTCCCATTCAAAGCCCGTCTCAAACCACCAAGGTTCACGACCATCCGGAGCCATCAGCGAATCTACATCGGGTAGGCCCCAGTTGCCGAACTCGGACACGATGAGAGGCTCGTCACCGGCTCGAACCGCATCACCACCTGGAGCGAAAGTCCAATCAGCACGATCTGCGAAAGCATTGACGAAGTCATCCCACTCCTGGCGGTGATCTGGGAGCGTCTGATAGTGGTGATAGTCCTCCACGTCGGTCTCGACATGGAAGTTGGGCCAGCACGGGGAATTGTCCACAATCAGCCGTGTGGGGTCAAGCGTCTTCAACCACCGGTAAACTTCGTGTAGCCAATTCTGGTGTGTAGCGTCATGCACGAGGTCTGTTCCCCAATCCTCGTTGATGATCGTCCAGGCGATGATCGCTGGATGGTTGCCATCGCGGTTAATGATGCCCTGCAGCGTCTCGCGAGCCCGCTGACCTGCTGGCTCAGTGAGCAGATGCCAGTTGGGCAATTCCGTCCAGATGAGCATCCCCATGCGATCGGCGACCTCATAGTAGCGTGGATCGGCGATCTTGGCGTGGCAGCGAAGCAGGTTAAAGCCCATCGCCTTGGCTTTGCGGATCTGGTCTTCCAGGAAACCGACCGAAGGTGGGGTGTAGATGGTCTCTGGATAGTACGCCTGGTCCAGGGCGCCCCGTAGGTAAAGGACTTCGCCATTGAGAATGAGTTGGCCCTTTCTGGTCTCGATGGTACGAAACCCAAACCGTTCCCGATGCACGTCCTGTCTCCCCTTGCCATCTGAGAGTCGAGTCTCGAAGGTGTACAGGTGGGGATGATCGGGCGACCAAGCCAGCGGCTGGTCTACCGTGACGGTCAGGTCCACCTCGCTGGCGCCGGCCGGAACCGTAACCCGATTGTTGACGATGGGAGTGCCCGTGGGGTCCTGGACCTCGACTGATACTGCCTGAAGATCGCCGACCGGTCGCGAAAGACTAAGGTGGGCTTGCACTTGGCCGTTGTGCAGCTCAGGATTCAGGCGGACAGTCCGAATGTGGAGCGCCGGGCGCCGCTCTAGCCATACGGATTGCCATATACCACTCGTCTGCCCGTACCAAGTCTGTTTACCATGGGGAATCTCGGTCAGCGGGAAATCGGGGTATCGTTGGGGATCATCGCTGGGGTCAATCACTCGCACAGTCAGGTCGTTCCGCGGCTGCAGTATGTCGCCGACATCAAAGTCGAACGGAAGGTATCCGCCCTCGTGATCCCCCAGGAAGACCCCATTGAGCCAAACGCTGGCGTGATAGTCAACGGCGCCAAAACGAAGGAGGACAGATTGCTCGCCCGTCCAGGATTCAGGCGTCTCAAACGTGCGCCGGTACCACCCGACGCCGCCTCTGTCGCGAAGGTCCTCAAACTGAGCTTGCCACGGAGCGGGCACGTTTACGGCGTCCCAGCCAGTCTGCCGCACGTTGGGGATCGTGTCGCAGGCCGATAGGTTGCCTCCGGAATCAAACAAGAAGCTCCAGGTGCCATCGAGGGAGAGCTTGTCACGAGCCATGCACTGTCCTTGAATTCTCTTTGCATACAACGGGCCCGGAAAACGGAGTCTTCCGGGCCCTTGGGGCCACACGGCCCAACTAGATCACTGGCCCAGTTGATCGTTGATGCGCGCCTCTGCATCAGCGAGCGCCCGAGCCGGATCCTTACCTGTCAGCCAGGTGGACTCGAGTTCCTCCTTCAAGATGTCCTCGACCGCCTGCCAGTTCACAATCGCCGGCACAAGCTGCGCGATGTTGGCCGTGTCAGCGTAGTTCTCCCGCTGAGGAACGCTCGCCATCTCTGTGCTCGTGAGCACCGACCTACGGGTGGCCAGGTGACCGGTGCCGGCGGACCAATCGTAAACGTGGTCGTCTAGGAACTTGAGGAACTGCGCGGCTGCCTCGTACTTCGCCTCACTGGACTGCTTGGGCACCGCCCACATATGCGAATTGGCCCAGACCGCCGGGGTATCGTACAGGGTGGGGAAGTCCAAGGCTCTGTACTCGAACGTCGCCTCGCGATTGTACTGATCCACGACCCAGGTGCCGTTCATCAACACGGCTGCCTCGCCGTTCAGGAAGTCTTGCTGGGAGGAGTCGTAGTTGTGCTCGGGATTGGCGTAGCCGTTCTCAAACATGGCCAGCATGAAGTCCAGTGCTTCCCGCCCTTCGGGGGTGTCTACGGTGGCGGACTGACCGTCGGGCGATACCAGGTCGCTGTCTTGCTGCCAGACCAGCGTGAAGAAAAGCCGGACCCCGATAGGGAACTGCGATGCATCGGTGGCGAAGTAGTCCTTACCAGTCACGTCCCTCATGGTCTGTGCGTGCTCCATGAACTCGTCACGGCTGTTAGGGAGCACAGGGTTGCCGTCTCCATCAACCAACCCGGCTTCCTTGAACAGGTCGACGTTTACGTGGTACAGGTTTGCGTGGAGGTCAAAGGGGACGCCAATCAACTCACCGTCATACGTGACTGCGTCGCGTGCTGGATCGGTCCAGTCGGTTGAATCGATCCCAACAGTGTCGAAATCGGCGGCCATGGGATGAAGCAGGCTACGGGCGGCATAGTCAGGCATGTTCGAGCCATGCATCACGGCAACGTCAGGCGGATCGCCGCCCGCGAATGTTGTGTTTAGAGCATCGTAGTACGTGCCCCATTCCGACCCTCCCAGCCGCTCGACGGTGATCCCATACTCATTCTCGGCGTTGAACTTGTTGGTAAGGATCTGGATCACCTCGCACTCGGTCGTTGCCTTACTGACGTCAGTCACGCCAGCCGTCGTGTCGTCACAGTCACCGAAGAAGCGGGCCAGCTTGAGGTTTACCGCCGCCGGAGCTGCTGCCTCCTCAGTTGGCTCTGGACCCTCTTCAGGCTCCGCCGTTGGGCCGCAGGCGACGACCAACAAGACCAGTGCCAGCAGCACACTCACCACACTGAACCATCTGCTCTTCATCTTTCTCTCCTCCATAACTCTTATAGGGCAAGCTGTCGATTCGCCCGTCGGTCTGGACCGTAATCACAAGTGGTAATCTCTTCCGCGCTGTGATGTACCCTCTCCGATCAGCCGGCAGGCGCCCATGTTGTCACCCGGAACCGCCTAGAGAGCAACGGACCTCCCTAGTTTAGCGGACTACTTCTGAGCTCCGTACCGCAGTGATGTGGATCCTAGTCAGCGTTTCAGATGCGGCTGACTCTGTAGGCACCGCGCCTTCTCACGCAAAGACGGATCCTCCTATTTTCCGCCACTACCGACGGCGATACCGCGGATCAGCTGGCGTTGGAACACAAGAAACAGGACCAAGAGCGGGGCGCTGGCAAGTACGCCGCGTGCCATCAGCGAACCCAACTCCGTGGCCTGCGCGAAGTTTCCCTGTAGAGATGCCAGGCCGGTGGTTATTGTGAACATCTCCTTCTCGGTGGCAGAGACCAGTGGCCAGAGATAATCGTTCCACGTCAGAATGAAGGTGAAGATCCCAAGGGCCGTCAGCGCCGGGACAGACATGGGCAGCATGATCTTCCAGAAGATGGTCCACCGGCTCGCACCGTCAAGTTCTGCGGCCTCCTCGATGTCTCGCGGGATGGCCTTCAGGAATTGGGTCATAATGAAGACCCCGAGAGGTGCGGCCACGCGCGGCAGAATCAGGGCCGCGTACGTGTTGTGCATCTCAAACTCGGCGAACACTAGAAACAGCGGGATGAACATTGCCTCTTTGGGCACCATGAGTCCCGCCAGGACAAAGGGAAACAGGAGACTCTTCCCTCTGAATTCAAGCCGGGCAAAGGCATAGCCGGCCATGGCACACAGCACCAGCGTCACCACCGTGGTTGTAACCGTCACGACGATGCTATTGAGGAACCAGCGCGGTGTAAGGCCGGCCTGGAACACGCCGATGTAGTTCGCCAGCGTGGGCTTGATTGGAATCAGGCTGGTCGTTACGGTCCTGAGTACGTCATTTGGCGTCAGCGAGAGGGAGAACATCCAGATGATGGGCACCAGCCAGACGAAGGCAGCGAGTGACAGGGCTAGGAAGAAGCTGATGCCACCGAGCCGCTTCCTGAGTTTATGACTGGTCCAGTTTGCAGGATTCATTGCTCTATCCCTCCTGGGGTGACAGACGGAACTGGAAGAATGACACGACGAACATGAGGGCGAACAGGAACAGGGACATGGCCGATGCGTACCCCAGCCTGAAGTCACGGAAGCCACTCTCATAGATGTGCTGAATGAGGACGCGGGTCGAACCCCCCGGGCCGCCGCGGGTCATGATGTAGACCTGACCGAAGATCTGAAACGAAGCAATGATCTGGAGCACCAGTACCATCAACGTGGTGCGCTGCAGTCCGGGGAGGGTGATGTACCGAAACTGCATCAACCGACCGGCTCCGTCGATCTCAGCTGCCTCGTACAACGTCGGATCAATGTCCTGCAGTCCCGCCAAGAAGAGCACCATATTGAAGCCGACTGTCCACCACAGTGTCGCAATCACGATCGCGGGCATGGCCAGCTTCGGATTGGTCAGCCAGGGGATCGGCGGTATGCCGAGGTTGGACAAGAAAGCTGCCAGGATGCCCCGCTGAGGCTGGAGTAGATAGCCCCAGATCAGCGTCAACACGGACACTGAAAAAACGTAGGAGGCGAAGAATGCGGTTCGGTACAGCCCCAAGGAGCGGTCGCTGCCGTTGAGCGCCAAGGCCATGCCCAGGCCAACCGCTACGATCAAGGGAGTGGAGAGCAGAACGAACTCCACGGTGTTTCCAAGCGAAGCCCAGAATACAGCATCGTACCACCGCCCAGTTGGTTCGCCGGGATGTATTCCCAGCAAACCTGCAAACAACACGGTCGCCGCAACACTCAGCCAGCCAGCCGTCGCTCTTCGCATAGAACCGCGGAGCGTAGCCCACAAGAAGAGGGGGATCGTGGTCAAGCCCACGAGGCGCCACACCAACAGGTGTTGCAGGTTCCAGGTCATCCCGGCGCCCCAGGCCATGCGCACGTAGTTCTTCAAGCCGACAAACTGCTTCATATCCATGGCCAACAGATCCCAGTTATACAGGCTCATGTATACCGCCTGGATAATTGGATAGATGACAAAGACGGAGTAGACAGCAAGGAAGGGGGCCAGGAAGAGGTACGCATCAACGGTGTCTCGATGGCGATCCCACCAGCGACGCCAGCTGGCAGTTTGAAGAGGCACCTGTGCCGCGAGGGTCTGGTCAGACATGGGACCTCCTAG